>JAAZVL010000049.1 GCA_018623515.1 Marinobacter sp.
CCGAACCCACGTAGATGTCGCGCCAAAGGGTGGCCCAGCGGTGTTCCAGATCGTAGTCCCGGTGGCCGTTGCGGTCGATGCGGATCGGGGAGCGGTGGCCGTGGGCAATGCGCTGGCAGTTGCCCAGGTGTTTTTTCAGGCCGTGGACGTAGTGGTAGTAGGCGCCCTCGATCACTTCCTCGCGCAGATTGATGGTTACCGAGGTGACATTGGCGGGAAGCACCTCCATCAGTTCGTGCTCCAGCAGGCGCGCTACTGCCGAGGGCACCACGTGCTCGGCGGAGAGCCAGACCACTGCCTCATCCGGTGACCGATGGACAATCTGGCTGCCATCGGTGAGCTTCCAGGTGAAGGTGTCCGGCTCGTCTTCGCTCCAGATCAGGCCTTCGTAGCCCCGGGGAATCACCAGGCGGTGGTCCACGCGCTCATCGATGACGCGCTTGATGGTGCGTTTGACGTTGCTGAAGTCGAACACCATGCCCTGTTCGTCCAGCTCTCCGCCGAGTACCACATCGGCGATCCAGCTCTCGCCCACCAGACCGCGGGTGGCGTCTAGGTAGGCGAAATCGATGACGGTAAGGTTGTCGACAAACAGGTGATTCATCGGGAGTCCGGAGGGTATGATTGAGTGATGGGCGGATTCTAGCAAAAATCAGCAGTTCCGGCAGTGTGCTGGTGCTTTCCCGCCATTGGATATTGCTATCGGGGTGCTTATCAGAAGGTTCAGTTTTCATCCGGACGAATCCGGGTTCGCCGTAATCGTGCTCGCGGCCGGCGCATCTACCCGCCTGGGGCGTCCCAAGGCTCTACTGACACTGCCGGATGGCGGTACTTTGCTGGACCGGGCGTTGCGGCAGGCCCGCGCTCTGAGCAGCGATGTGCGCGTGGTGACTGGCGCCTGGTATCCCCTGATCCGTTTCCGCTGCCATCGTCAGCCTTCTGTCTGGTTGGCATGCGAGCATTGGGCGCAGGGATTGTCGGCGTCGCTCGCGACAGGCATTGAGAGCCTGGGCCCGCAAGTAAAAGGAGTCTTTGTGTTGGTGGCAGACCAGCCATTGCTGGATATGGATGCGTTGCGAGCCATGAGGCAGGCGGCACATCAGGTGCCCGGCCAGCCGATGGCCGCTGATTATGGCGGCAGGGCTGGTGTGCCCGCGTATCTGCCTCGCTGGCTATGGCCGGAGGTGATGGCGCTTGAGGGCGATCGTGGTGCTGGCCGATTGCTCACCGAGGTTGGCGCGACCCGTGTGCCTGTGGAAGGTGTCCGCGACGATGTCGATACGCCTTCGGACTGGCGGCGTATCCGCAGCCGGCTCAGCCAAACAGACCTGACAGCCAGGCAATCCCGACGCTGAAGACCCCCAGACTGACTGCCAGGCCGAGGGTGTAGACCCGGGAGGTGGCGGCGCGCTGCTGGGCGACGAACAGGTCAATGGTGCGCTGCGCGATGTCCTCCGAGGTTTCCCGGGAGATCTCATGGGCCTGCTGGATCGCCTCGGATTGCAGCGTCTGCCAGAACTCGGTATCGATGGTCTGCACACTGGTAATGTGGTCCTTGAGCTCATCCATGTGCTCACTGGTGAAACCTGACTGACGCTTGAGATCCCGTTTCAGTTCGGCCAGCTCACGGGCTAGGTTCAGGTTTACCTCCGCGGCCACGTCATCCCGCAGGTTTCGGGTGCGTTGCTCGATCAGGTCCGACAGGTCACCCAGTCGTTCCTCGATCGCAGCTTCCTGTTTGTTCCGGCTTTCATCCAGGGCGCGTTTCAGATGGTCAAACTGTTCATCGAACAGTTCGCTCATCAGCTCATGCAGGCGGTTGTTGATGTGGGTTTTCACCGCTGAGCGGGCAATCTGTTCAATCAGGTCGTTGGTGAGCGGAACCGCGTCGGGCGAAGCATGGCCGTTGGTCTTCGGTTTCGGCTCGGATTTTTGAGACAACTGAAGTGACGCATCATCCGGGACGTTCAGCGCCCCCGGATCCTTTTTCTCCGGGACTTCGGTGAATGTGGGCTCCGGCAGGTTGCCGTTGCTGACGTCGCTGGCCAGTTGGTCGAGAACCTCTCCGAGGCCATCGGACTGGGGCGGCTTGGTCAGGATGTTGTAGACCCCGAAGTTTTTCGCTTCCTCGGTGAAGGAGGGTGATTTTCTCGAGGTGCACATGATGATCGGGATGTCGGAAGTGTCCGGGTTGCCCTTGATGGCCCGGGTGGCCTCGACACCGTTCATGCCCGGCATCAGATGGTCCATGAAAATGACATCCGGACGCTCATGGCGATTCAGGAATTCCAGGGCTTCCTCCGCTGAACCGGCCATGTTGACCTGCATGTTGCGGCTCTCCAGCAGTTTGCTCAGGGCAAACCGGGCCACCTTGGAGTCATCTACCAGCAGAGCGTTCTTGATCGACATGGTCACTACCTCAACCTGTTACTGCGAGTGCGTGGGTTATCGGGCCGGAACTCACCAGCCTTCCAGTTGCGGGCATTGGGTGGCCCGATAGCTCTTTTCCCGATAGCACACACCGGGTTCCGTGGTGCGGGCAGTGAAAACCTCACCGGCCGCGGTGGTCAGGCGAACCTGTCCATAGGGTTCGCCATGGCGGAAGGTGGCCTCGATCGAGCTGCCGTTGGGATTGCGCAGCAGACCCTTGCCATGGAACTCCCCTTCCATGTACTGCCCTTCGTATTTCTTGCCGTCGGCAAAGATCTCGGCGCCCGAGCCGTGGAAGACGCCGTTGGAAAACTCGCCCTCATAGGTGCGGCCGTCCGGGTAGGTGAGGGCGCCGGTGCCATGGAACTCGTTGTTCCGGAAACCGCCGACATACAGCATGCCGTCGGCAGTGGTCAGGGAACCGTGGCCGTTGAGCAGTCCCTCTGCCCACTGGCCGGTGAGAATATCGCCGTTTTCTCGGGTCAGCGTGCCCTTGCCGTGGAATCTGTCGGCAGCGAACTGGCCCGTGTACTCGGTACCAGCAGCGCCGTGCCACACGCCTTCGCCCTCGCGTTGGCCCTCGATCCAGTCACCCTTATATCGGCTGCCGTCGGGATACCAGGCGGTGCCTTGGCCATGGAATTTGCCGTCAATGAAATGGCCTTCGTAGCGCAGGCCTTCCTTGTCCTGATAGGTGCCGTCTCCGGTCCGGACTCCGCCAACCCAGGTGCCGTTGCGGTAATTGACGGTGGTATAGGCCTCCAGTTTGCCGACCAGGGTGATTGCCTCACCGGCGTCCAGGGCCACCCGCTGTTCCCAGGGCTGATAACCGGGTTTGCTGATGGTGACGTCATATTTGCCGGGCTTGAGTTCCAGGTCCAGGCGGGTGGCGCCGTATTTCCTGCCATTGATGGTGACCTGATCGCCAATGACGTTGGAGCGGAGCACCAGCAGGCCGGTAGTCGGGGTTGGCTCGGGCTCGGTCACAGTTTCCGGAGCAGGCGCGCTATTCCCGGGCTTTGGCAGTGCGTCCGCTGGCTCAGCGGTTGCCAGCGTGCGGGGCTCTTCGGGCATGGGGGCAATGGAGAAAGGCTCCGCAAGCGAAATCCCGGCTGGTTCGGCCGCCGGTGTTAATCGAGCTGGCGGTTGCCGGACCTTTGGAGGCTCTACCGGTGCGGTGGTGCCGGTGGAAACTGTCTTCGCGGATTCAGGAACGGTTGCTGACAATGGCAGGTCGGCGACGCCCGGACCATTGCGTACCGAGGCAAAGCCTGCCGTTACCAGGAGCATCAGCGCCAGGGCATTTATAAACAGCAGTGGTCTGAAATCGACCATGGAGGGACCTCTTGATCCTGTCTTACCGAATCCGGATTACCCCCTGATCTTACCCACTGACTGCAACGTTATGTAACAGAAAGTGTCTGAAGTTATCGAGAATGCCGGCCAAATCACACTTTGTCCGGAAGCTTGTCATGGTTGAGCTGTTCCCATGATCTCATGTAGACGTCGGCTTCGTATTCATAGGGTGAGCGGAACGGGGTCAGTACGACGTCGAAGACCAGGAAAAAGAAACCGATTGACGCCCAGGCGATCAGAATCGTGCTGATGGTGGTGGCCTGGACTTCCGGGTTGGAGCTGACGAAATCCTGGAGCAGGGGGATCAGGTCGGCGGCCATGGCCACGGGGTTGAAGCTCGAGAGGACAAAGGGAACCCAGAAAGCAATCATGATCGGGAAGAAGCCGAACGACCAGAGTAACCGGCGCAGCAGGTAGATGCCCACTTCCCGCCAGAACCTGTTGCGGATCTCGGGTACCTTTCGAATACGCTCGATGTAGCGGCGCCGTTCTGCCCAGTAGGCGGCGACTTCCGGGGCCTCGAGGGTTGTGGTTTCTTCAGCAGGCTTGGTCATGGCTTGCAGGGCTACCTTATCACTACGGGACTGTGCATGATAATCGATACTACGTGTTACCCTACAAGTCTCCATTTGTTTAACGACAGGATAGATTGAATGGCTGCTGTGATCGAGAACGCAACCCATCCGGCCTTTGAGAAGCTACGCAGTCACCGGATTGACACCCTCAACCTGGAGGTTGAGGAGTACCGTCACAAGAAGACCGGTGCCCGCCACCTGCACCTGGCGGCGGACAACGACGAGAACGTATTTTTCGTTGCCCTGCGCACCTTCCCGATGGACTCCACCGGTGTGGCCCATATCCTGGAGCACACGGCGCTGTGTGGCAGTGAGAAATATCCGGTCCGGGATCCGTTTTTCATGATGATCCGCCGGTCCCTGAACACTTTCATGAATGCTTTCACCAGCAGTGACTGGACGGCCTATCCGTTTGCCAGCATGAACCGGAAGGATTTCGATAATTTGCTCTCGGTTTATCTGGATTCGGTGTTCTTTTCCAAGCTGGACCCCCTGGATTTTGCCCAGGAAGGTCATCGCCTGGAATTCGAAAAACCGGACGACCCCAACACCGATCTGGTCTATCGCGGTGTGGTATATAACGAGATGAAGGGCGCCATGAGCGCGCCGACGTCCCAGCTTTGGCAGAACCTCAGCAGCCACTTGTTCCCGACCACCACCTACCACTATAACAGTGGCGGTGAGCCGGACCACATCGTCGATCTGAGCTACGACGACCTGGTCAGATTCTATCGTCACCACTACCACCCGAGTAACGCGATTTTCGCCACCTACGGCAATATTCCCGCCCACGAGCACCACGAGCGCTTCGAGGAGCTGGCACTGAAGCGTTTCGACAAGCTCGACATCGAGCTGCCGGTGCGCGACGAGAAGCGGATGTTCAGCCCGGTTCGCGTAGAGCAGGGTTATGCCGTGAACGAGGGTGAGGGCACCGATAACAAGACCCATATCGTGGTGGGTTGGTTGCTCGGCCATAGTTTTGACCTGCTGGAGAATATGGAAGGTCAGTTGCTGTCCGCCGTGCTGCTGGAAAACAGTGCTTCTCCGCTGATGCGGGCGCTGGAAACCACCGATCTGGGGCATGCGCCATCGCCCATGTGCGGGCTGGAAGATTCCAATCGTGAGATGACCTTCGTTTGTGGTATCGAGGGCAGTGAGCCGGACAAAGACAAGGAGCTCGAGACGCTGATCGAGAACACCCTGCAGAAAGTGGTTGAAGAGGGTGTCAGCGAAGAACGGCTGGAAGCGATCCTGCACCAGCTGGAACTGCACCAGCGGGAAATCGCCGGCGACCAGTTCCCCTATGGTCTGCAGCTGATCATGAGCGCGATCGCGCCGATGGTCCATGGCGGCGATCCGGTGGAGCTGCTGGACCTGGAGCCGGTACTGGCATCCCTGCGGGAGAAGATCAAGGATCCGGAGTATGTGCCGGGCCTGATTCGCCGCAAGCTGCTGGAGAACCCGCACCGGGTCACCCTGACCCTGCGACCGGACGAGAAGCTGGAGTCCCGTCGCCAGCAGGCAATTCGCGAAGCCCTGGCTCGTCGCAAAGCCACGCTGACCGAGGAAGAGGTTCAGCAGATCGTGGATCGTGCCCGCGCCCTCGAAGAGCGGCAGATGCGCAAGGATGACGATTCCATCCTGCCCAAGGTGGATCTGTCCGACGTGCCTCTGCAGATGCCTGAGCCTGAGTGTCGTTACGACGGGGATATTTCCGCGACCGTCTATGCCCGCGGCACCAACGGTCTGGTGTATGAACAGGTGGTACTGCCGGTTCCGACCTTGTCCGAGGAGGATCTGCTGTTCCTGCCGTACTACACCACGCTCATTTCGGAAGTCGGCTGTGGCGATCTGGATTACCTGCAGATGCAGGACCGGATTTCTGCCGAATCCGGCGGTATCAGCGCGGCCTTCAGCGCCAAGGGCAAGATTGATGACGTACAGGATGTCTCGGGCTACCTGATTTTCAGTGGCAAAGCCCTGGCCCGCAATCGTGGCAAGCTCACGCAGTTGCTGCACGATGTCTACAACGGCGCTCGCTTTGATGAGAAGGACCGTATCCGGGAAATCATTGCCCAGATCCGGGCCCGTCGGGTTCAGGCCGTGACCGGCAGTGGCCACGCCCTGGCCATGGGTGCGGCATCCCAGGGGCTGAGCGCGGGCGCCTGGCTGGCCTACCGGCTTGGTGGCCTGGCGGGCATCCGGGGTACCAAACAACTGGACGAAGCCCTGAACGATCCGGCTGAGCTGGAGGCCTTCTGCGGCCGGCTGGCGGCTTTGCATGAGAAGATCCGCAACCAGCAGCGTCAGTTCCTGGTGATCGGCGAAGACGATCAGCTGCCCGCGATGGTCGATGACCTGAAATCCTGCTGGCAGGGCAAGCCTGGAGGCAGCGCTGAAACCTGGCGCATGGATCCGGTGGATTACACGACCCGGGAAGCATGGCTGACCTCCACCCAGGTCAATTTCTGCGCCAAAGCCTATCCGACCGTGCCGGTGGATCACCCCGATGCGGCGGCACTGACTGTGCTGGGCGGTTTCCTGCGTAACGGCTACCTGCACCGGGCCATCCGGGAGAAGGGTGGTGCCTATGGCGGGGGCGCCGGTCAGGACAGCGTCAATGGCGTATTCCGGTTCTTCTCCTACCGTGACCCGCGCCTGGATGAGACCCTGGAAGATTTCGACAAGGCCCTGGACTGGCTGCAGGAAACCGACCATGAGTACCAGGAGCTGGAGGAGTCCATTCTCGGCGTCATCGGCCAGCTGGACCGCCCCCGTTCGCCGGCGGGTGCTGCGAGGCACGCGTTCCACAACAAGCTGTTCGGACGTTCGCCCGAGCAACGTGCCCGGTTCCGGGAGCGGGTCCTGGCTGTCACGCTGGACGATCTCAAGCGCGTGGCCAAGACCTGGCTGGTGCCGGCGAAGGCCAGCACGGCTGTGGTGACCAGTTCCGATAACCGGGAGATGGTGAAGGACCTGGGGTTGGATATTCAGGAGTTGTGAGAAAAAGGGGTCAGATGAAGGCTTTCATCTGACCCCACCTTCAATCTCAATCTCAAACTCGGGGGTCTGAAGAACACCTTCTTCTGACCCCAGTTTCATCACCGATGCCGCTTCAGCCCGGTCGTCACCATAATCCGCGTCGAAATCTCCTCCACCGAATACGCCGTGGTATTCAGGTAGGGAATCCGCTCCCGTCGGTACATCAGTTCAATCTCTTCAATCTCGTGCATGCACTGCTGGATGGATGAGTAGCGCGAATTCGGTCGCCGTTCATTGCGGATGGTGGACAGGCGCTCCGGCTCGATGGTCAGCCCAAACAGCTTCTCCCGGTGCGGGCGCAGGGCTTTGGGCATGCGCTGATCCGCCAGGTCTTCCTCGGTAATCGGGTAGTTGGCGGCTTTCACGCCATACTGCAGGGCGAGATAGAGGCAGGTGGGCGTTTTGCCGCTGCGGGAGGCGCCGATGAGGATCAGGTCTGCTTCATCGTAATGGCGGGTCCGGGCGCCATCGTCGTTATCCAGGGCGAAATTGACCGCATTGATCCGGCGTTCGTAACTGCCTTCGTTGTTGATCGAGTGACTCTTGCCTACGGTGTAGGAAGACGAGGCATTCAATTCCTGTTCGAGCGGATTCAGGAAGGTGCCGAAGATGTCGATCATGAAGCCGTCGGCACGGGAGATGATGTCCCGGATGTCGCTGTCGACAATGGTGTCGAACACCAATGGCCGCTCGCCATCGGTTTCGGAGGCCTTGTTGATCCGGGTCACCATGGCCCGGGCTTTGTCCTCGTCATCGATGTAGGGCACGGTCACCCGTTCGAAGTCGATTTTCTCGAATTGGGCCAAAAGAGCGTGGCCGAGAGCTTCGGCGGTCAGGCCGGTGCCGTCGGATATGAAAAAGGCGGTACGTCTCATGGTGTAAGGTCCGGTTCCAAATCTGGCTGGGAGTGCCCTAGGTAATTTCCGCAGGTTACAGTATCATACACGCCAAGTTCGAGACTCCGCAGTGGATATTGCCTGCATTTGCCGCTGAATATCGCTGGCCCGGTTTTGCTTTTTGCTTCACAGACTCTAAGGGAGACGCGCTTTGGAAGATTACATCATCTGGTTTGATCACCTCGGAATGTCTGATGTCGACCGGGTAGGCGGAAAAAACGCCTCCCTGGGCGAAATGATCAGTAATCTCGCCAACGCAGGTGTCACCGTTCCCGGCGGTTTTGCCACGACAGCTCACGCCTACCGTGAGTTTCTGGCCACCGACGGTCTCAAGGACAAGATCGATGATGCCCTTGAGAAGCTGGACGTTAACGATGTGAACGAACTGGCTCGCGTCGGCGCCCAGATTCGCCAGTGGGTTATTGATACCGACTTGCCTGAAGTTCTGGAAAAGCCGCTGGCAGAGGCCTATGCCAAGCTGCAGGATGGCAATGAGCACATGGCGGTTGCCGTGCGGTCCTCGGCGACTGCAGAAGACCTGCCGGATGCCTCGTTCGCCGGCCAGCAGGAAACCTTCCTGAACGTGGTTGGGCTGCAGCAGGTGCGCCGCGCGGTCAAGGAGGTATTTGCCTCCCTGTTCAATGACCGGGCTATTTCCTACCGCGTGCACCACGGTTTTGATCACAAGCTGGTGGCCCTGTCCGCCGGCATCCAGAAGATGGTCCGCAGTGAGACTGCGGCCAGCGGTGTCATGTTCACCCTGGATACCGAATCCGGTTTCCGGGATGTGGTGTTCATCACGTCTTCCTATGGCCTGGGTGAAACCGTTGTGCAGGGTGCCGTTAACCCGGACGAGTTCTACGTCCACAAGCCGACCCTGGAAGCCGGCCGTCCATCCGTCCTGCGCCGCAACCTGGGCAGCAAGGCCATCAAGATGGTCTACCATTCCAGCCCCGGTGAAGGCGAGTATGTCGAGACCGTCAAGGTGGATCACGACGACCGTAACCGCTTCTCCATCACCGATGCCGAGGTGGAAGAGCTGGCCAAGCAGGCCATGATCATTGAAAAACACTACGACCGTCCGATGGACATCGAATGGGCGAAGGATGGTGACGATGGCAAGATCTACATCGTTCAGGCCCGTCCGGAGACCGTCAAGAGCCGAGCTGCTGCCAACGTCATGGAGCGTTACCTTCTCAAGGAAACCGGCAAGGTGCTCGTAGAAGGCCGCAGTATCGGTCACAAGATCGGTAGTGGTCCGGTGAAGATTATCACCAGCATCAATGAAATGGATCGCGTGCAGCCGGGTGATGTCCTGGTGACCGATATGACCGACCCGGACTGGGAGCCGGTTATGAAGCGTGCTTCCGCGATCGTTACCGATCGCGGCGGTCGGACCTGTCACGCGGCCATCATTGCCCGGGAGCTGGGTATTCCGGCGGTTGTCGGTTGTGGCGATGCCACCGAGGTGCTCAAGGACGGCCAGGAAGTGACTGTGTCCTGCGCCGAGGGTGATACCGGCATGATCTACGAAGGCTCGCTGGATTTCGAGCTGCGCGAGAACACCGTGGATTCGATGCCGAACATCCCGTTCAAGATCATGATGAACGTGGGTAACCCGGACCGCGCCTTCGATTTCCAGGCCCTGCCGAACGAAGGTGTTGGCCTGGCCCGCCTCGAGTTCATCATCAACCGGATGATCGGCGTGCACCCGAAGGCGCTGCTGAACTTTGACGGCCTGCCGCGGGATATCAAGCAGACCGTGGAGAAGCGCATTGCCGGCTACTCTTCACCGGTAGATTTCTACGTGGACAAGCTGGTGGAGGGTATTTCCACCCTGGCGGCGGCGTTTGCACCGAAGAAAGTGATCGTGCGCCTGTCCGACTTCAAGTCCAACGAATACGCCAACCTGATCGGCGGTACCCTTTACGAGCCGGACGAAGAAAACCCGATGCTCGGCTTCCGGGGTGCTTCCCGCTACATCTCCGATACCTTCCGGGACTGCTTCGAGCTCGAGTGCCGTGCGCTCAAGAAAGTTCGCAACGAGATGGGCCTGACCAACGTGGAAGTGATGGTGCCGTTCGTGCGTACCGTTGGTGAAGCGGAGCAGGTGGTCAACCTGCTGGCGGAAAATGGCCTGAAGCGGGGCGACAACGGTCTGCGGGTGATCATGATGTGCGAGCTGCCGGCCAACGCGCTGCTGGCGGATCAGTTCCTCGAGCACTTCGATGGCTTCTCCATCGGTTCCAACGACCTGACCCAGCTGACCCTGGGCCTGGACCGCGACTCCGGCATCATCGCCCACCTGTTCGACGAGCGTAACGATGCGGTGAAGGCGCTGTTGTCCAACGCCATCCAGGCCTGCAAGAAAGCAGACAAGTACATCGGAATTTGCGGCCAGGGCCCGTCCGACCATCCGGATCTGGCCAAGTGGCTGATGGATCAGGGTATCGATTCTGTATCCCTGAACCCGGATTCGGTTCTGGACACCTGGTTCTTCCTGGCTGACGAGAAGATCGACTGATTCCATTTCCGGACAAAGGAGAGTGACAACATGGCAGATATCATTACCCCGGATCTGTGTGACGAGTTTCCGGAAGTCCAGGTGGTCGAGCCCGGCTTCAACAACTACGGTGGCGTGAAGAACTTTGGCGGTGAGATCGTTACCGTGAAGTGCTTCGAGGACAACTCCGTGGTCAAGGAGCAGGTAGGGCAGCCCGGCCACGGCCGTGTCATGGTGGTTGATGGCGGCGCGTCAAAACGTAACGCGCTGCTGGGCGATATGCTGGCGGAAAAGGCGGCCAGCAATGGCTGGGCCGGCCTCATCATCTATGGCTGCATCCGCGACGTGGATGAGATCGGCCAGACCAACCTGGGAGTACAGGCGCTGGGCACGGTACCCCGGAAGACCGAGAAGCGCGGCATTGGGGATCTGAATATCCCCGTGACCTTCCACGGCGTCACCTTTCATCCGGGGCATTACGTGTATGCCGACAACAACGGCATCATCGTTTCGGAGAAGCCGCTGGTCTGATCCGGCGGTCAGGAACGCAGAAGGGCGGCCCGCGGGCCGCCCTTCTTTTTTTGTCCGGATGTATTGGCCTGAGCCGAAAGGTCAGGCCCAGTTGTCGGTCTTGCGCGTAGGCTTGAGCATGGGGATGATCAGTGCCAGCAGTACGCCACCGAACACCAGTCCGGCGCCCAGCAGCATGAAGTCGGACTCTTTGCTTGCCTCCAGGCGCTCGTTCTCGGCAGTAAGAACTTCCAGATCATTGCGAAGCTTCTGGTTCTCCTCGTTCAGCTCGCGGTTCCGGCGCTCCAGATTGATGGAATCGGCGGCGATGCTCTTGATCCGCTGCAGCTCTTCCTGAAGTTCCTGGGAGCGGTTGGACAGGTTGGATTCAGCGCTCTCAAGGGCGTTTCGCTCCTGTGTGACCTCCGAAAGCTGCTCCTTGATCTGGGCCAGTTCAGTCTTGGTCTGCTCCAACTCCCGGTTGGCTGCCTGGAGGCGGTCGGCGGCAATCGGCGTGTTGCTCAGGTACTGACTCGCCACCCAGCCCTCGGTGCCTTTCGGTGTGCGAACCCGGGTGTAGTTGTCACCAGCCTCCAGGACCTCCAGCGGCGTCCCGCTGGGCAGGGCATTTTCGATGATCCGGTACTGGGTTCCTGCGCCTGAGCGGACCGGCAGGTAAAGTTTGTCATCAACCCAGACGGTTCTGGCCTGGGCGGCTGCAATAGATGATACGATAAACAACAGACTGATGATCAGGCGAAAAGGCGTCACGGAGTACATTCCCAGATTTGGATAGTGAAAAACACCAGAAGTTAAAGGCGCAATTTTGTCACAGATGACCGGCTGTTCAAGCCGGTCACCATTACAATAAACTCATGCGCAGGCCGGTATATCAGGGCAGCACCGCCTTGAAGGGTTTGACCGTTACTTTCTGGTACACGCCGGCCTCGACATAAGGGTCGGCATCGGCCCAGGCCTGAGCCGCTTCGAGTGAGTCGAATTCGGCCACCACGAGGCTGCCGGTAAACCCGGCTTCACCGGGCTCGGGAGTGTCGATAGCCGGATGCGGCCCGGCAACCAGTAACCGGCCTTCGGCTTTCAGGGCCTGCAGGCGCTCCAGATGGGCCGGGCGTGCAGACTGGCGCAGGGCAAGGCTGTTCTCGATATCTTCACTGATAATGGCGTAATACATGAAGTTCTCTCAACCGGTTAAGGAATTTTTGTGACTATACCCCAACCCCCGAATTTGTGCATTGATCTGCACTGTCACAGTACGGCCTCGGACGGTGCCCTGGCACCGGCAGACCTGGTTGCCCGTGCTGCTGAAAAGGGGGTGACGCACCTGGCCCTGACCGATCACGATACCCTGAATGGTCTTGTCGCGGCGAAAAAGGCAGCGCAGGAATCCCGAATCACGCTGGTGTCCGGAATCGAATTGTCCTGTCTGTGGAAAGGTCGGACCATACACGTCGTCGGCCTGGACTTTGATCAGGATGACCCTGCGTTCAAGGCCAGGGTCGATCAGCAGACGGCTAACCGCCGGGCGAGAGCGGCAATGATTGCCGAACGGCTACACCGCCTGCGGGTGCCCGACCTGTTGGAGCGGGCGACAGAAAAGGCCGGTGGTGATGTTCCGGGTCGGCCCCATTTCGCCGAGGCGCTGATCGAGGCAGGGGTAGTGCGCAATGCCGCTCAGGCGTTCAAGCGGTACCTGGGGGCTGGAAAGGCCGGGGATGTGCGTGCTTACTGGCCGGAGCTGCCAGAGGTGGTGCAATGGATCACCGAGGCCGGTGGCATTGCCGTGCTGGCGCATCCTCGCAAGTACAAGCTGACTGCGACCAAACTTCAAGAGCTTACAGCCGAGTTCTGCAGGGCCGGAGGGAAGGGCATTGAGGTATCCACTTCCGGCCAGTCCAGCGGTGACCTTGGTTTCCTGGCCGAGCTTTGCCGGCGCAATGGAATGTGGGCATCCCAGGGCAGTGATTTCCACTTTCCTGGCGCGCCCTGGTGCGAACTGGGGAATATCATGAAAATGCCAGACGGGCTGGAGCCGGTCTGGCATCATTTTCGCGAACCTGCAGGTGTTTGAGGCTCCGGCTCAGTCCGGAGCGTGAAACAGCAGGTAGAGGTCGGTCAGGGAGTCCGGGATGGCATCTGCCATCTGGCGGGACAGTTTGTCGCTGTTGCGGACTTTCTGGAAATCCTCGTCATCGAACAGCCCTGACAGTGTCAGCATGGGAACCATGAGATCCGCGGTTTCCTCCTCGCTGGCGGCCTCCAGCCACTCCTCCTCATGTTCGAGGAAGGTGTCGACAAACCCTGCACACCAGTTTTCCAGTGCGTTCATCGGGTCGCCGTCCTCCGGCTCCGGAAGTTCCAGGGCCTGACCCATATCGAGGGCGTGGGCCATATCCCGTGCCAGTTGACTCACGCTGCGGCGGAATACCTCGGGGATCTCCCCGCCAGGCACCTGTTCGGTGCCGGTGGCGAGGCGGAAGATTTCTTCCGCACTCAACTCAACCGGGCCGACGACGCTGGCACAAACCACGCCGTGGAGCCCGAAAAAGTCCAGGGCCTCATCACCCCAGGGCTCCGCGAACAGTATGTCTTCCAGCGCTTCTATGTCGGAATTGGATAACATCTGTCAGTTACTCCCGGCCTTTTGGGCTTCTTCCGCGGCTCGCTGACGGCGACGGACCTCACGAGGATCATTATAGGCCCGGCCCGGTGTTACCGGCAGGTCCAGTTCCGGCTTTCCGCTTTCACCCTGGAAAATCCGGGGTTCTTCGGAAGCCTTGGGCTCCGGAGCACTCTGCGCGGGCGCCTTGTCTTCCTTCGGCTTTTCAGCCTCAGGCTTGCTGGCGGGCTTGGGCTCGGGCTCGGGTTCTTTGTTCTCGGCAGCCGGTGTCGGAGCCTCGGCCTTTTCCGGCTGCTTTTCCTGCTTCGGCTGGGCAGGCTTTTCTGCCTCGGCCTTGGCTACCTCGGTTTTGACAGGCTCTGCCTTGGCGGCCTCAGGCTTGGGCTCCTCGGCTTTCGCTGCCTCCGCTTTGGGAGTTTCTGGCTTTGATTCCTCGGCTTTGGCTGTCTCCGATTTTGCTGCGTCCGCTTTGGAAGCTTCCGGCTGTGGTGCTTCGGCTTTGGCTTTCTCCCCTTTTGAAGGCTCCTGCCTGGCCTCTTCGGCCTTGGCAGCTTCCTGCTTTGGCGCCTTGGCTTCGGCGGCCTTTGCCGGCTTGGCTGCTTCCTTGTCAGCAGGCTTGTCCTCGGGCTTTGCAGCCTTTTCGGACGGCTCGGCTTTCGCCGGCTGGCTTGCCTCGGCCTTTACGGCCTTTTCACCCTGATCTGCCTTCTCACCCTTGCCTGGTGCGGTTTCGGGCTTGGATTTCTTGCCTTCCTCGGTCTTGGCGGGGACTTGTTGGGTCTCGGCCTTTGCCGGTTCAGCCGCTTTCTCGGGCTGAGTGTCCTTCTGGTGCTTTTCGCTCCGAACCGCCTTGCGATCTGCCGGAGCGCTGGAAGGTGCCTCAGCCGGAGAGCCGTCGCGATTGCGCTGGCGGCGCGGTTTGCGGGGCTTGTCTCCACCGGAACCCTTCTGGCCACCTTCTTTCTGCTCTTTAGGCTGCTGCTGGTCCTTCTGTTCCTTGGCCTGCTGCTGATCCTTCTGGCTGCGGGTGTCTTTCTGGTCCCGCTGCGGGCGGTTACGACTCTGGCCGCGGCCCCTGCTTTCCTTACGTCCTTCGGCAGCCTTGTCCTGGCCTTTCTCGGCGCCCTGACGACCCTGGCCACCACGGTTCTGGTCATCGCTGCGTCCGCGGCCACGGTTACGGGTGTCGTCACCGCGACCCTGCTGCTGGCTACCCTGGCGGCGATCACCGCTACGGTTGCCACCGGCGCGCTGGTCATCCCGGGCTACCCGGGACTTGCGACGATCCTGGGTCCTGCGGTCCTGGCGCTGGGGGCGCTGGGTCGGTTCGCGCTTTTCTCCCTGTTCGCTTTCGCCGCCAAAGAAGCAGGCGATCTTGCGCCCGAGCCGACGGAACAGGCCTTCTTCCTGAGCCGCTGCCTCTGCCACTGTGGGTGTAGGGGTCGGTGCCGGGGCGGAAGGCCGGATCGCCTTGACGGCAGCCTGTTCGCGTGCCGGCTTCTCAGCGCTCGGCGCTTCAAAGATTTCTTCTTCGCGCTCGCTGTATTCCTGCGCCACCTGGTGGCTGGAAATATGCTCGGGCGTTGCTTCGTCCTGACGGATGCGCAGGATCTCGAAATGCGGGGTTTCCATGTGCGGCACGGGAACCACCACGACCTGGACACTCTGGCGTGACTCGATGTCGGCCAGCTGCTTACGCTTCTCGTTCAGGAGGAAGGTGGCAACGGAGACCGGCACGATGGCGCGGACCTCGCCGGTCTTCTCCTTGGAAGACTCCTCGTAGATCAGGCGCATGATACTCAGGGCCAGTGATTCGATACCACGAATGGTGCCCTGGCCTTCACAACGCGGGCAGACCTCGCTGCGGGTCTCACCCAGGGAGGGGCGCAGGCGCTGGCGGGACATTTCCAGCAGGCCGAAGCGGGAGATCTTGCCAACCTGGACCCGTGCCCGGTCGATTTCCAGCGCTTCGCGCATCTTCTGTTCCACTTCGCGCTGGTGCTTGGCGGGGGTCATGTCGATGAAATCGATCACGATCAGGCCGCCCATGTCCCGCAGGCGCAGCTGGCGGGCGATTTCTTCTGCCGCTTCCAGGTTGGTCTGCAGGGCGGTTTCCTCGATGTCCTGGCCCTTGGTGGCGCGGGAGGAGTTGATATCGATGGAAACCAGAGCCTCGGTGGGGTCGATGACGATGGAGCCGCCGGACGGCAGCTTCACTTCGCGCTGGAAGGCGGTTTCGATCTGACCTTCGATCTGGTAACGGCTGAACAGCGGAATCTCGTCCTTGTACAGCTTGATCTTGTTCTCGAAGGTCGGCATCACGGCGCGCACGAAGTTGAGCACGTCCTCGTAGACGTTTGCCGCATCGATCAGCACTTCGCCGATGTCCTGGCGGAGGTAGTCACGCACCGCGCGGATGATGACGTTGCTTTCCTGGTGGATCAGGAAGGGCGCCTTGCGCTCGCCGGCGGCCTGAGTGATCGCTTCCCAGAACTGCACCAGGTAGTCGAGGTCCCACTGGAGCTCTTCGGTGGTGCGGCCGATGCCGGCGGTACGCACGATGATGCCCATGGCCTTGGGAACCTGGACATTGTTCATCGCTTCCTTGAGCTGGGCCCGCTCCTCACCCTCGATACGGCGTGAAATGCCGCCGGCGCGGGGGTTGTTGGGCATCAGTACCAGGTATCGGCCGGCCAGGGAGATGAACGTGGTCAGGGCCGCGCCCTTGTTGCCGCGTTCTTCCTTGTCGACCTGGACGATGACTTCCTGGCCTTCGGAGACGACATCCTTGATGTTGATCTTGCCTTCGATCTGGCCCGGAGATTTCTTGAAGTACTCCTTGGAGATTTCCTTCAGCGGCAAGAAGCCGTGGCGCTCCGCGCCAAAGTCCACGAATGCGGCTTCCAGGCTGGGCTCCACACGGGTGATTCGACCCTTGTAGATGTTGGCTTTCTTCTGCTCGCGGGAGCTGGATTCGATATCAAGGTCAAACAGACGCTGGCCATCGACCAGGGCTACGCGCAACTCCTCAGGATGAGTTGCATTGATGAGCATTCTTTTCATGGAAAGAAAGGGTTCCTGTCGTTTGGTTTTGACAGAAAACCGGGGGGATTCGCATCAGCGAAGCGAAACGTGCGTGCCGCGGGCCTTGTTACAACTGAGGCAGCCGGCGGCCAGACCGAATCAGACCCTTATGGGGCGTGATTCCGTTGGTTCAGTACCACCGCCGACGGTCATTCTGCCAGTTGGCAGGGAGAGGTCGTGTAGGGTGAATGTCTGTTGACGCATGTTATCCGTTTTCAGGTTCACACAGGTGCCTGGGTCTCACGTCGTATTTGTAAGCTGGACGGCCCGGCCTTGCGTGGCAATGATTCTTCGCGATGTCGCCCGTCGGTTTTCCGCACGGTTCCTGTTCTTCCGGGGCATCCTGGCAGCCGTTCATCGGTCTGCGGAAGCAAGGTCCGGAAGCATTTCCTGCGCCGTTCCCGCTATCTGTTCGGGCGTCGGCGTTCAAACTCTCTCATAGTGTCGGTATACTTCTGCCGCTCCGGCTTCTGGCTTGAGTAGGCCAGGCCGTAGACAAACGGCAGAGCACGCCGGAATATAACAGTATTGCGGCGGCTGTTCAATCCTCCAAACGCGTCGCCCGCAAGGAATTCCATGTCACGCAAGCCTGATGCGAAAAAACACACCAGATCCCGACAGCGGCCACCCGGGTCGCCCGCCCGGAAGGACAGCGCTGCCTCGCAGTCCTCCGGCCCGGGGCGGGAAGTGCGTCAGGGCGTTCAGTGGGTTACGGTTGACGAGGACAATGACGACCAGCGGGTAGACAATTTCCTGCTGTCACGGCTGCGCGGCGTGCCCAAGAGCATCATTTACCGGATAGTCCGCAAGGGCGAGGTTCGGGTGAACAAGGGCAGAGTGAAGCCGGATACCCGGCTTCGGGCCGGTGATACCGTCCGCATTCCGCCGATCGTCCGCAAGGAGAAGCCGGAGCAGGTGAAGCCCGGTAGCCGGGTTCAGGGCGTCATGGAGGCAGCGGTCATTTTCGAGAACGAGCAGATGCTCGTGGTGAACAAGCCCTCCGGTATTGCGGTCCATGGTGGTAGCGGGCTGAGTTTTGGTCTTATCGAGGTGCTCCGGTCGGCG
>JAAZVL010000202.1 GCA_018623515.1 Marinobacter sp.
CTCCTGCGAGGTCATCTCGTCCAGGCGTTTACGTTGCCAGAACGGGATCTGGGCAATCATTTGTCCCGTTGCTCCAGCTTGCGCTTGAACTCGACCACGTAGCCCTCCTGCTCTTCCGGCATCTGCAGGTAGAAGTCCTTCTCCTCGATGGCTTCCAGGACCTGTTTGCCGGTGACCCTGGCCAGCTTGCGGTCCGGTGTCAGCAGCAGGTCCATGGAATGGACCGGCGCCCCGAAAATGCCACGCAGGCCCTCGGGGAGATCATCCCAGTTCTGGCCCCGGCGCACGAATACGTAGGTGTCGGCCTTGCGGCTACTTCTGAATACGGAGATAAATTCCCGTTCTTTCATTGCTTCAGTATGTCCTCGATCTGGCTTCGAACCGGGGCCAGCAACTCCTCACGCCAGCCCTGGAAAAACGGATTGCCGTCCAGTTCTCCGTCCTGCATCAGCTTCTCAAGACGCTTTCTCGGGGCAACCAGTTCCACTGGAATATCAGCAGCTTCCGAGACTTTCCTTACCGTGCGCTTCAGCTGTTTGAAACTGGCCTGCTGTTCTCGACTCAAGGGTGGCGCAATCCGCTCAAGCCCTGCATTATCGGCAGCCCGTGCGTTCCGGACAAGTTCGAGTATGGTTTCGCCATAGCGGCGCACGGCGCCCGAGGGTATGCCCTGGATGTCCCCCAGCGCGCGCATCGATTCCGGCAACCGTTCGGCCACCAGGATCAACAGGGCATCGGCAAACACCCGGTTACGGGGCATGTCACGGCGCTGGCATTCCAGCTCCCGCCAACGCACCAGCTCCTTCAGAACCGCTTGCTGTTCCGGGTTCAGGGCCCACCCGCCCCGCAGTTTGAGGTAGTGCTGCTCCGGATCGTCCTGTGCGGCAAGTTCGGAGGCAAATCGCTGCGATTCCTCGAACAGGGCCTCCACCAGACCGCGAGGTTTGAGGGATTCCACGACCCAACGATACATGGGCTCGAGAAAGCGGATGTCATCGACGGCGTAACGGCGCTGTGCGTCGCTCAGGGGACGGGCCAGCCAGTCGGAACGGGTGGCAGATTTGTCCAGGGTTTCACCGAACAGGGTTTCGACCAGGCGGGCATAGCCCAGGGAGAAACCGGCACCGGCCATGGCCGCACCAATCTGGAGATCCACCACCCCCGCCAGTTCGATCCCGAGCCAGTGGCGGAACAACTCCAGATCCTCGCTCATGGCGTACAGAAGTTTGGGGATCTCCGGGTTCGCCAGCACCTCCCGGAACGACCCTGAGGCCTCCGCCACTTCCGGATCGACCAGGCAGTACTGGTCCCCGAGTCCCAGCTGAACAAGGCCGGGGATGGGATAGAAGGTGTTAACCCGTTCGAACTCGGTATCAAGTGCAAGCGGCTGATCGGGTGATGCCGCTGCCAACCACTTGTCCAGCTCCTCGGGAGTCTCGATCCAGTGAATGATCTCGGGGGCCGGAGGTGCGGCCACGGCCGGGGAAGAAGATGCCATAGGAAAGCCTGGTTAGCCTATTCGGAGAGTGGTTTGCGCCCGCGGAAGGCATGGGTCAGTGTGAAGCCGTCAACATAGCCCAGCTCGCCACCCACCGGGATACCATGGGCCAGACGGGTGATAAGGATGTTCCGGCCATCGAGGCGGTCGGCAATGTAATGGGCCGTCGCCTCACCCTCGACGGTGGGATTGGTGGCAAGGATCAGCTCGGTCACCCCTTCGTCCTGGACTCGCTTGAGCAGGCGTTCGATACCGATTTCTTCGGGGCCAACGCCGTCGATGGGCGAAAGATGGCCCATCAGGACAAAGTAACCACCCTTGTAGTCGCCCGCCTGCTCGATGGCCAGGAGATCCGAGGGGCTCTCCACCACGCACAGGGTGCCGGTCTTGCGGGTCGGGTTCTCACAGATCCCGCAGATCTCGGTATCGGCGAAGTTCTGGCAGGATTCGCAGCGACGCACGCCGTCCATCGCCGTGCGCAGGGCCTCGGACAAACGGGTGCCTCCTGACCGGCCGCGCTCCAGAAGATGGAAAGCCATGCGCTGGGCCGTTTTCTGGCCCACGCCCGGAAGGCAGCGCAGGGATTCGACCAGTTCATCAACCAGTGGACTGAAAGCCATCAACTATCCTCGGAATACAACAGACGAACGGATCAGAACGGCATCTTGAAGCCGGGGGGCATGCCCATTCCCGACATCTTTTCTTTCTGGTTGGCCTCGACCCGGCGAACGGCATCGTTCACCGCGGCGGCGAGAAGGTCTTCAAGAATCTCTTTCTCTTCGGACATGAGCGAAGGATCGATCTCAACCCTGCTCACATCGTGGCGGCCGTTCATGGTGACTTTCACCAGGCCCGCTCCGGCCTCGCCAGTCACCTCGGCCTTGGCGATCTCTTCCTGAGCCTTTTTCATTTCTTCCTGCATTTGCTGGGCTTTTTTCATCAGATCGCCCATGTCGTTAAACATGCTCTATCTCCTGCTGGTCTCGATGGGCCGGATACTGTCTTCGACTATCCGCGCCTCAAATCGTTCAACGATGGACTGGACCACCGGATCCTTGCGGATGGCGTCCTCCGCCGCTTGCTGCCGCGCACGGCGCTGCCGCTCTTCAAAAGCAGCCGGCGTATGCGGGCCCGGATCGCCCGGCTGAATACGTACCTCGATGGAGTCGCCAAAGTGATTTCTCAAGGCAGTGGTGATTTTTTCCTCATGGCGGGCGTTGAGCAAACGAGCATGCCCCTCATCGATGGTGAGGACGATGGTGTTACCTTCGTGCGCCATGGCGCTGTGACTGGCCAGATTACCGGGCATGCCGACAATCCCGAGATCCCGGAAGTCCCGCTCCCAGACAAAATCACCGGCCCGTTCCTCGACCACTGGTTCGGATTCAGGTTCGGGGTCACGCCCGGACTCTGGTGCCGGCCCTGACTCCGGCGTTGCCTCGGCAACCGGTTCAGGCCCCGATTCAAGCGGTTCCGGTTCGTAGCCGAAGTCGGGCTCCACCTCGGGCGGCTCTTCCGGCAGCGGAGGCTCCTCCGAAACGGGCGCCGGTGCTGGCTCTGATTCCGGCTCTGGCACTGGATCCGGTTCTGCCCGGGGATTCGATTCAGGCTCCGCGGCCATGGCCGGCGCAGCTTCAGGCCCGGGCGCAGCTGCCGTATGTTCCTGTGGCCCCGGTTCGGATACCTGAGGAGCGGCAGGCCCGGGCTCGTCCCCGGTATCTCCCGTCGCGGAATTCCCACCGGAACTCACCGTGGGCGGCTCACGCCGGTCGGTACCGGGACGGAACGCCAGCATTCTCAGCAGGGTCATTTCAAAGCCCATGCGCGCGTCCGGGGTGATATCCAGATCCTTTCGGCCCATCAGGGCGGCCTGATAGAACAGCTGGGCGTCCTCGGCACTGAGTTTTCGGGCCAGGGCCTGGACCTGGTTGGCATCACCCAGGGCATTATCGGCACTGCCGGGCACGACCTGCTCCATGGTCACCCGATGGAACAGGGACAGCAGGTCCGCCAGGATCACGCTGTAATCCGGAGCGAAATCCGAGATACGTGCAATTTCCGAGAGCAATCCCGGCCCGTCACGTTCCACCAGGGCATTCACAATTCGCTCGATATCCCGCTGGTCGATGGTGCCCAGCATGTTGCTGACATCACTGGCCGCGAGCTTCTGGTTACCAAAAGCAATGGCCTGGTCGGTCAGGCTCAGGGCATCCCGCATACTGCCATCCGCTGCGCGCGCAAGCAGCCAGAGTGCCGGTTCCTCGAAAGGAATTCCCTCTTCGGCCAACACATGCTTGAGATGGCCGGCAATGTGCTCCGGGGTCATGCGCTTCAGGTTAAACTGCAGGCACCGGGACAGGACGGTCACGGGAAGCTTTTGCGGATCGGTGGTGGCCAGCAGGAACTTCACATGCTCCGGCGGCTCTTCCAGGGTTTTCAGGAACGCGTTGAAGGACTGGTTGGTGAGCATGTGCACCTCGTCAATGAGGTACACCTTGTAGCGGCCCCGGGTCGGCGCGTACTGGACATTATCGGTGAGTTCCCGCATGTCATCGACGCCGGTGCGGGACGCCGCATCGATCTCGATCAGGTCAACAAACCGGCCTTCCTGGATTTCCTGGCAGCTGGTGCACTGGCCACAAGGATTCGGGGTTACGCCGGTTTCGCAGTTGAGGCATCGGGCCAGCAGCCGGCCAATGGTGGTCTTGCCCACACCGCGGGTGCCGGTGAACAGGTAGGCATGGTGCAGACGCTGGTTTTCCAGGGCATGGATCAATGCCTGAAGCACGTGTTCCTGGCCCACCATATCCTCGAAGGTGCGGGGGCGCCATTTTCGGGCGAGTACCTGGTAGCTCATGTTCCGTCAACTGCTGTGAAAATGCGATTAACCATAGCACGGACCCGCTTTGATAAGAAGCAAAGTTGGCACTCTGTCACCGGAACCGAAGCACAATTACGGGCGAAGAATCAGGGGATTAACACATCGGGAGGGGAAAAATGGGGGTGACCCCACCAGCAGATCTCCGGCACACAATTCCACCGCTTCGGCTGCTCCCTTCCGGGCCTGACCGGGTTCACGGTTTCATGTTGCGGAGGCACCAATGGGGCCACCATAACGGCTTGCCGGGGTTTCCCCCGAAAGCGGCGCGCATATTAGCAAAAGGGTCTGAAGACTACAACGGGAAATCGCCCGCATCCGAGAATCAGAGTGGCAACGGCACCTCATCCTGCCGGAACCAGCAGGCCAGGCTGTACCGGGTGCGGTTTGCCGGCAGCACCTCGTGGGGAATTTCCTCGCTCAGGAACAGGGCCATCCGGCCAGCTTCCGGAACGAGCATTCCGCATACTTCGTTCTCGTTGTCTCTGTTATACACCCGCAATGCCCCGCCATCCTCCGGAGCCCAGTCCTCATTGAGGTACAGAACCAGACTGACCACCCGCGAAGCACGGCCACGGAAGCTGTCCAGGTGCCGTTTGTAGAAGTCCCCCGGATGGTAAGTGGCGTAATGGGTCTCGAACCGCTTCAAACCCAGAAACAGGCGCTGGTTCAGGCCACACCGAATGGTATCCAGGAACCGGAAGAGCTCGGCCTGGGGCGGCGTAATGCCCTGCAGCCACGCAATCCGGTCACGGCGTACGGCACGATCCCGGACCAGGTCAGAACCACGACCGATGCCCGCGGTCTTCATAGCATCGGTACGGTCGAGAATGGCCACTTCGTCACGCAGTGCCGAGAGGAGCGCAGTTCCCAGCTGATTGCGGACA
>JAAZVL010000050.1 GCA_018623515.1 Marinobacter sp.
AGTCAATCGCACGCTGCATGTTGGTATAGAGGGCCCCGTGCTGGTCCCCGGAGCCCTTGTCATGACGTCTTCTCACCTCATGCTGCGTTTCAATGTCCCGCAGAATCTGCCGGGTTTCGGGGTCGTCGCTGGCATCGTCATAGACGACCACGCGGTGACCGGGAGCACAGGTTTCGATCGACTCAATGCAGTTCTTCAGGTGGGGGCCACGGTTGTAGGAAAATACGAAGAAAATCAATTGGGGACTCCTGCGGCGTGGTGCGGAAAATGCTGCTCGATCCCATGATCTGTGCGGACAATTAGTTCCTTGTCGACTTTTATTCGGTGTCTCTTGTTTGCTTCGACGATTTGTGGGTCAGCATACCCGCGAGCATGATCAAGATGAATCACAATGGCATTGTATCGAACGTGCTTGGGCTTGATGCCAAGATTAACGAGCCGTACCCCGAACTCCCTGTCTTCGCCCCCGTAAGCCATGGTTTCATCAAATCCATTGACTGCAAGAACGTCTTTTTTCCATACAGATCCGTTGGACCCTTTGAACCTGCACCGCGTCGGTGTCACAGAATTGAATAGCCGGGCCTTCCAGCCCCGGGCTGTCAGCTTGCTATTCTTGTAGGTAGATTTCAGGCCGTGGGCTTTCAGCCATGACAGGTCAAAGCAGCGACCGGAGATAATGTCCTCCCGGGTGATGGCTTTGCTCGTTGTCATCGGGAGCTTGTGGTAGCCACCGGAGAGATAGCGGCCGGGTTTTGCCTCCGTGGCGTGAACCTCCAGAAAATCGTTCCTGGGGATGCAATCCCCGTCGGTGAATACCAGATACTCCGATTCGGATTGGAGAACAGCCAGATTGAGAATGCGGCATTTACGGAAACCGTCGTCTTCCTGCCACACATGCTTGATCGGCAGGCCGGTTTCCTGCCTCATGCGGTCAATGCAATGACGTGTTTCGATCGTTGATCCGTCATCGGCAATGATCACCTCGAAATCCGTGTGGGTCTGCACGCTATAGCCCCAGAGTACTTTTTCCAGCCACTCCGGCGAGTTGTAGGTGCTGATAATGACGGAAAGCTTCATAAGTTCGGGCCTGAGGGTGTCGGACACCAATTATTGATAAAACCGGGACTGTTCCTCAAGAACCTGCAGTGTCAATGAGGGCTTGAGCTGGTAATTTTGCACAGTCTCCAGGTCGTGGTTTACAACGTCTACATTGCCGGATGCATGGGTGACGACTTTGAGTTCTTCGGTGAGGAGCGCATAGTCCATGTAGCTGTGAGCGATGCTCCAATTCCGCTCGCGCGGTGAGAAAAGGCCGTTGCCCGTAGCGTAATATTCTGTGGGCGTGGCGCTGCAACCCAGGGCTTTCTTCATCAGCGTGGGGGCAATGTCGAAATGTTCGGTTCGATAGTTAACGCGTTGTGCAGCCCTGCCGGGCCAGTGAACCACCATGGGCACCCTCAGCTGATACTGCCCGAAATTACTGCCATGCCCCCAGTAGTTCATCCCGTACTCGTTGAATTCCTGGCCATGGTCGCCGGTGATCATGACGACGGTATTATCCAGCAGGTCCCGGTTCCTCAGATCATCCAGAACCCGGCCAACCTGGTTGTCCACAAAGTGCAGGGTGGATTTGTAGTTGTTCTTGATCAGCTCGGGATTGAAATCCTGGTCCAGCTCCAGCTTGTTGACGGTTTCCCAGTAGGGCTGGAATTTGACGGGGTAATCATCCGGCACCATGTGGTTGTGGGGCGTGTCGTAGAACAGGAACCCGAAAAACGGCCGTTGCGGGTTGAGCTCGGTCCCGGTAAAGGCCAGCCAGTCGTCGGTAATGCGGATATCCCGGTCCCAGGGTTGTGCGCCGGGGGTCTCTAGCCGCAAATCGGGAATGCTGGAGAAGACATTCTGGTCGAAGGCCGGGCTCACAAGCGTGGCCGAGCCGAGCACCTCGGTCTGGTAATCCAGTTCCTGCATCCGGCTGATCGTGACCGGTGGCTTCTTGGCGGCGGTAAAGGCGTCCCAGTAGCTGGCGGGCAGCGAATAGAACAGGGTGAACACGCCGGGCTTGGTGGCATTGCCGTTGCTGTAGTGTTTTTCGAAGGTCAGGTTGCTCCGGGCAAATTCATGAATATTGGGCATCCAGCGCGGGTCGAGCATATCCCAGCGGGCTCCGTCGATTACGATCATCAGCACATTCAGTTTTTGTTCTGGCTCTGAACACTGAAGGGGCTGGGTCGGGTAGTTCAGCTGGCTGCCTGTGCTGACATTGCCCAGTGCCTGTGCCGCCTGGTTCTCCCGTACTTTTTGCGGGTCCACCAGGCCGTGCTCGTTCATGAATCGCTTGGCGGTGGCGGCGTAGTACAGGGGCACATGACGGGTGATGCCGGTAATGCGGGTATCGTAATTTGCATCGGCCCAGGCATGCCAGCCGTGGGCACCGAACTGGGAGGCGAATATCAGGACGACGCCGGCACTCAGCCACCGTGCCCGCGGCCGGCGACGCCAGAGCATAACAGCCATGACGCTCTCGACCACCAGGATACCGATGAAGATGCCGATGGCTGTTGCCCACAGCTGCCAGGAAAAGGAGAAAATCTCTGTTCCGCCGCCGAGAGCCAGTTCCAGCACGAATGGCGACAGGTGGAAACGATAGAGGGAGTAGGCCACGGTGTCGGTAGCCAGGACACCGATTCCGATGCCTCCATACAGGACGGCCAGAACCGAGAGGATCCTCCTGGCGGGCAGGAGGATTGCGAGAATCAGCAATGGCAGGCCGCCCAGCCAGGCGAGCAGCGTAAATTGCCCTGGGTAAAGAAGTCCGACATAAGCGGCGGTTTCGCTATCTGGAATGCTCATCCATGGCAGATAGCGGAGCCCGACCAACAGGGCAAACAGTCCGTTGGCGAAGATGAACCAGGAAGCCCAGGCGGCCCGTTGCCCGAAGGTGTTGTTACTGCGCGTCATAGTGCGAGGTCCGGCAAGAACGAAACGGTTTGAAAACGCGGGATTTTACCGTTTGATGACCGGCTAGTGAAATCCGTGCTTTCCGTGGCGGTCCGACCCATGTCCCGGTTTTACAGGGAGCACGGGCCAGAGCAGGGATCAGGTGCGGCCGTAAACGTCCTTCAGGCGAACGATATCGTCTTCGCCAAGGTAGGACCCGGACTGGACCTCGATCAGTTCGAGGTTGATAACCCCCGGATTTTCCAGCGAGTGGACCTGACCGATCGGGATATAGGTGGACTGGTTCTCGGTGACCAGGTAGGTCTTTTCACCGTTGGTCACCCTGGCCGTGCCGCTGACGACGATCCAGTGTTCTGCCCGGTGGTGGTGCATTTGCACAGACAGCTTGGCGCCGGGCTTCACGGTGATGCGTTTCACCTGGTAGCGGTTGCCGCTATCGATGGAGTCATACATGCCCCAGGGACGGTAGACCTCGCGGTGGTTCATGTGCTCGTGCCGGCCGTCACCCTTGATGCGTTCCACCACTTTTTTGACGTTCTGCACCCTGTCCTTGTGGGCCACCAGCAGGGCATCCTTGGTCTCGATGATGACCAGGTCCTTGACGCCCACTGTCGCCACCAGCCGGCTGTCCGCACGCACCAGGGTTCTCTCGGTGTCGTGCGCGATGACATCGCCGGTGCATGTGTTGCCGTTCCGGTCCTTGTCAGAGACGTCCCAAAGTGCGGACCAGGAGCCGATGTCGCTCCAGCCTGCATCAAGGGATACCACCGCGGCGTTGTCGGTTTTCTCCATCACCGCGTAATCGACCGAGTCTTCCGGGCATTCGGCAAAGATGCCTTCGTTGATGCGGGTAAAGTGGAGGTCTTGGGCAGCCCCCTCAAACGCCGCCTGGCAGATGGCGAGGATGTCGGGGCGGTACTTCTCCAGCTCCGCCAGATATTGGCGCGCCCCGAACATGAACATACCGCTGTTCCAGAGATAATCGCCCGACGACAGATACTTTTCGGCGGTTTTCTGATCGGGCTTCTCGACAAACCGGTTTACCGTGAAGCTGCCCTCAGCGAGTTCGGGACCCCGTTGTATGTAACCGTAACCGGTTTCAGCATGGTCCGGAACGATGCCGAAGGTGACCAGTCTGCCGTCCTGTGCCAGCGGGACTGCCCTGGCAACGTCCTTCTGGAAGGCAGGAACATCCTGGATCAGGTGGTCGGCGGCCAGTACCAGCATGAGGGGGTCATCGGCGTCCTCGCTGGTGGACCTGGCCAGCTGCAGGGCAGCAAGTGCGATCGCCGGCGCGGTGTTGCGACCGCAGGGTTCCAGGACGATGCGGGCTTCCTCATGGCCGGACTGGCGCATCTGTTCGGCCGCCAGGAAACGGTGCTCCTCGTTGCAGATCAGCAGCGGGTCGGCTGACTCCAACCCGTCCAGGCGGGCGACGGTCAGTTGCAGCATGGACTGATGATCGTCCGTCAGTCTCAGGAACTGTTTCGGATTCAGCTGCCTGGACAAAGGCCATAGACGGGAGCCGGTGCCTCCGGCCATGATGACGGGGTGAATCATGTTCTGCTCCGCAATTGCATATTTGTACCTGGCTCGATGGTACCATAACGGCGATTTATGAAAGCATGGTTTAGGGGCATGAATCAGGAGAAAACAAAGGTTTGGCCGATATTCTGATTGTCAGTGACGGCAAGGCGGGGCACGAGAATCAGTCCATGGGGCTCGCGGAGGCCCTGGTTCGCCTGCGCCCGGGAGTGTCTGTCCGGCGCATGGCGCCCATGCCACGGTCCCGGGCGCTGTTTGCCCTGTTGTCCGGGAGATGTGGTGGGGCGGGCTGTAAGCCGGCAGTGGTCATCGGCGCAGGGCATGGTACCCATCTCACGTTGCTGGCCCTGAAACGGTGCTGGCGTGTGCCGGTGATTGTGCTCATGCGGCCGAGCCTGCCGTTATGGCTGTTTGATCTCTGCCTGATCCCGGAACATGATCGCCCTCCGAATCGCACAAACGTCATTGCGACCAGGGGAGCGCTGAATCGTATCCGGCCCGGGGCGAGTAAGTCGGAGGGGGGGCTCATTCTGATCGGAGGTCCCTCCAGAAATAGCGGTTGGAACGAAGAGCTGCTTCTGGAACAGCTGAGAGAGGTGGTCAGGCGGACACCCGGGCCCTGGGTGTTGACCACGTCGCGCCGCACTCCGGTCTCGACGCTGGGAAAATTGCAGTCACTTGAAGGGGTCGAGGTGGTTCCGGTCGAGCAGACCACGCGGGACTGGCTACCTGCGAAAATGGCAACCGCTCGACAATGCTGGGTTACCGAGGACAGTGTCTCCATGATCTATGAAGCACTCAGTGGCGGGTGCGCCGTGGGTGTTCTGGAGGTTCCCTGGAAGCATGAGGGGCGACTGCTACGGGGGGTGAATGCACTCAAGGCACAGGGCGTGCTGACGCCGTTCGACCAATGGTCCGGCAAAACGCTGCCCGCGCCCAAGCAGCGATTTGATGAGGCCGGGCGATGCGCAGAAGTGGTGCTTGACAGGGGGTGGATATGACTGTGGTATTGGACGGGGCAGCAGGTTGCCGCGGGAGTCACTGGTGCCTATGAAGGTTGTTCAGGTTTTGCCCTCGCTGGATGGTGGCGGCGTAGAGCGGGGCACGCTGGAGGTTGCCAGGGGGCTGGTGGATGCGGGCCACGAATCGATTGTCGTTTCGGCCGGAGGGAGAATGGTTGCCCGATTGGAATCCGAGGGCAGCCGTCATGTGCGCTGGGATCTGGGCAGGAAATCACCGCTGACATTTCGGCATGTAGGAGGCCTCCGGCGGTGGCTGCGGAGGGAAAAGCCGGACATTCTCCACCTGCGATCCCGTCTGCCCGCCTGGGTCTGCTGGTTTGCCTGGAAGGGCCTGCCTGAACACGAGCGGCCGCATCTGGTTACGACGGTGCATGGCCTTTATTCCGTCAGCCGCTACAGCTCGATCATGTGCCGGGGTGAGCGTGTTATTGCGGTTTCCGGGACGGTGCGGGATTACATTCGCGATAATTATCCCCAAACCGATATGGAGAAGGTCAGGGTCATCTACCGTGGTGTGGATCCCGGAGAGTTCCCCTACGGTTATCGGCCCTCCGATGAATGGCTGGCCAGGTGGTACGGGATGTATCCGCAACTACAGAACCGGAAAGTCCTGACCTTGCCGGGGCGCCTGACCCGTCTGAAGGGCCATCACGACTTCATTGATCTGATCAAGCGGCTTCGCGGCTCCGGATTGCCGGTGCAGGGGCTGATCGTAGGCGGTGAGGACCCGAAGCGGAAAGCCTATGCCAGGGAGCTTCGTGAACGGATAGCCCGGGAAGGTTTGGGAGATTACCTTCTGCTGACCGGAGTCCGGCAGGATATCCGGGAGGTCTTTGCCGTCTCCGATCTGGTGCTGTCACTGTCGACCAAGCCTGAATCCTTCGGCCGCACCGTGGTGGAGGCGCTGACCATGGGCGTTCCGGTCATCGGTTATGATCATGGTGGTGTGGGGGAAGTGCTCGGTCAGCTCTATCCCCGCGGCCTTGTGCCCATGTCGGATGCCATGGCTCTTGATCAGGCGGTCAGAGCCAGCCTGGATTCGGACCGGCCACGGCCACGAAATGACCGTTTCTTGCTGGATGCGATGATCGGGCAGACACTGGCCTGCTACCGGGAGCTGACGCAATGATCGGGGCGGCGATTTTTCTGGGGTTGCTGGCACTGCTGGTCTTCAGCAAGCGCTATGCCTGGTGGCGGCCAGCGGTGGGGCAGGCACACCCCCGGATTCTGATGTATCACATGGTCAGTGAGCACCGCTCGGGGGCGAAGTTCAACAAGCTTCGGGTCCCGCCAGAAGCGTTTGACTGGCAGGTACGCTGGCTCAAGGAGAACGGCTGGTATTTCGCCCTGATGTCGGAACTGGCGACGCCGGAAAAGCTGCCACCGAAAAGCGTATTTCTGACCTTTGATGACGGCTATGCCGATAATTTCGTTCACGCGCATCCGGTGTTGCAGAAGTACGGGGCGAGGGCCACCTTGTACCTGGTTGTCGACCGCTTCAACCGGGACTGGTCAACGGCCAAAAAGGCGCACCACAACAGCGGTGAACTGAAGGACGAGCCCAAGCTCAGTGATGACCAGGTGTCGGAAATGCTGGCCAGTGGCTGCTGGGAGCTGGGCGGTCATACCCTCACCCACGCCAATCTGGCGCGTCTGGATGAAGCGCAGAAACTGGCAGAAATTTCAGGTTGCCGTGAAAAGCTGGAGTCGGACTTCGGGGGGCGTGTTTCCAGTTTCGCCTACCCTTTCGGCATCTACGACAGCACCGACGTAGCACTTGCCGAAACGGCCGGATTCGACACCGCAGTGACCACCGAGGAAGGAATTGATGCCGATCCCGGCGCACGTCCTTTTGAGCTGCGCCGGGTGAAAGTCTCCGGCAAGGACAACCGGCTGGCTTTCCGTCTGCGCATGCGGACAGGCAGGAGAGGTTAGGGAATGAAGGTCTGTCAGATCATGGCCGGAGACGAAGAAGGCGGCCTGGAGAATCATTTTGTCGAGCTGTGCAACGGGCTGGTGGATCTGGTCGACGAACTGGTGGTCATCGCCCATGAAAAATACCGGGAACGTTTTCGCCCTGGCATCCGGTTTCTGGCCCTGGATCTGAGCGGAAAAAGGCGCAACCCTTGGCTGTTGTATCGTCTGGCATCTCTGATCCGGAAGGAAAGGCCGGATATCGTCCACGCCCAGGCGTCCAAGGCTGTCGATATGCTGGCACGCATTCGTGCCTTCGTGCCAGGCTACCGTATAGGGACGCTTCATGGACGAAAGAAAAACCTGGGCATGTTTGCCCGAATGGATACGGTCATCGGTGTCAGCCGGGGGGTCGTCGAGGGGCTGGAGCATCCGGATGTCCGGGTGGTTTATAACGGCATCCGGCCTTATACCGGCAAATCCTGTGATCATGATCAACTGGCTGGCCAGTTCGGACTGAATCCGGATCTCAGGGTGACACTGGCAATAGGCCGTCTCGCACCGGTTAAGGCATTCGACAACCTGATCAAGGCCTGGCACCCCGGGCTCGGTTATCTGCTGGTTTTTGGCGACGGGCCTGAGCGGGCCTCGCTTGAAATGCTGATCAAAGCACGGGGGCTGCAGGGCAACGTCATACTGGCCGGTTTTCGTGACGATGTTCGGGCGTTGATGACCGCTGCGGATCTGCTGGTTTTTTCATCCCATCGTGAGGGGTTCAGTTACGTGTTGGCGGAGTCGCTGCTAACCCGGCTGCCGGTTCTGTCAACGGCGGTACCCGGCGCTATCGAGGTCCTGCCTCCCGATTATCTGGTACCGGTCAATGATGTGCCGGCGTTGCGTCAGGCCCTGGAACGGGTGCTGGCAGCCCCTGAACAAGCCCGTGCAGATCAGGCAGCAGTGTTTGACTGGGCGCGGGAAGCCCTCACCATTGATCGAATGCTGGCCGACACGCTGGCGATCTACAATGATGTCACCCGGAACTGAATGGGCGCCTGATATGCCTGCACCGCGAACACTGAATATCCTCTTGCTTTCCGACAGCTTGCCGGGCCATGTCAATCAGTCACGGGGTTTGATCAGTTGGCTGTCCGGCCGTTACAACTGCGAAGTCAGCGAACTCAGGATTTCGCTTCGGTTGAAACCCCTTGCCCGTATCATGCTGCCGCGCCTGCTGCATGAAAGCCGGTTCGGAGCGGCTATAACCCCTTATTTCTACCGCAAGGACTTGCCTCTGCCCAAGGCACCGGATCTGATCGTGTCAGCCGGGGGCAATACCTCGTTCCTGAATGTGGCGCTGGCCCGCCACTGGCAGGTTCCGAATGTTTTCCTCGGGTCCAAGCGCCGTCTCCGTTCGGATGATTTTGCAGCCCATCTCACACTGGAGCCCACGGGCGAACCCCATAACATTGTCATGATGCTCGCACCCACACTGATTGATCCGCAACAACTGGAGAGCAAAGGGGGCGAACTTCGTCTGTCGCTTGGCCTGGCGGCTGATGAAAAGCTGAACATGCTGGCGATCGGGGGCGATGGTGCTGGCTACCACTATGACGACAAATCAGCGCAAGACCTGGTTCAAATGATGGTCCGGGAGCACCGGCGTAGCGGCAGGCGCTGGTTGTTGACCACTTCCCGTCGGACCGGAAAGGCGCTGGAACAGCAGCTGAAACAAACGGTTCCTTCCGGGCTGCTGGCGGACAGCGTCTGGTGGTCCGAGGAGCCGCGCAAGGTCATGGCGGCGTATATGGGCGCTGCTGAGCAGCTGTTCATCACCGCCGACAGCATGTCGATGATTGCAGAGGCGATTGCCAGTACCAGGCCAACGGTGGTTCTGCAGCCGGAAAGGGCGCGGCCGGAGGCGCGTTACCAGGCCGCCCTGCACCGTTATGAGCGTTCCGGGCTGTGTCGCCTCGCGGTGCTCGGACAACCATTCGACCCGGCACCTGTGAGCTCCGGCGCGGTTGCCCGGGCGAGAGAGGCCCTGCTTGATAAACTTGCGGATCGGCTGGGTTTACCCGCCAGCCCTTGACCACAGCCACTTCAGCCTCGCCAGGTAACATCGGGCGATGGCCTTGCTGAACGGGCGGTACCGGGCCGCTTTCCGGTAGTATCCCGCGGCCCATTTGTAATGCCCGGTCATTTCAAGGTGGCGCCCCGCGCGGTACCAGGCTTTCCAGAGCGCCCAGTCCACCCCTCGATGGTATCGTTCATCCGATTTCGCCAGGTGCCCAATACCTTCATCCAGAAGCCGCGCATAGGCAAGCCTGGAGTTTTGGTGCGGGCGGTCAGACAGCTGTTTCGCGCCGGTTTGTTGTTTTTCCGTATTCCGCACGAAGTTTCTGTAGACCACAGGGTAACCCGGAACCCGACACCAGCGCCCCATCGTAGAGACAATCATGAAAAGCAGCTTATCTTCGGCATATTTCAGCCGATGATCAAAGCCCCCGGCTGCCAACAGAATATCGCGACGAATCATGGTTGCCTGGGTTAGAGGGCCGATGAAGCGAAAGGCTGCCGGCCCGGAAACCCGGCCGGAGATCAGCTCGGGGGAGAATGTGTAGGCGCGACTCGACAACAGAGAGCCGTCTTCGGCGTAGTGCCGCTCCTCCAGTTCGTTGCTCGCGGCAACGGCATCCGGATGTTCCAGAACGGCTTCAACAAGTCGGTATAGATGCTCCGGGTGCCAGACATCATCCGAATCCAGAAGCGCCACCCATCTGTATCCCGCAGCTTCCTGAATGCCGCGATTCCGGGCCGCGCCGGGGCCTGCATTCGACTGATAGATGTACACCAGGGCAAATCCCGGGGACCGGGACTGTCGCCATTCCTCAACCACCTGCTGTGTGCCATCACTGGAACCGTCATCAACCAGAAAGACTTTGTCCGGTAGCAAGGTCTGACGAGCAACTGAGTCGAGTGAGTCCAGTATCAGGTGCTTGCGGTTATAGCTCGGTATGACTACCGCAAGACCTCCCACTGCAGCGCTTGTTTTCTGCAAACCTATCTCTCCCATGATGGATGACTGTACCGATTGGCCTGGTCTGTGAATTCGCATTTTAAGGGGCGAAAGTGGCGAGAATATCCGATCTTCCGGTACCATTTCACCTCCCGGCAATCATTGCCGTTAAGATGGGCCGGGATAAGGCTGGCGAACGCCCGTTGTGCGGACAAATGAACGACCATGCAGTCTGGTGTCTTTTACCTATGATAAATCTGTATATCGCCAGTTCACCACTGCAGTTGTTCAATTGCGTTGAGGCGCGGGACCGCTTTCATCCGGATGACGAAAACCATTTGTTGTTCGTCTATAAGAAAGGGATCGACCTCGAGCAGGCCCGGCCCCTGCTTGATGAGCGCTGGGCATCCAAGGCATTTTTCAAGTGGACGCCATGTTCTCGCCTGCTTTACGGATTTACCCTGAAGGGCTATCTGAAGCGTTTTAAAACGTCCGAAAATCTTTATCTGGGCTATCCCTTCAATATCCGCGCTCATTTTGCGAACAGTCTTGATGCTCGCGTCTGGATCGTGGACGACGGGAATTATTCGGTTTGGCTGGCTGGACAGCTTGCTAATCCGGAGGCTGACATCTGGCGTCACCCTTCGGTGATTGATCGACTTTTCAGGCGACGTGTCAGTACCGAATATCTTCAACGCGCCGGTTTTTTTACCACCTACCTGTTGGCTCAATCATCAGGGCATGAGGTCATTTTCAATGACTTCCGGGGCCTGAGAGCCAATCTTGGCCGATTGTCCCAATCCGAGGAGGTTATTTTTATCGGCAGCCCGGTAATCGGAAATGTGGTCCGCACCGAGGCCCAGTTTTTCGCGCTTATGACCCAGGTGTCTCGCTATTTCAACAGTCGGGTTATCCGGTACGTGGCACATCGATATGAAGATGTTGACCGGTTACGGGATCTGCTGGAGGGGCTGCCTTTTGAAGTGGTTCGTTTCTCAACACTGATCGAGCTGCAGTTCGTGCTGGATGGTCACAGGCCTCTCGCGGTGGCTTCGGTAATGTCTTCGGCCCTGCTTAATCTTGGGCTGATTTATGACCTTCCCATGACGGCATTCCGGGTCCCCGACGCCTGGATTCCGGAATGCCGCAAGAATGCTGTTGACGTGGTCTATGAGCAGATGGAGAAAGACGGAGTGTCAGTAGTGCCGGTGATGGAGCAATACCCCGCTGAGCTGCCTATTTCTGAAAAATCAGAAGCTTAGCGGAGTGCGGCTTTAACAGGGCGTCGTTCAGTAAAATCCCGGATCATTTATGTCCGGGCGGGTTTTGAACCGCCGGTGCATCCACAGATACTGGTCCGGTGCCTTCCGGATTTCCCTTTCAATAATGGCATTGATGCGGGACGCATCCTTCATGTCATCGCCACTGGGAAAATTGTCCAAAGGTTCATGGAAATAGATGTCATATCCCGGCTTGTCCGCCCGGCGGAAATGACTGAACGGTACCACCTTGCAGCCGCTGCGTTCGGCGATGCGTGAGGTCGCAGTGATGGTGCCGGCCGGAATGCCGAAAAAGGGCGCAAACACAATGTCCTTGCGCCCGTAGTCCTGGTCGGTGGCGTACCACACCGCATGATTTTTTCTCAGGCTGCGGAACAGGCCCCGAAGGTCTTTCGCGCCCAGTACGTTACCGTAACGCCGGCCCCGGGCGCGGGTCATGATCGCATTCATCAACGGGTTGTTGTGATCCCGTTGCATGACATCGGCTTCGATGTATTCGGTCACCAGGCTGCCCCCCAGATCCAGGGTGCTGTAATGGCCGCCCAGCAGCAGTACACCGTGACCGTCTTCCAGGGCCTTTTTGAAATGCTCGATGCCGTGGATGCGGGTGATGCCGGTGAGTTTTGCCGGGTCACGGAACCAGGCAATGCCGAGCTCGAGCAGGCCGATACCGTTGGCAATGAAAGCGTTGCGTACCAGTGCTGCCTGCTGCGAATCTGTCAGCTCCGGAAAGCAGAGCCGGATATTCACTTCGGTAATGTGGCGACGGCTTCGGGCAACCTTGTGGGCCAGATGTCCCGCCAGCCTGCCCAGCCACCACTGTAGCCGTATTGGCAGCTGGGCTATCAGCCACATCAGGCCGATGCCCAGCCAGGTGGGCCACCAGCGGGGATGAAGGTAGGCGGAATAATTGGTATTGCGTGGCCGCTTGGGGTACTTCTTTTTCAAAACGGGTAACCTTACCTCCACAATGGAACAGAAGGGCCGGTTTTCGGCCCTTGCCGATTTTTGCGCTATGATAACGCACTTTTGCCTGGAGTTTTGCGTGTTTCAGTTTCTCTATTCCCAGCTTATCCGCCTGATACTGCCTTTGCTCCTGCTACGGCTCTGGTGGCAGGGCCGCAAGGCGCCGGCCCTGCGTAGTAACCTTGGCCATCGCATTGGGCTGGTACCGCGGCTTCCCGGTCCGGTTGTCTGGGTCCATGCGGTATCGGTCGGTGAAACCATCGCCGCCGCGCCCATGGTGCGGCGCCTGCTGGCGAGGGACCCACAGATTACGATATTGATGACGGCCATGACCGACACCGGGCTGGCCCAGGCCCGCAAGATGTTCGGTGACCGCGTACGTTATGCCTACGCACCCTACGATAGCCCCGGTTCCATTCACCGATTTCTCAACCGTGCCCGCCCCCGGATCCTGGTCATCATGGAAACCGAGATCTGGCCCAACATGATACGTCTGACCCGGTCCAGGGGTGTGCCAGTATTCCTGATCAATGCCCGTTTGTCGGAACGCTCTGCCCGGGGGTATGAGCGGATCCGGAGTCTGGTTCTTCCGATCATGCAGAGTATCAGCTGGGTAGCGGCGCAGGCCGAGAAGGATGCCGAGCGCTTCCGGCGGATCGGTGTCGCTCCGGACAAGGTGGAAGTCACCGGCAGCGTCAAGTTTGACGTGGATATTCCCCCGGGAATCCGCCAGGCCGCCCGGGATCTTCGTGTGCGCCTGGGGGGGCGCCCGGTCTGGATTGCCGGCAGTACCCATGGTGGCGAAGATGTCCAGTTGCTGACCGCCCACCAGGAAGTGCTGGTAGCCCATCCGGAGGCACTGCTGATCCTGGTGCCAAGGCATCCCGAGCGATTCGATTCGGTGGCCAGCAAGGTCATATCGAGAGGGCTGACACTTGCCAGGCGCTCCCGTGGTGATGATCCCGCTGATGCCCAGGTTTATCTGGGCGATACCATGGGGGAGCTCATGATGCTCTATGGCGCCAGTGACATCGCCTTTGTCGGCGGCTCTCTGATTGAACGGGGAGGACACAATCCCCTGGAGCCGGCTGGCTGGGGAATCCCGGTGTTTTCCGGGCCTCACGTGTTCAATTTCGAGACCATCTATCAGCGCCTGCTGGATGACACCGGCGTCAGGATCGTGGCCAACGCCGAAGAGCTGGCGACTTTTCTGATCTCCCTGTTCAGTCACCCCGCGGAGCAGGAGGCGATTGGCCGGCGCGCACTGTCAGTGGTGAACAAGAACCGGGGCGCGCTGGAAAAAGTGGTCGAGGGGATTATCGAGCGGGTTTGATGAGAGTGGCGGGCAGTGTGGCTGCCCGCCAAAGCCGGCCCCCTACTGAGCCGGATCGTCCAGGGTCTGTTCCTCGTTGGCCAGGGCTTCAATGCCCGGTGCGGTTTCGCTCAACCAGTTGTTCAGGTCCACCAGATCCTGTGGGCTCAGGGTGCCTGCGGCCTGCTTCAGCTGCAGCGTATTGATCACGTAGTCATACCGGGCATTGGCGTAGTCACGCAGCGCCACGTAATAGGCCCGTTCCGCATCCAGCACTTCCACGATATTCCGGGTACCCACCTCATAACCGGCTCGGGTCGCATCCAGTGCGCTGCGGCGGGAGATGATGGTCTGGGCAAGGGCAGAGGCCGTCTCGATGTTGTTGTTTACCGTCAGGAACAGGCTACGGGTACTTACACGGACGTCCCGTCGAACGGTGTTGAGCTGCTCTTCCGCCACGGTAACGAGGGACCGTTGCTGCCGAACACCCGCCTGGGTACCGCCACCGGTATACAGGGGCACGTTCAGTTCCAGGCCAATGACGCCCTGGGTGCCTTCGAACTGCGGGGACTTGTTGCCGTCGAGCTGGTTGTCACCGTAGGAGGCGGTCAGATCCAGGGTCGGGTAATGGCCCGATTTGGCAACCTTCAGGTTGGCCTCGCTGGCGTTGAGATCATAGAGCGCGGACTGAATGGACCAGTTCTGTTCCAGGGCCGTGGTTTCCCAGGCCGAGGGATCCATCGGTTCAGGGCGACCGAGCGGGAAGTTCCGGCGCAGGTTCTCCAGATCCTCCGGGTACTCCCCGGTCAGCCGTGCCAGTTGCTCCTTGGCAACGTTGAGCTGGTTTTCGGCGGCAATGCGCTGACTCTTGGCGTCGTCATAGCTGGCCCGAGCCTCATACACCTCGGTAATCGCAATCAGGCCAACATCAAAGCGCTCCTGGGCCTGCTCGTACTGGCGCTGGATGGCGGCTTCGGTGGCCAGGGCTGTAGTGACCGTGTCCTGGGCCCGGAGCACATTGAAATAGGCGGTCGCCACATCCAGGATCAGCTGCTGCTGGGCCAGATTGTACTGGGCCCGGGCGGATTCGGTCTGGAACTGGCTGGCGTCATACTGGAACCAGGAGTCGGCCCGGAACAGTGGCTGGGTCAGCTGGACGCCGTAGCTGGTGGACTTGTAGCTATCATCCTGGACGTCGCCGTCCAGGTCCGTATGGTTGGCATTGCCGAAGGCGCCCACTTGTGGCAGCAGTGCACTCTTGCTGACGTCACTCGCGGCCTGCTGGGCCTCGAAACTGGCCTGGGCGGCGGCGATGCCGGAGTCGTAGGACAGGGCTTTTTCGTAGGTCTCGATCAGGTCGATGGCGAGGGCTGGTTGGGCAGCCATCACACCGATCAGTCCGGAAAGCAGTCGTTTTTTCATTCTTTCTCCTGAATACCTCTGCGCATGGGCGTCAGTCCGGGACGCCCGGTAACCGGCGGCACAGTGCTCTCAAGCACCAGGGTGTGCATCCGGCGGGCTTATGGTTGGCCATTATGGACAATAATTCCCCCGGCCTCTACACTTGCAAACGTCACACAAATTGTGTGCTGAACCGAATTATACTCGCGTCTTGACGGGGTGCTGGCTTACCTGATTCCTGGGTGGCCGGCTGAGATTGCATCGCAGAACCCGCGACCTGATCCGGATAATACCGGCGTAGGGATTAAGACCAGATGACCCAGAAGCAGTCCGGCCCGAGTGGCTTTGACTGCCCTTGCAGGCTCCGTCATACGCGACCCGAAACCCCAGTCCATCTACCGGGAGCGAATGATGACCGACCTGCCATCCTACCTCAGCGATTCCGCCAGAGTTGATTCCGCCGCAAACAAACCGTTACCAAGCTCACGAAAAATCTACGTGCAGGGTAGCCGATCCGATCTCCGGGTGCCCATGCGGGAAATTACTGTGGAGGATACGCCCACCGAAATGGGCGGTGAGAGGAACCCGCCCGTGGTCGTTTACGACACCTCCGGCCCCTACACCGACCCTGAAGCAAACATCGACCTGCGCAAAGGGCTGGAGCCCATCCGCGCCGGTTGGATCGCCGAACGGGGCGATGTCGAACAGCTGGAAGGTTACACATCCGAATTCACCCGCCGACGCATGAAAGACCCGCAACTGGACCCGCTCCGCTTCATGGACGAGCGCAAACCCCTGCGGGCCAAGCCGGGCAGAAACGTGTCCCAGATGCACTACGCCCGCCAGGGCATCATCACTCCGGAGATGGAATTTATCGCCATCCGGGAGAACATGAAGCTCCAGGAAGCCCGGGAACAGGGTCTGTTGGACCAGCAGCACCCCGGCCAGTCCTTTGGCGCCAACCTCCCGCCGGAAATAACCCCGGAATTCGTCCGGGATGAAGTGGCCCGCGGCCGCGCCATCATCCCCGCCAACATCAACCACCCGGAAATCGAGCCCATGATCATCGGCCGCAACTTCCTGGTGAAGATCAATGGCAACATCGGTAACTCGGCGGTCACCTCCTCCATCGAGGAAGAAGTGGAGAAGCTTACCTGGGGCATCCGCTGGGGCGCTGACACCATCATGGACCTGTCCACCGGCAAGAACATCCATGAAACCCGGGAATGGATCATCCGCAACTCCCCGGTCCCCATCGGCACCGTGCCCATCTACCAGGCCCTCGAAAAAGTTGGCGGCGTGGCCGAAGACCTGACCTGGGAAATCTTCCGGGATACCTTGATCGAACAGGCCGAGCAGGGCGTGGACTACTTCACCATCCACGCCGGCGTGCGTCTGCATCACGTCCCGCTCACCGCGAATCGCGTGACCGGTATCGTCTCCCGCGGCGGTTCCATCATGGCCAAGTGGTGCCTGGCCCACCACAAGGAAAGCTTCCTGTACGAGCACTTCGAAGACATCTGCGAAATCATGAAGGCGTACGATGTTTCCTTCAGTCTCGGCGACGGCCTGCGCCCCGGCTCAATAGCCGATGCCAACGACGCCGCCCAGTTCGGCGAACTGGAAACCCTGGGTGAACTCACCAAAATCGCCTGGAAGCACGACGTCCAGTGCATGATCGAAGGCCCCGGCCACGTGCCCATGCACCTGGTGAAGGAGAACATGGACAAGCAGCTGGAGTGCTGCGACGAAGCCCCGTTCTACACCCTCGGCCCCCTGATCACCGACATCGCGCCGGGCTACGACCACATCACCTCCGGCATCGGCGCTGCCATGATCGGCTGGTACGGCTGTGCCATGCTCTGCTACGTCACCCCGAAGGAGCACCTGGGCCTGCCCAACAAGGACGACGTGAAAACCGGCATCATCACCTACAAGATTGCCGCTCACGCCGCTGACCTGGCCAAAGGCCACCCCGGTGCCCAGATCCGCGACAACGCCCTGTCCAAGGCCCGTTTCGAGTTCCGGTGGGAAGACCAGTTCAACCTCGGCCTCGATCCGGACACCGCCCGTGCTTACCACGACGAAACCCTGCCCAAGGACTCCGCCAAGGTGGCGCACTTCTGCTCCATGTGTGGTCCCAAATTCTGTTCCATGAAAATCTCCCAGGAAGTCCGGGACTACGCGGCAGAAAACGGGCTGGACGAGGTTTCTGCGATCGATGCCGGGATGCAGGAGAAGTCCCGCGAGTTCGTGGAGTCCGGCGGGAAGCTTTATGACAAGGTCTAATGGCTTGGTGCTCTGGTTCGCAGGACTGTGACTTCGCGGTTGGAGCCCGGTGGGTGGCCCGGTTCAGGACACGCTCCTGACGGCCCATCCCTGGGGCGCTTGGGCTCCGCCATCCCAGCCTCCGCAACTATCAGGTTGGGTCAGGAGCCGAAAGGCCAGACCACGAGCTTGCAGGAAGCCCCAACAACCGGCTATCGTTCAAAGTCGATTACCAACCGGGGTGAACGATGAGCGAACCGTTCCAGTTCAAAGACAGCGACGTCAAAATCGAAAAACGCGAAACCGTCTTCCAGGGCTTCTTCCGCATGGACAAGCTGTGGTTGACCC
>JAAZVL010000203.1 GCA_018623515.1 Marinobacter sp.
ATTACCGACACCATCGGCTTTCTGTGCCTGATCCCCGGTACCCGTCATTTCTTCGCGGCCCAGGTGCTTAAGCGGATGGTGATTTCGGGGCAGAGCAGCAGTTTCTATTTCCGGGCGGGCGGGGGTGATCCGTTTGGTCAGGACCCCTTCGGTGGCCGTGACAACCCCTTTGGCCGGCAGCGTCCGTTCGATCGGGACGGGAACGGCGACATCATCGAGGGCGAGTACCAGGACCGCACCGAACGGGACCACGATCGCATCGAAAAAAAGTGAAAAAAATTTTCATCCGGGGTGTTGAAAATACCTACGCCAACCCCATTAAGGTCTCACAAGTTCGCTGCGGGCTGATATCGGCTGTAAATCAGCCGTTTATGCAGCCGGGCAATTTGGCTGGACAGGGTGCAAATCCGGTCCGGCCTCATCAACAACTGTCATTGCCACATTAATCTGACTATTGGAGAAACCGAGCAATGAAAATTCGTCCGCTACACGATCGTGTTGTCGTACGCCGTAAGGAAGAAGAAGAGAAAACTGCGGGTGGCATCGTGCTGCCGGGTAACGCCAAAGAGAAGCCTTCCCAGGGTGAAGTGATTGCCGTCGGTAACGGCCGCATCCTGGACAACGGCGAAACCCGCTCACTGGCGGTCAAGGTGGGTGACACCGTGGTTTTCGGCCAGTACGCCGGTAACACCGTCAAGATCGACGGTGAAGAGCTGCTCATCATGAGCGAGAACGAAATCTACGGCGTGCTTGAGTGATCGCTGAGGCGACAGGCACGAACGCTCATTAATCCGATTGGTTTAATTTCGGTTTAACGAACAGGAATAGAAGACATGGCAGCAAAAGAAGTTAAATTCGGTGATAGCGCTCGCAAGCGCATGGTCGCGGGTGTCAACGTCCTGGCTGACGCAGTCAAGGTAACCCTGGGTCCCAAGGGCCGCAACGTGGTTCTGGAGAAGTCTTTCGGCGCGCCGACCGTCACCAAGGACGGCGTATCCGTGGCCAAGGAAATCGAACTGAAAGACAAGTTCGAGAACATGGGCGCCCAGATGGTGAAGGAAGTGGCTTCCCAGGCCAACGAGAGTGCCGGTGACGGTACCACCACCGCGACCGTTCTGGCTCAGGCTATCGTCAACGAGGGTATCAAGGCCGTCACTGCCGGTATGAACCCGATGGATCTGAAGCGCGGTATCGACAAAGGCACGGCCGCGGCGGTTCAGGCTATCCGCGATCTTGCCAAGCCGTGCGATGACAGCAAGATGATTGCCCAGGTTGGTACCATCTCTGCCAACGGCGACGAAACCATCGGCAAGATCATCGCCGACGCCATGCAGAAAGTGGGTAAGGAAGGCGTGATTACCGTTGAGGAAGGCCGTGGCCTGGAAGACGAGCTGGATGTGGTTGAAGGCATGCAGTTCGATCGTGGCTACCTGAGCCCGTATTTCATCAACAACCAGGACAACATGTCTGCCGAGCTGGAAGACCCGTATATCCTGCTGGTCGACAAGAAGATCTCCAACATCCGCGAACTGCTGCCGGTGCTGGAAGCCGTTGCCAAGGCTGGCAAGCCGCTGCAGATCATCGCCGAGGACATCGAGGGCGAAGCCCTGGCAACCCTGGTGGTGAACAACATGCGTGGCATCGTGAAGGTCAACGCCGTGAAGGCGCCCGGCTTCGGTGACCGTCGTAAGGAAATGCTGCAGGACATTGCCATCCTGACCGGCGGCACCGTGATTTCCGAGGAAGTCGGCCTGACTCTGGAAAACACCTCCCTGGATGATCTGGGCACTGCCAAGCGTGTCAACGTCACCAAGGAAAACACCACCATCATCGGCGGTGCCGGTGCCCAGTCGGACATCGAGGCCCGGGTTGAGCAGATCCGCAAGCAGATCGAAGACAGCACCTCTGACTACGACAAGGAGAAGCTGCAGGAGCGCGTAGCCAAGCTGGCTGGCGGTGTTGCCGTGATCAAGGTTGGCGCCGGCTCCGAAGTGGAAATGAAAGAGAAGAAGGCCCGCGTTGAAGACGCGCTGCACTCCACCCGCGCTGCTGTCGAAGAAGGCATCGTAGCCGGTGGTGGTGTCACCCTGATCCGTGCCATTGCGGCTCTGGAGAAGGTGGATGCCATCAACGAAGAGCAGAAGGCCGGTGTCAACATCCTGCGCCGTGCCATGGAAGCTCCGCTGCGTCAGATCGTGTTCAACGCTGGCGGTGAGTCTTCTGTTGTGGTGGCCAAGGTCCGTGACGGCGAAGGTGCCTTCGGTTACAACGCCGCCACCGAGACTTATGGCGACATGCTGGAAATGGGTATCCTGGATCCGACCAAGGTGACCCGCTCCGCGCTGCAGGCGGCCGCTTCCGTGGCGTCCCTGATCATCACCACCGAGGCGATGGTTGCGGACGAGCCGGAAGACGAGAAGGCCGGCGGCGGTATGCCGGACATGGGTGGCATGGGAGGAATGGGAGGCATGGGCGGCATGATGTAATGCCGGCCAGATCCCTGTCAGGTCCCGGTTTCTGAGACCTGGCCCGATCTACCCTGAAAAACCCCGCACCGGGTCAAGCTGGTGCGGGGTTTTTTCGTTTTTTGTCATGAACTTGCCCAAGGCCTTTGTTAGACTCGGATTCCAGACTTCTTTGTGTGTATTAATGAATGAGTGACACCGAAACCAAATCCTTTTTCCGCCTGGGCAAGCTGCTCTTGCTGTTGCTGCTCGGGGCGCTGGTGTACGTGGTGGCACTCGTGGTCCTGGTGCCCGCCGGCTGGGTGTGGCAGCAGGCCTCGGCCCATGTAAATCTGCCGCCCGGGGTCCAGGTACGGCAGGTCTCGGGCAAGCTGTGGGACGGCGCGGCCGGTGTTGTGGTTGCCGGTTACCCGGTGCGGGTGGACTGGGCGCTGGGCTGGCCTTCTCTTGGCGGGATGACGATGCCCGTCGATATCGAACTGGATACGGCGCAATCCTCGCTCCAGGGCAATCTGACCATGGGCTGGCCGTTAAGTGCGGCACTGGATGCCTCCGGGCATATCGGCGTGGCCGAGTTCCGGGAACTGATCCGCAAGAGCCGTGGCGCGATGATCGAGGGGGATGTAGCCATCGAGCGTCTGCAGCTGGCCTGGGAAGATAACCGGATAACCCGCGCCGATGGGCTGGCGACGTGGCCGGGCGGCCGGGTGACCTGGCCCATGGGCGATCAGACCGGCTCCGCGGAGTTCCCGCCCATGCAGGCCAACCTGGATACGGTGCAGGGCGGTGTGGAACTGAAAATTGCCGAGCAGGGTGGTGCTGGCCCCGCGGCCCAGGCCAATCTGCTCTGGAACGGCATGATGGAAATCCGGGTCTACAAGCGTATGGTGGATCTGGCCGGCCAACCCTGGTCGGATTCGGCCAGTCCGGACGATGTGGTGTTCCGGGTACAGCAACCCTTGATTCCCGGAGGCCTGTGACATGATGGTATTTCCCCGCCAGGCCCAGTCCCGTGTGTCCCGGATTCTCGCCAATCTGTTGCTGCTTGGCCTGACGCTGTATCTCGCTGTGGTGCTTGCTCGTGTAACCTGGCTGGTGGCATGGGATGACCGGCCGGTGCCGGTGGCACCTTCCCGGGAGACGCTGGGAATGGCCGCGCCGGGTGGCCTGGATTTTCCCATCGCCGGCTATGATTTCTTCGGCCGGCCCAGTGTTCAGGCCGGCGTCGCGGAATCTGTAAAGCGCTCGGCGCCGGAGACCGGATTACGTCTTCGGCTGGAAGGTGTGCTGGTTGGCGAACGCCCGGAAGGGTCCGGTGCTATAGTTGCAGGAAGTAATGGCGAAACCGCGTATTATCGGGTGGGGGATATGCTGCCCGGCAATGCCGAGCTGGCCGAGGTGGAACCGGACCGGATCCTGTTGCGTCGGGGTGGGCGTTACGAATCGCTGACCTTTGAGGAGTCCACGGATTCCGTCATGGTTGCAGAAGTGGAGGATGTGCCGGCAGAATCGTCACCGGATGCTTTCCTGGCCAGTGCCCGGGAACAGCTGGACAGCCAAGGCGCGGCGGCGCTGGCCCAATATGGCCTGAGCCCGGTGGATGACAGCGGTATGTCCGGTTATGTCTACGACGGCTCCAATGCCATGCTCAACGCCGTGAACCTTCAGGCCGGCGATGTGATCACCGCCATCAACGGCCAGCGGCTGGGTGATCTGGAACAGGACAAATCCCTGCTGGAGAGCTGGCGTGGCCAGGCCCAGCTGGAGATCGAAATCGAGCGTGACGGAAGCATCCTCACCGTAAGTTATGCCATACCCGAGCAGTGGCGCTGACCGGGATCAACGATACAGGACGAAATCGCCAGATGTATAACCATAAGACCAATCTTCTACGGGCCATTGCGCTGCTGATCCTTCTCCCGATGATGTCCCTGGCATACGGACAGGAGGAGACCTGGAGGCTGAACCTAAAGGACGCGGACATCCGCGCCTTCGTGACCCAGGTGGCGGACATCACCGGCTACAGTTTTGTGGTGGACCCCCGGGTCAAGGGCAAGGTGACGGTGCTCTCCAGCGCCCCCATGAACAAGGATGAAATCTACGACCTGTTCCTGGCGGTGCTGAACGTGCACGGCTTTACCGCCATTCCCGGGGAAGAAGTGATCAAGATCGTGCAGCAGGTGGATGCCAAGCAGTCCGCCGAGATACTGGACCGGTTTCCCGAAACCCCTTCCGAGCAATTGATCACCCGGGTAATCCAGATCGATAACGCCAACGCCCTGGAGCTGGTGCCCATTCTGCGCCCGCTGGTGGCCAAGTATGGCCATCTGGCCGGTGTGGCCGCGGCCAATGCTCTGATCGTCAGTGATCACCGCTCCAACATCGAACGCATCGAGCAGATCGTCCGGGAGCTGGACAGCCCCTCCAAGTACGAAGTGGAAGTGATCCAACTGCGGGAAGCCTGGGTCGGGGACATGGTCACCCTGCTTCAGGAACTGGCGCCGGATGAGCTCGGCAAGGCTGGTGGTGAGAATGCTGCCCGTAAATACAGTGTCACCGCCGATGAGCGCAGCAACCGCCTGATCCTCCGGGGCGACGAGACCTTCCGGGATAAAATGCGGGAGCTGATCCGCAAGCTGGACCAACCTTCCGCCACCGGGGGAACCACCAAGGTCATCCGTCTCAAGCACGCCGATGCCAAGAACCTGACCGAGATCCTCAAGGGTGTGATGG
>JAAZVL010000204.1 GCA_018623515.1 Marinobacter sp.
AATGTGGCGTGAGTGAGCGCAGCCACAATCCCGGCCTGAATCGCTACAGCGAAGAAAGTGGCAATGGCGCAGAACATCCAGAAACGAAACATGAAATGGTCCGCAAAAGCGCCTGCAAACATCAATAGGAGCTGCCAGCGTGTTTTGATAAAGTCCGCTGGCATAACTCGATGAGTCCAATTGGGACCTGCCAGATGCTTCGCCCCCTTACCCTTGGATCTTTTCTGGTAAATCCTGACCGAGCCGGGTTTCAAGTGGATATCCAGTCCAGCGTAATGCCCCCAGGGCAGGCGCTCTATAAAGTCCCCGCCTTCCAACGCCTTGGAAAAACCGCCTGGATCTTCTAGTGGTTTCTGCTTCGGGATTGCACCGGATCGGAAAGCCTCATCGCCATACCCAACAGGTTGATGCGGCGAATTAATCTTGCCATTCGACATCCAGGTCCTCCATGGTATGAATCACTTTCCGAGTTGTGTATTTCTGTGTTTCTCGATGCCAGACATCGACACTGAAAGTAAGCGACAAACGCTTCACGCTATAGTGGGTAGTTAGCCGCTCATAACGCCCGTCGGGGCTCAAAGCCGACAACTGGGTGTCCGCGATAAGGAAGTCGATAGCCTGACGATCGGGGTCGTAGCGCTCTTCAATTCCCCGGGCAATTCGACCAGAACGGGTAGCCAGCGTCTCGGTTTGCCAGCCACCCGCCGGATTAGGGCCAAGGATTCGATACAGTTTCTGTTCAAAGGCGATATCCAGTTCAATGTCGGCGGGCTCACCGGTTATCGCCAAGGCGGGACTGGCAAAGCTCAGGACACTCTGTGCATGGTCCTCCCATGCACTGAGTCCATTCCCGTCCAGCCATTCAGACATGCGCTCGTCCTCAATCCTACGAAGCGCCACAGGAGTCATCGCCTTGACCAGTTCAATATAGGCGGTGCCTTCATCCTCGAGCGTCTCATCCCTATTCTCCGGGTCGCCCGAAAAGGGGCCTGCCCGGAGCCATTGGCTGACGGCATCATCCTTGAGTCGATAGTAGACAGCTTCGCCCACAACATAGATGGCAAAGCCCAAGGCCGTAACATAACCAGACGCTACCGTGCCTCCCCAGCTTCCAGCGACTGGCATCAAGCGCCCCAGCGCGGTTTGAACCGCTTTTATCGATGGTCGCTCAACAACGCGTCGGCCGGCCGGAGTTAATATCCGGGCTGCAATAATATCCGCGCTAGTCGTCGTAGCCACACCAGCGGCCTGGATTAGCTGTGCCACTCCAGCTCCCCAGCGGCGGTTTAAAGTCGAAGTCACAGCGTCACTCAGGATCAATGCAGTGGTGAACATACCGGCCAACCAGCCGCCCGCTTCAACCCGATTACGCACAACAGAATTGGCAAAACGGTCGTTCGAACCAAATTGCTCTGCAAGACTGGTGAACCATCTAGCTTCCCTTTTCCATTTTGCGACTTCGGATTCAAGCCTCTGGGATTTATTTGGTAACACAGAAATAAGTTGTGCAGCACTTACTCCCAGATCGGAAGCAGCACTGAGAAAGCCCATTACATTCCGGGAATTCGGCGCGTCCAGTGCGTCAAATGCCACCGAAAAATTCCACAAATCGAACACCACCAGAATCCCCGGCAACCCCACCGGACTGGTAGTACTCTGATGCAACCAGTGCCGCACTCTCTGGTCCTTGACCGTGCCATCAAAAGTGTCAGCTTCCACCAGCCTCAGGGATGCCCCCATAGCTGCACCAGAGGTCAGGGTCTGACCGCTTTCATCCACAACCTCCAGCACCACGAAAGCCCGGCCCTCTTCCGCGCCCTCCAGCTGAACCCGGGTGCGGCCCGGAATCGCCGCCTTTGCAAATCCTTCGAATGCACCCCGGATACGGGTGACCTCGGCCGTAAACGTGGCACCTTTCTGCTGGAGCTCTTTCTGGATCGTGCCCAGCCACCATTGGGCGATGCCGCCGGCAATGCCGGAGAACGTATTCACTGTGGACCTTGTTCCGGCGAGAATGGCCGTGGTCCCGGGCGCTCGGCTCTCCAGCTGATGATCATGAATTTCACGGACAACATTAGCTTCCAGCACCCGAAGAGACTGGCCGCGATCATCCAGGGCAGTAACGATTGCTTCCAGAGTTTCGGCAGTGGCATTGCCCACCACACACTCTTGGGTGTTATTGGTGAATGGAAGCAACATCGCTCCTAGCGGGTGCTCTCCGATGGCGATACTGAGCGCCACTACCTCAGCTTTCTGCCCTGCTTCTTCAGCCTCCTGGGGCAAGAGCAACGGGTCAATGCGATCCGCCGGAAGAGACAGCACCTGAAGGAGGGGCAATGCCTGGTAGAAACCGGCCACGGCATTGCCGGATTCCAGTGCAAACAGGTCACGGATGACCGCCGTCAGATTCTCCGGATGCTCATTCTCCAGCATGCGGACGAGCGCCGTCTGTGCTTCCTTCACAAACTCGCGGATCGCTTTGCGCTCGACATCATACATGGTCCGACGGAGCCGGCCGTCCTCGCTGTCATCCAGACGGTTATCGAACCAGCCACCGTCGATGTAGAGCGGATTCTCGCGGCCGTCGGGCAGCACGCTGCGCCGGAAGTTGTTGTGGAACAGCTCGGCGGTGACGCCAAAGGGACGTTTCTTGACGTTATCCACCAGGGCCAGCAACAGCGCGAGGGAGCCATTGATCTGACTCACGAGATGACGTGCAGCCTGTAGAGGATCCCGCAAATGAAGGGTCAGAAGGTGACGATTCCGGAGTGATTCGAGCGCGTCGGCACCTCCAGCAATCTCAGGCAAGGCGATGCCCCGGAGATGGTCATGACGCCATTTCGGGAACAGGGTCGGAGTCTCAATGAAATAATCGGCATCGACGCTCGCTTCGTCCGACTCGATAGCGTCTCGTTGCGCCACCAGTGCCTCCTGAGCTGTGCCGGTTTCCCGACCTTCCACATCTCGCAACCAATGACCGGGGCAAGTGTGATCACGCTCAATCACGCTCTCCCTCGCGCGCATGGGAGGCATCTCATCGACCCGGCACCAATCACTTCCCGGATGCCCCGGAGAGCGTTCGAGGTATGCCCGGACGGCCCGGGCATCCCGGCATCGCTGATCACGAAGCGAGGGATCTTCCTCAAAGGCGAGGACGTACTCCCATGACCACTGCGTTTCGCTGAACGCCAGTTGCACCTCATCCTGAACATCACGTCCAAGCAGGCGCGCGGGCACGTGGATTACATCGATCTCCGGCCCGACCGGCGCCCGATCGTTCGCTTCTTCGACACCATTTTCCCGGATTGATCCGAGATCGGTGTCGCGCATGACCGGTGCCCCATCAGGCACCGTCATGACGGACAGCTCCCGCCACAGTCGGCCATGGAAAAACACGTAGATCCAGCCGGTGCGCATGGGCGCGGGAATGGCCTCGGCAAAGCCGCTGACAGGGCGGGGACGTGTCAGCTCGCCGGCATCGCAAAACAGGGTCGGATGAACGGCAACCATCAGGTTGTCCTGGTACTGCCGTTGCGGGGGCCTCAAAGTCAGGGGGCCAATTTCGTCATTCTCGATAACCGGAATGACCACCTTTCCCCCGTCACCCCGGAGTTCCAGCACAAGTGACCGCTTTCCGGCTGCTTCGAGATGGCCAGCGAGAATGGGGCCCAATCGACCGCTGCGATCCGCGCACGGTTCCATGGGAATCACGTTTACCTGCTCACCGTTCCGCTCCTGCAGGCAGTAGTGATGGCCTGACAGGGATTGCTCTCCGGTCAGCTCAAGCCAGAAGGTCCGGGAGGGTGTACAGGGTGGTGCCTTGATGGCTGACATTTTTGAAATTCCTTTTGTTCAGGCCCGCGCTATCCTGAGCAGGCCGATCCTGACAATTATCCGGAAAGCCCGCGCACCGAGGTCAAAAGCTGCTCAAAGGAAGCATCCTGCGCATCGTTCAGGCCCCGGACGTCGGTCTTGATACCGACGGCACTCGACCAGGCAATTGCGCCTCCGCCATCAATACTCCACATCAGCAAATCACCTTTTCCAATCAGGCTGACGAGTCCTTCCGGCCGGTGCTCGGCCATCATCGCAAGAAAACGGCTGTCGTAGGGGCGCAGAAAACACGGCCCATAATGCTCCAGCTGAACCAGCAGACTTTGTCGGAAGCCGGCCAGTGCCGCACCCGGTTCCCGCTCGGACACAAGTACCAGCACGGCTTCATCGGCCGCCCATTTTTCGGCGGCATCCTGCGCCAACATGCTGTCGAGGGTGGTGTCCACGACGACAGGCCCGGCATCTCTGTCCCTTTCAAACGGCGTTTGATCAAGCAGCCAGAGCCAGTCCGGATCATCGTCCAGGGTATAGATCTGGCGAAGCACCTCACCTTCTTCATAGCGGGCGGCGTCGATGATCAACAGGCAGCGTTGGTCCGAGGCAATCCCTTGCCTCTCAAGGATCTGCTGGAAACCCGGAATCGTTTCAGGCATGTCAGTTACAGGGGCAGTTGCGGACATCGCATGTTCCATCAAGTTTCTTCTGACAGAGTTGCTGCGCATATGCTCGCTCCGATGCGGCTGTCAGCAGCGCAGCCCTGTGGCTGGGCGAGGGCGTCGCATCCGATCGCTGACTGACATTGCCAAGCTGGGCAGGCGGCCCGCCGACACCATCATCCGTAACCCGTTCCGGCAACACCGGCACTCTCACCTGCTGCCCGGTGCCTTTGCCCGCTGAGCCACCGGCATTCATCCTGATGCTCGTGCCCCCCAGGGCAACGCCAGCGGGGTCGATCTTTACAAAGCTGCCCCCGGCCTTGAGCGTGATTTCAGCACCGGCCTCGATCACCGCTTTCTGACCGGCCTTGATGTGTAATTCGGTACCGGTGTCGCTGAGCCAGGCGGTGCCAGCTTTCAGGTGGAGGGTGCCGGTCACGCTGAAGCTGTGATCCTTTCCTGTCCGTTCACGCTTTTCACCGTCCACGGTGTGATGGCTGCTGCCTTTTATGTGGCTGAGGAAGTCTTTCTCTACGGTCAGGTGATTGTCCTTACGGATGACCTCGGTGCGGTTGTGTTCGGTGAGCAGGTCCAGGTCTTTCTGGGCGTGGAGGTAGATCTGTTCCCTGTCCGCCTCGTCTTCAAAGCGCAGTTCGTTACTGCCCTCACCCTTGTGGGTCTTGGTTTTCAGAGTGGTGCGGG
>JAAZVL010000205.1 GCA_018623515.1 Marinobacter sp.
AGAGCACCAGCCCATCCAGAAGCGATACATCCACCCGGGAGCCGGGACGAATATAATGGGTGCGGGCACCATGCATCCGCAGCCCCAGGCTGATCAGACGATGGGCGAGGCTGCGCCGGGCCGGCCCGCTGATACCAATGGTGACCCCCGGAATTTCCGGCGCTTCCTCTACTGCTTCAGACATAACCCTTGGTACGCAGCCACTGGTCTGTGGTTTCCTGCCAGCTGTGGGTCAGGTTGTGGAAGCTGAACTTCCGGCTGTCCCGGAACAGTGCCCTCAGTTCCGCCAGGTCACTGGCACGGTTGGCGATCTGTTCCAGAATGACCCAGTCGTTCCACACGCTGGAAAAGTGCCATTGCGGGTTGTCGATGTCGCAGTCTGGCAGCCGGTAATGCAGGGTAGGGCGACGCTTGATGCGCGGGTCACGCACGTATTGGCCGAGCAGTTCGGAGTCCAGGTGCGAGAACAGCGGGAGCAGGTCCAGCGCCCGGTTCCGGGTCGGATTGAATTCCAGGTAATCCCGGATCAGCTGCTCCTGATCCGGAGCGTAGTTGTCCTTCATCAGCAGGTCGGTATAGCGGGAAACCCAGGGTTCAATATAGGTGGTGAATTTGCGGCTGATGTCCAGCTGATGCCTGGCTTTCAGCCAGTCATACAGGGCCGCGAAGGCCTGCAGGTAGCGGACGATGGTTGCCGGTTCGAGGTCCGGCAGCTCGGGATTGAGCTGCAGGCCGAAGGCAAAATAGATGGCCTCCCGGCTGCCCAGGGCGCCGAGCTGATGCAGCTCATCCACCAGGGTTTCCACATCCTGCAGGCGGGACAGGGGAATCGGGGGCGTCACGATCTCCAGCGGAACGATACGCTCGGCGGCGGCGTCAATGACGTCCATGGCCTGGCCCCCTAACTCGCGGATGGAGTCGGGCAGGCGTTCATCCGCCAGGTCCAGCTCCTTGATCGGATCCGAATCCAGCTCGATGGTGAAAGGGCCCAGTCCGGATTCAATCCTCGTGACATAACGTGATACCGCCTGTGCCGGCGCATCCAGCAGGCGTGCGGCATGATCCACGAGCACTTCATAACCCAGGCCGGACAGCTCCACCTCCACGCCAACGCGGCGCTCCTTGCCTTCGCTGTTGAGTTGCACGTCCGGCAACGCGCAGGTACTGGTCTGTGACATCGGTTTCCCTGACTCTCCATGCATGGTCCTTTCACCATAACACATCCCCCTGTTGCCAACGGGTTACGCAGGCGACAGAAAATTGCCAGGCGGGCTTTACACTGGATAAAACACTGTATATAGTCAAATCACTGTATAAAAAAACAGGCGTGTCCCTCAGCGGCAGGCCTGTCACCTGGACTGACCGGAGTAACGGAATGAAGCTGACTGCCAGGCAACAACAGGTACTGGATATTATCCGCCGCTATGTCGACGAAACGGGCTACCCGCCCACCCGTGCGGAAATTGCAGCGGAGCTGGGTTTTCGCTCTGCCAATGCGGCAGAGGAACACCTGAGGGCACTGGCCCGCAAGGGCGCGATCGAGATGGTGCCCGGCGCCAGCCGCGGGATCCGGCTGCCGGAAGCCGAGCAGGACCTGGGGCTGCCGGTGATCGGTCAGGTGGCCGCCGGTAGTCCGATTCTGGCCCAGGAGCACATCGAGGACCACTGTACCCTGCAGCCGGACTTCTTTTCGCCGTCCGCGGACTACCTGCTGAGGGTGCGCGGCATGAGCATGAAGGACATCGGTATCCTCGATGGTGATCTGCTGGCGGTGCATCGGACCCAGGATGTGCACAACGGCCAGGTGGTCGTGGCGCGGGTCGGGGAAGAGGTAACCGTCAAGCGTTTCCGGAAGGATGGAAACAAGGTTTACCTGATCGCCGAGAATGAGGCGTTCGAGCCCATCGAGGTGGATCTGTCCGAGCAGGAACTGTTTATCGAAGGCCTGGGCGTGGGTGTCATACGCCGCTCCGATCTCCACTGAGCCGGGCCAGCCACAGATAATCGATAAAAGAACAAGCGGGTGACTTATGGAACAATTGAGCTTCAATCAGAATCTGGCTTACCAGCAAGGTGTCCTGTCCCACTCCGTGCCGCCGTCGGGTGTTCCCGGGCGACGCGCCGTCATCCGCACCCGTCGCCACGCCGAACCCCGTCCGGCAGATGTGACGGGCAACGTGACCGAGATTATTCTCCCCCAGGGGCAGGTCGAGAATTTTCAGTTGCTGTTGCCGATGCTGACGCAGCTCAATCAGGAAAAGCGCTGGCTGGCCTGGATTGATCCGCCACAGGAGCTGGTCAGCAAGTGGCAGAAGATGCATGGCATTGTCACAGGTGAGTTACTGGTGTTGCGCTCAACCTCCGAGTTACCGGCCCAGCAATTGGCTGAGCGGGCACTCCGGGCTGGTACCTGCCACGCCGTTGTGATGTGGACCCACAAACTCGGCCGCGCGGCGCTGGAGACACTCCAGCAGGCGTCAGCAGAGGGAAACAGTCACGGGGTAGTGCTTCGCCAGCGTTGAGGCTCAGGGGCAGGCCAGGGCGCCTGCCACCTGATCAGTGCAGGGTATAGGAGGGCTGCGGGTCGACTGCCTCGGCTTCTTCCTCTTCCCAGTCAATGTCATGGGTAATGTCACCCACAGCTTCAATGCCTGCAGCGATCATGGCTTTGGCGACATTCATGTCGCGATCTTCCATCATCTCCCGGGCTTCCTGGGAGAATGAGATGCGTACCAGCGGCGCGCTGTCGTCATCGATCCGGCGCAACGCATAGTCGCCATTGCTCAGTTGTACAATTTCAAAAAACGATGGTGACATTCAGTAAACCTGTCTGTTGTTGAGATCCGGAATCCAGCCTCTGGCGGTAATTCACCACTCGCTGTGCTGCTCTTCCAGATCGTCGGCAAAATGTTTGAGTGCACCCAGTGTCCTCAGCAAACCGGCGGCTGACCGGTCCGGTCCCGTTTCTGCTGAAACGGCGATGATGTTGTCATCCGTTACCGTTTTCCGGGTTGCAGGTGGGCGACTCTGGCTCTGTTCCAGTTGGTCCAGATGATTCCACCAGCTGCCACTTTCCCGTGCGAGGTTTCGTAACCGGTCCACTTCGCTGGCATCGGCCCCGATCAGTGCCGCCAACTCTTCCAGGGACTCCGGTTCCGCATTCCGCTCCTGATAGAGCCGGGCGATCATTACCAGCACCAGCTTCCGGCTGCGGAGTACCAGCTCTATCGCACCCTGTATCGCTGCTTCCCGCCGAAGCGCCTGTTCGGCCTCCGGTGCCGGCTCACCATTGGCTGCCAGGGCCGGCAGATCAAGCTGTCGTAACAGCGTCTTGGCCAGAAACAGTTTTTGCGACACCAGTGAATGCCATTGCGAGGCCATGGAGTACCTGCGATTTCGGATTGGGAAGAACTGGCAGATTACTTAAGCGATGAATTGTACCATTTATGTGCAATGATTTCTCCACCTGTCTCATCGTCCCCGGTGCCGTCACAAGCGGATACAAACATTCACTTGAAACGAGCGTTTGAATCTGGCAAAAAGCAGGCCGTCTTATGGAACTGCTGGAGATGTCAGGTATGCGAAGCCATATTGTCGCGGGTGCAGCGGCGGTACTGTTCGGGTTGTCCGGGCAGGCACTGGCCAAGGTGAGTGCGGCGGAAGCCGCCAGGCTGGGGGACGAGCTGACCCCGGTGGGCGCCGAGCGCGGAGCCAATGGCTCAGGGACCATTCCCGAGTGGACCGGGGGGCTGAGCACGCCACCGGCAGGGTGGGAACGGGGTGAGGTCGAGGCCAATCCGTTCCCGGACGACAAGCCATTGTTTGTGATCACCCGGGACAACCTGGATCTCTACCGGGACAAGTTGTCTGACGGTCACATCCGGATGATCGAGCAGTACGGACCAGACTTCTTCATGCCGGTCTACCCGACTCGTCGCACCGCCGCTTTCCCGGAACATGTTTACGAAAAATCCATCGAGAACGCCACCAGCGCGGAACTGCTCGATAATGGCAACGGCGTTCGCAACACCATCATGACCAGCCCGTTTCCGATCCCCCAGAACGGGCTGGAAGTGATCTGGAACCATATCCTCCGTTACCGGGGCACGGAGATCTCGTTCCGGAGTGCCTCGGCAACGCCCCAGACGGACGGTTCCTACAATCCGGTGGTCAACGAATACGATTATTTCTTCGCCTACAGTCGAAAAGGGGCGGAGCTGGAAGAGATCGACAACAAGATTTTCTACCTGAAAACCAACACCATTGCGCCATCCTCGCTGGCGGGTACGATTACCCTGGTGCACGAAACCCTGGACCAGATTCGCTCCCCGCGTCTGGCCTGGCGCTATGACGCCGGTTCCCGGCGCTTGCGTCGTTCCCCGAACCTGGCCTATGAGACCGATCTGCCGAATTCTTCCTCCCTTCGCTCGGTGGACCAGAAGGACATGTACAACGGCGCCCCCAACCAGTATGACTGGACCCTGAAGGGCAAGCGGGAGCTGTATGTACCCTACAATGCTTACAAGCTGCATGGCGACGCCGTGGAAGCGGACGACGTCATTCGCCCGAAGCACATCAACCAGAAGCTGGCCCGGTATGAGCTGCACCGGGTCTGGGTGGTGGAGGCGACGCTGCGAACCGGCATCAGCCATATCTACGCCCGCCGGGTGTTCTACGTGGACGAGGACAGCTGGCAGATCCTGGCATCCGAGGAATACGATCAGGAGGGGAACCTCTGGCGCTTGTCCGAAGCGCACAACATCAGTTACTACAGCGAGCCGGTGTTCTGGACGACCATGGAAATGACCTATGACCTGAAGGCTGGACGGTACTACATCGATGGCCTGGACGACGGGTTCAAGGCCTATGATTTCTCGCCCGGCTTCCGGGGCAACGAATTCACCGCCTCGGCCGCCCGCCGCGCCGCCCGGCGCTGAAGAGGTTCGATGAACTTGGGGGCAGATGAAGGCTTTCATCAGACACCTGAGTTGGGCCATGACTCTGGAATTGCGTGAAAACGGAGTCAGAAGAAAGCTTTCTTCTGCCCCCATCTTCACGTCGTCCACCTCCCCCATCGCGTCATAAAATTGACTCTTGCCTCCAGGCCGTCTTAAATACCAGTAAAGTATCCAATGGAAGGAAAAAATGTCTAAAAATAACAAGGTGCTGGTGCTCAGTGAGGATG
>JAAZVL010000206.1 GCA_018623515.1 Marinobacter sp.
CATCCACAGCCTGCTGGGGACGGAGAATGACCACGCCAGGGTCGAAAACACCGGCCGGCTGAGATCCATCAATCGGGGCCAATGGCAGCTGGACAAACTGGAGGAAGAGCTGGAAAACCCTCTGCCGTGCCCTTCAGGGCATCCCACAGGGCAATGTTGATCTCGTAGGGCTGATCGCGGCCATCGGCGGTGCGGCGGTAGGACACCTTGCCGCCGAACGATTCCATGGTATTGATCAGGCGCTGCTTCTCGTCTTCCTCCAGCAGCCCGTCCGTCGGCCGCATGCCGATGCCGTCGTGGGAGGCGATGAAGTTCAGGTAGGTGGTCCCCATCTGTGCCGGCGGCATGCTCATGAGCCAGGTCTTGAGATGCCGACAATTACCCGTCACCAGGGTGTTGATCAGCAGCGGCGGCAGGGAGAAGTTGTAGATCACGTGCGCTTCATTGGCGTTCCCGAAATAGGTGAGATTCTCCCGGTTGGGCACGTTGGTTTCTGTGATCACCACCGCTTCCGGCGTATGGTGCTCGATCAACAGGCGCAGGATCTTGATCAGCTCGTGGGTCTGCTGCAGGTGGATGCAAGGCGTGCCCGGCTCCTTCCAGAGAAATGCCACGGCATCGAGCCGGAACATGACCACGCCGTGCTCCAGATATTGTTTGATGATACCGGCAAACTCGATCAGCACTTTGGGGTTGGCAAAGTTCAAATCCACCTGGTCTTCACTGAAGGTACACCAGACATACCGCTCCCCATCCTCAGTCTGCACCGGGGTCAACAGTGGTGAAGTTCTGGGCCGAACCACGGCACTCAGATCATCTTTCGGGTTCCCCTCAAAGAAATAATCCTTGCCCGGATCCACCCGCTTGCGGAAATTCTCGAACCACCGGCTGCGCGCGGACATGTGATTGATGACCAGGTCCGCCATCAGCTTGAAATCGCCGGCGATCTTCTCGACATCCCCCCAGGAGCCATGGGATTCGTTCACCGCCAGGTAGTCCATGACGGAGAAGCCGTCATCAGAGCTGTAGGGAAAGAAAGGCAGGATGTGGACCGCCGAAACCGTCTCGGCCAGGCAATCCGTCAGGAACCGATGCAGAGTCTGCAGCGGCTTCTCACCCTCGCGCTGGACGGTATCGGCATAGGTGATCAGGACAATGTCCGACTCGTCCCAGTTGTTCTGGTGCGCCGGCGGCGGCTCCCGGTTCGGTGCCAGGTCCATGGTGCCCAGCAGCTGCTCTGCCAGGAAATCGCAGTCCAGTTCCGGGTATACCACCTCCAGCATGCCGACGAGTTTGGCCTTGAGGGGCTGGCTCATGGCCCGTACTCCTCATTGTCCAGCTCTACCGCTTCCAGCAGCTGTTCCTTGATGTCCGGAATGGCACTGGTGACCCGGTTCCAGCTGGGAATAAACGGCGTATCCATGGGGTTATCGAGGAAATAGGATCCTGCCCGCATGACATTCTGGGCAAACAGCTCCACCGCTTTCTCTTCCTTATGGCGGTCGAACGTCAGCCCGTTCATGACGGCATCATTCTGATAAGTCTCCACAAAATCCAGCGCGATTCTGAAATAGGTCGCCTTGATGGTGCGGAATTTCTCGTTGGAGAAGATCTCGCCGTTGGTGGCCAGTTTGCGGAACAAGGCCTTGGCGATGTCCACGCTCATCTTGGACAGGCCGCGGCTGGCATCTTCCGGCGACAGTTCCTGGTGCTTGTGGTCGTAGGTATCCGCGATGTCCACCTGGCATAGACGGTTGGTGGCGTAGTTGCGCTTCATCTCGGACAGCACGCCGATCTCCAGGCCCCAGTCACTGGGAATGCGCAGGTCATTGATGACGTCGGTGCGGAACGAAAACTCGCCGGCCAGCGGGTAGCGGTAGCTGTCCAGGTAGTCCAGGAAATCGCTGGGGCCACACACTTTCTTCAGGGCCCGGATCAATGGCGTGACCAGCAAGCGGCTGACCCGCCCGTTCATTTTCGAATCCGCCACCCTGGCGTAGTAGCCCTTGCAGAACATATAGTTGAACGCAGGGTTGGCGACCGGATAGATCAGGCGGGCCACCAGGTCCCGGGAATAGGTCAGGATGTCACAGTCGTGGAGCGCCACGGATTTGCTCACACCGGAGGCCAGCACATAGCCAAAGCAATACCAGACGTTCCTGCCCTTGCCCATCTCGGTCGGCGCCAGGTTCTGCGCCCGCAGTTTGAGATCCAGCGCGCGCAGGCGCGGGCCGTCGTTCCAGAGCACCTTGAATTCCTGGGGCAGTTCGGAGAAGTATTCCAGCGCATGCCGGTACTGAGCTTCATCGGCGCGGTCCAGCCCGATCACGATCTGGTCAAGGTAAGGCACCCTGGTCAGCTCGCTGACGATGTTCTTTAGCGCCGGCCCTTCCAGCTCCGAATACAGCGAAGGCAGCACAAGGGACATGGGTCTGGCCTTGCGGAAGCTCATCAGCTCCGCTTCCATGTCCTCGACGGGCCGGCGGACAAGGTTATGCAGGGTGGTGACAATGCCGTTCTGGTAAAAGTCGCCCATGGCGGCTCTCCTCTTTAATACCCGTACTCAAGCAGCAGGTTGAGTACACAGTCATTCCAGCCCTCGGGGCCGGATCTGAGGGAGCGTATGGCACGGCGGTCGGAAGGCAGCTCGACGTTGTCGCTATTGACGCCCCGGATCACCACCGGGACATCGGAGGCCTCCAGCATGCCCTGGTCGTTCGGGCTGTCACCCAGTGCGATAGCCAATACCGGCTCATGGCCATAACGCTCCTGGTATTTACCCAGCAAGAAACGGGCCCCATCGGCCTTGTCGAAGATGCCCATGGCGTGCCAGAAGCGACCACCCTGCACCAGTCGGAGGTTGTCGGCCGCCAGCGAGGCCTCGAATTGCCGCAGCTCCTCTTCGGTACCTTCCCAGATCAGTGGTTCTGTGCCATGGCGCTGCATCGCCCTGGACGCCGCGGTGACATCCAGGCCCGTAACGTCCGCCAGCTCCTCCGCCGACATGTCCTCAAAGCCCCGAAAGCGTGCACCGGCGGCCCGCAACCGAGTCAATGCCGACAACACCACCGCCCGGGATGCGCCAAAATTCACCACCTGCTCCGAGGCATTGCCAAAAGTGCCGGCCGGAATGACAACAGCTGCACCGTTTTCGACGATGTAGGGATCGGCGTTGCCGAGTTCGTTCCGGAGTACCGCGATCTCCGCTGATGTCTTGCTGGAGTTGAGGATCAGGGGAATGCCAGCCGCCTTGACCCTGGCCAGTGCCGGCCGCGCGGCCTCCCAGGAATAGTCCTCGTGGTCCAGCAAGGTGCCGTCGAGATCGGTGAACAGAATCAGGTGGGGCCTGGGCATGGTCTTTCCTCGCTTGGAGTTGCTAACTGGAGGCCGGAGGCTCCCTGAACTGAGGGGCCGCCAGCGAATGGTCCTCACCGACCGGGATCAGGACATCGGCCCGGCCCGGCATTTCCCGGAGGCAATGCTCGGTGACGCGCTGGTAGTGCATGATGAACCGGGCCACCTCTTCATCGGACATGATGCGCAACGAGGGAGCACCCTCATCTCCACCGCCCTCTTTTGGTGCGCTGGCATGGCGCGCGGCGAGCTTGTGTTCCTGCAGGGTGCGCCACTCCAGCACGCACTCCATGGATGGCGCCTTGAGCATCACAAGGTAGTCAAGCCGCTCGAAGAACGCCCGGTAGCTGTCTGTCAGGCACTCGTTCACATAGCTGCGCCAGGTGGCATGGGGATCCTCCTCGGCTTCCAGCGTGTTGACCGGCCGGGCCAGCGCTTCCTCAGGTTCCGGCGCGGCTCCCAGGCACCAGCCCTCGACCAGGATGACCTCTGCCGGGCCTTCGAACACCGGCCAGCGGTCCCGGGGCGCGCGATCATCCCGGGCCTTGTCGAAGGCCGGAATCGCCGTTTTGTCTCCGGGCCTGGCTGCCAGGAGTTCATCAATCACCTTCTGGCCAAGGGACACATCGTGGGTTCCAGGCACACCCCGGGTGATGAACAGCGGGTGCACCAGCCCGGCAAGTCTCTGCCGCTCCGCTCTGGTAAGGTAGATATCATCAATGGAGAAACTGGCTGTGGCCGTACCATGGTGGCGGCTCAGAATTTCCTTCAGGAACAGGGTCAGGGTTGACTTTCCGGTGCCCTGGGCCCCATGAATACCAATAAGTACCGGCCGCCCGAGCCGTTGCCGGAGTTCGAGAATCCGGTGCGCCAGTGGCAGGATGGTCTGCTCGACGGTGTGTCCGTATGAGGAAGGTAGGCCTTCCTGACTGATCAGGGTCTCAATGGTGATGTTGAGTTCGTTTTCAGACACGGTGGCTTCCTGGATCGGTTTGAATGATAAGCAGCAGAATCTGTACCAACTGAGAGTATACGCATTGTATGAAAGACACAGGTTTCCGGATTGAGCATCGCTACCTGGAGCTTCCGGACAGTTTTTACACCCGGGTACAGCCAAAACCGCTGACCAACGCCAGAATGGTCACCTTCAACCATGAACTGGCGCGCCAGATGGGCTTTCATGTGGGCTCGGCGGAGGAGTGGACCGGCGTTGGGGCCGGCACGGAGCTGCTGGAAGGCATGGACCCGGTCGCAATGAAGTACACCGGCCACCAATTCGGTATGTACAACCCGGAACTGGGAGATGGTCGGGGTCTGTTGCTTTGGGAAACCATCGGCCCCGATGGCCGGCGCTGGGACTGGCACCTGAAGGGCGCCGGGACGACACCGTACTCCCGCTTCGGCGACGGCCGGGCGGTGTTGCGCTCCACCATCCGCGAATACCTGTGCAGCGAGGCCATGCATTTCCTCGGCATTCCTACCACGCGGGCGCTGTTCATGGTGAGCGCCAGGGATCCGATCCGCCGAGAAACCATCGAGACTGCCGCTGCACTGATGCGGGTGGCCGAGAGCCATATCCGCTTCGGCCACTTCGAGTTTGCCGCCCATCACGAAGGACCGGAAGCGGTGAAGACGCTGATCGAACACGTCATCGCCCTGCACTTCCCGCACCTGATCGATTTGCCAGACGACGAACGCCACACCCGCTGGTTCGAGGAAGTGGTCGAACGAACCGCGCGCCTGATTGCCGACTGGCA
>JAAZVL010000051.1 GCA_018623515.1 Marinobacter sp.
ACCTCGTGTCCATGCTGTTTGATTTCATCCTCGAGGACCGCCAGCTGCATGCGGTGATGAAGGCCCTGATTTCCAGGTTGCAGATCCCGGTTCTGAAGGTCGCCCTCAGTGATCCGAATTTTTTCAACCGGGGTGGTCATCCGGTACGCAAGCTGCTGAATGACATGGCGTTGTCGGCCATTGGCTGGACAGAGAAGAGGCCGGGCCAGCGCGACCACTTGCGGGAGAAAATCGAATACATTGTTGACCGTATTCTGAACGAGTTCACCACCAATGTGACCCTGTTCGAGGAGTTGCTCCAGGACTTCAGTCATTTTATGGATCTCGATCGCCGGCGCCGGGAGCTGGTAGAGCAGCGTCTCAGGGATGCCGAGGAAGGTCGGGCTCGGCAGGAACGAGCCAATGAAATGGTCGAAGCCATGGTGTCGCGGGTTGCCGATCACCGGGATATTCCTGAACCTGTAATGGCTTTGCTCGAGCAGCCCTGGACCCGATATCTGCAGTGGGTCTATCTGCGTCAGGGGGAGCAGAGCGAAGCCTGGCAAAAGGCCGCGCAGTTCACCGAGCGTCTGGCCTGGAGTGTCGACCCGAAACCGGTCACTGAAACAACCCGAAGCGATCTGCTGCGGGCTATCCCGGCAATCGTGGACGAGTTCCGCAAGGCCATGCAGGAGATTTCCTGGGATCCCTTCGCCACGGATTCTGCGATCCGGGATCTGGAACTGGCCCATGTAGACGTATTCCAACGACTGGTAACCGCCGTACCCCAGCCAGAAACGCCGGTGGATAATCAGGAGGCGTTTGCCGACGAGGTGCTGCCGGATCCCACGCTGCCTGAGGGCTCCGCGCCTGTCTCCGACGCTGAACCGGAGGTGGAAGCGGAATGGCTGGCCCGCGCGGACAGTCTGAGGGTGGGGTCCTGGATTGAACTGAGCCGCGGTGACAACAGGCTCCGTTGCAAGCTTGCGGCCTTCATCAAGGCCACCGGCAAATACATTTTTGTAAACCGCAGCGGTGCCAAAGTGGCTGAATATCAGCGGGAAGACCTGGCCCGGGCCATAGAAGCCGGTGAAATCGGAATGCTGGATGACGGCCTCATCTTTGACCGTGCCCTGGAATCCATCATCGATAACCTGCGTAGCAGCCGAAAAGACTGATGATTTCAGAACGCCGGATTGCCAGCCTCAGGGAAACCGGTCGCCTGTCGGGAGCGGTGTGGTGCCCTTCACCCAACTTCGGTCCCAGGCCGGAAGGGGTTGCGGATATCAGTCTGCTGGTCGTGCACAACATCAGCTTGCCACCGGGACAATTTGGCGGCCCGGAGATCCAGGATTTCTTCTGTAATCGACTGGATCCGGCTGCGCACCCTTATTTTGAAACCATCGCCGACATCCAGGTGTCCGCCCATGCGCTGATTCGCCGGGATGGCGAGGTAGTCCAGTTTGTCAGTCTGCTTGACCGGGCCTGGCACGCGGGCCGGTCCTGTTTTGACGGTCGGGAGGAGTGCAACGACTACTCCATCGGAATCGAGCTTGAGGGAACCGACGATACGCCCTACACCGAGGCCCAGTATCGAGCGCTGGCGGACATCGCCCATCAGGTGATGGCGGCCTGGCCGGAGATTGATGCCAGTCGTATCACCGGCCACAGTGATATCGCGCCGGGCCGCAAAACCGATCCCGGCCCCGCCTTTGACTGGCCGTATTTCATGGCCTGCCTGAGTAACCGTTCCGGATCCGGAGAACTCGCCTGATGGTGCTGATTGTTTTCCTGCTGGCATACCTGGTGCGCCGGAAACTGGACGGCTCGGGAAGTTTCTCGGGGGATGCCCTGTGGCGCGCCTGGTTTCATCGGGGCAGTCGGGTTCATGCGGGCGCGGAGACCAGCGTCTCTGGCGGGTTGGCGCTGGTGTTGCTGCCGGCGTTTCTGAGTGGCTTGCTGGAATACCTGCTCGTTGGCTACGGGATACGCTGGCTGGTTTATCCGGTGGAGTTCGTCGTGCTGGTTGCAATGATGGGCGCTCCCGGTTGGAAGCGGGTCCTGCGCGCCTATTCCGACGCCTGGAGTCGCGATGACATGCAGGCGGCCTGGCACCACGTGCGGGACTGGTTGCCCGTGGAAGATCGCCGGGATGACAGTTCCGCCGAAAGCATGCACCTGTCATTGGCACGGGCCTTCATCCGTTCGGTCTTCGAGCGTTATTTCCTGGTGGCCTTCTGGTTCGTGGTCGGTGGCATGCCCGCTGCCATCCTGGCCCGGGGGCTGGTTGCCCTGGCGGAGCAATGGCCGCAGGCTGCGGCCCGGCCGCGGTTTATCCGGTGGGCGGAATGGCTGGCCTGGGTTCCGGCCCGCCTTGTATCGGTAACTTTCGGGATTGCCGGCGATCTTGCCGGCTGGCTCAGTCAGGCAAAGGGCTTGCTGTTGGCCTTCGGCAAGCCAGCGGGCGAACTGCTGGCCGAGTCCGCGAACAGTGCATTGACCGGTTATGCGCTGGATCCGGAGAAGTTCCTCAAGGTGCATCCGGATGAATGGTCCCGTTTCGGTTCCACCAGCCTGGGGGCAGTCCGGGATCTGCTCAATCGCAGTATGCTGGCCTGGCTGTGCGCACTGGCCTTGCTGGTGATTGCCGGTGTTGTCTGATGTCTTCTGATCGAAAAAATCCGGCCCTCAGAGGCCGGATTTTTTTTGCTCCCACAGTATTTCCTCGCCGGCACCCCGGCGCGCGAGTACCCGTGCGATCACGAACAGCAGGTCCGACAGCCGGTTCAGGTAATGCCGGGACGCGGTATTGATGGAATCCTCGTGACCAAGTGCCACAACCACCCGCTCGGCCCGACGGCAGACAGCCCGGGCCAGGTGGCACTGGGCCGCGGCCAGTGTTCCGCCGGGAAGAATAAAGTTCTTCAGCGGCGGCAAGTGTTCATTGTGCCGGTCCAGGGTTTCCTCGAGCCACTGGATGTGGTCGTCGCCAATCACCCGGCTTCCGGGAATGGCAAACTCGCCACCGAGATCGAACAGGTGGTGCTGGATGCGGCGCAGGGATTCAATCAGTTCGTCATCCTGATCCAGGCTTTCGATCAGCAGGCCGATGTGGCAGTTGAGCTCGTCGGCGGTGCCCATGGCCTCGACCCGTTGGGCGTTCTTGGCGATGCGGTTGCCGTCGGCGAGACCGGTGGAACCATCATCCCCGGTACGGGTGTAGATCTTCGAAAGGCGGTTGCCCATCAGGAAACTCCTCTGACTCTTAATGTGGCGACAGTTGTTTTACCTTGTCCGTCAGCAATTGGTTCACCGGTGTCGGGATGTCAAAGTGCTGGCCAAGCCGCACAAGGTACCCGTTGATGAAGTCGATTTCGGTCCTGCGCCCGTTCAGCATATCACCCCGCATGGAGGAGGTGTTCCGCGCGGTGTTGCGGGCTACGGTCTCGATCCTCTGGCGCAACTCACCGGCGGTGGGACTACCGACGCCCTCGGCGGCCATAAGTTGGGCGATTTCGCTGCAAAGCGGGTCGATGTGATCCAGGAAGAACTCGCTGGCCAGGATGTTGCCGTTGGGGCAGTCCAGGATGGCGGTGAAGGGATTGATGCCGGCGTTGACCACCAGTTTCTGCCAGAGCCGAACGAGGATCTGGTCTTCGCCATGAACCAAAAGACCGCTCGCCCCGAGCCGCGAGACCACGCCGGACACCGCCGGTCGGCCCGTTCGGGTCAGTGCGCCTACCCAGGTTTCACCGGTTCCGGCATGAATCACCCGATCCGGTTCCGGGCGGTTGGCGCCTTCGGTGGTGGACGCGGCCAGGATGGGGCGCTCGGGCCAGGTGGCTGCGACCGCCTGCTGGCTGCCAAGTCCGTTCTGGAACAGGACAACAGGAACCGATTCCGATACCTGCGGCAGCCAGTGCTGCAGGGCCGTCAGGGTATCGCCGGCTTTGGTGGTGACCATAAGCAGCGTCAGACTATCTGCACACTGGAGCCAGGGCAGGGTGATGGTCTGTCGGTTGCCCCTGAACGACTCGAAGGTATAGCTGAGTGAGGTAGCAGCCGGACGGGCGTCCGGCCGCGGCAGAAAGGCAACCTGGTCCTGCGGAAGCAGGGCGGCCCAAAGCCGCCCGAGTGAGCCTGCGCCCAGGATGCCGATCATGGGCTTACATGGCCTCGATGTCGGCCCGCTGTTCGCTCAGGCGCTTCAGGCTGCCCTGGGCATCACGGAGCTTTTCCTTCTCCTTTTCCACCACTTCGGCCGGGGCCTTGGCGGTGAACTTTTCGTTGCCCAGCTTGCCTTCCAGCCGGCCGATTTCCTTCTGCAGGCGATCCAGCTCCTTATCCAGGCGCTTGAGCTCGGCATCCTTGTCGATCAGGCCGGCCATGGGGACCAGCACTTCCATCTCGCCCACCAGCTGGGTGGCGGACATCGGCGCCTTGTCACCCTCGAACCATTCCAGCTTCTCCAGCTTGGCCAGGGAGATCAGGAACTGGCGGTTGTCGTTCATGCGGCGCTGATCTTCGGCGCTGCCGCCCTTGAGCAGAACCGGAACCTGTTTACCCGGGGAGATGTTCATCTCGCCACGGATGTTCCGCACGGCCACGATCACGCCTTTGAGCCACTCGATGTCGGCGGCCACGGCTGAATCCTGCTTGCTCTCATCCGGCTGCGGGAACGGTTGCAGCATGATGCTGTCGCCGCTCTTGCCGGCCAGCGGCGCGATGCGCTGCCAGATTTCCTCGGTGATGAACGGCATCATCGGGTGGGCCAGGCGCAGAACCGCTTCCAGCACGCGAACCAGGGTGCGGCGGGTGCCGCGCTTGGCTTCGGCACTGGCGTTGTCGTCATTCAGTACCGGCTTGGACAGCTCCAGGTACCAGTCGCAGTATTCGTTCCAGATGAACTCGTACAGGGCGTAGGCGGCCAGGTCGAAGCGGTACTGGTCCAGGTGCCGGATGACTTCCTGCTCGCAATGCTGCAGCTCGCTGATGATCCAGCGGTCGGCCAGGGACAGTTGCACCGGCTCGTCGTTCACGCCGCAGTCTTCGCCCTCGGTGTTCATCAGCACGTAGCGGGCGGCGTTCCACAGCTTGTTGCAGAAGTTGCGGTAGCCTTCCAGACGCTTCATATCCCAGTTGATGTCACGGCCGGTGGTCGCCATGGACGCCAGGGTGAAGCGCAGGGCGTCGGTACCGTGGGCGGCGATGCCCTCCGGGAATTCCTTCCGCGTGCGCTTGCCGATCTTCTCGGCCAGCTTCGGTTGCATCAGGTTGCCGGTACGCTTCTCCAGCAGGTCGTCCAGACTGATGCCGTCGATCATGTCCAGCGGGTCGATGACGTTACCCTTGGACTTGGACATCTTGTCGCCGTGCTCGTCCCGGATCAGGCCGGTGACGTAGACGGTCTTGAACGGTACCTGCGGAGTGCCATCCTCGTTCTTCATGAAGTGCATGGTCATCATGATCATCCGGGCAACCCAGAAGAAGATGATGTCAAAGCCGGTGACCAGCACGTCGGTGGGGTGGAAGGTCTTCAGGCGTTCGGTGATTTCCGGCCAGCCCAGGGTGCCGAAGGTCCAAAGGGCGGAGCTGAACCAGGTGTCCAGCACGTCTTCGTCCTGTTCCAGGGCCACGTCGGCAGACAGGTTGTGCTTCTGGCGCACTTCCTCTTCGCTGCGGCCGACATAGATGTTGCCTTCGGCGTCGTACCAGGCCGGGATCCGGTGCCCCCACCACAGCTGGCGGGAGATACACCAGTCCTGGATGTCCCGCATCCAGGCGAAGTACATGTTCTCGTACTGCTTGGGCACAAACTGGATACGGCCGTCTTCGACGGCTTCGATGGCCGGCTTGGCCAGGGTCTTGGCGTCGGCGAACCACTGGTCGGTCAGCATCGGCTCGATGATCAGGCCGGAGCGGTCCCCGCGGGGTACGCTGAGCACGTGGTCTTCGACCCGCTCGAGCAGACCGTTGACCTTCATGTCGGTGACCACCTGGTCCCGGGCCTTTTCCCGGGTCAGGCCGGCGTAGGCGGCCGGGATCCTGCCATCAATCTCGGTATTCTCGGTACCGTCGGCGTTGAAGACTTCGGCCACGTCGCGGATGTTGGCGTCCTGGGTCATGACGTTGATCATGGGCAGGTTGTTGCGCTTGCCCACGGCGTAGTCGTTGAAGTCGTGGGCCGGGGTAATCTTGACGCAGCCGGAGCCTTTTTCCGGGTCGGCATGGTGGTCGGCCACGATCGGAATGCGGCGGTTGACCAGCGGCAGGGTCACGAATTTGCCGATCAGGTGCTGGTAGCGCTCGTCGTCGGGGTGGACGGCGACGGCGGTATCACCGAGCAGGGTTTCCGGTCGGGTGGTGGCCACCACCAGGTAGCCTTTGCCATCCAGGGTCTGTTCGCCGTCGGCCAGCGGGTAGCGCAGGTGCCAGAAGAAGCCTTTTTCTTCCTTGTTCTCTACCTCAAGATCGGAGATGGCGGTGTGCAGTTTCGGGTCCCAGTTGACCAGCCGTTTGCCGCGGTAGACGAGGCCGTCTTCGTACAGGCGGATGAACACTTCCTGTACGGCTTTGTAGAAGCCGTCGTCCATGGTGAAGCGTTCGTTGCTCCAGTCCACGGAGTTGCCGAGGCGGCGCATCTGGCGGGTGATGGTGCCGCCGGAGTGTTCTTTCCAGTCCCAGATGCGTTTGATGAATTCTTCCCGGCCGAGGTCGTGGCGGGTTTTGCCTTCTTCTGCAGCCAGTTTGCGCTCGACGACCATCTGGGTGGCGATGCCGGCATGGTCGGTGCCGACGGTCCACAGTGCGTTGCGGCCCTGCATGCGTTTGTAGCGGGTGAGGGTGTCCATGATGGTGTGCTGGAAGGCATGGCCCATGTGGAGGCTGCCGGTCACGTTGGGGGGCGGGATGGCGATGCTGTAGGACTGGCCTTCACCGCTGGGGCGGAAGTACCCTTTGGATTCCCAGTTTTCGTACCACTGGCGCTCGATGTTTTCTGGCTGGTAGGTTTTTTCCATGGGTTTCTGCAGTGACCGTTGGTTGATTCACAAGGGAAAAATTAGACGCCCGATTATACATGGTCGCCGGTGATGCGGCGAACCTCTGTCGATACTAGCCTGCGAGGTCGGTGTTTTGCGCAGTTGGGGCCGGCTTTCCAAAAACCGCTACGAGCACGTCCATGTGCGCTTCTCTCAGGCCGTCCCTGGCCTTCGAGATTTTTGGAAAGCCGGCCCCAACTGCGCAGATCCGGCTCAGTGCTATTCGCACCTTTACCGCTTTCGCTGGTCGTGGACTCTGGGTTCGATGCCGAGAGCTCGAAGCTGCTTGAAGTGAGATCGTGCCTGATTCAGAACATTCGGATCGTTGTGGGCCACCAGTGCCAGTCGTTTGAAGCGGTCCGCATCCGCCGGCAAGGTGGCGGAGAGGATGATCACCGTATCCCAGTCTTCAGCTACTGGCGGGCACAGCAGGATGCCGACGCGGTCGGTGCAGGTGGTGGCTGAGTCGGGGACGATGGAGTGGGGGATGAAGGCATCGGGGCTGAAGTTCCAGATGAGGTCGTCCAGTTCCTGGGCCTGTTGCATGGTGTCGCAGACGATGCAGACGCGGTCGCCCTGGTGCCAGGCTTTGTCCACGAGTTTGACGGCGTGGAGGTTGCGGGCAGCGGGGGTGTTTTTTGCGAGGATGTGGAACCAGTAGCGCTGGTTCCGGTCTTCCTGCCCGGACGGGCCGGCAGGGTTGCTGCCGGGGTCCGGGGTATTTTGGGGCTGACAGTCCTGCATTATTTGCCGGCGTGGGACATGAGGTAGTCAACCAGCAGTGGTACCGGGCGGCCGGTGGCGCCTTTGGCTTTGCCGGAGAGCCAGGCAGTGCCGGCGATGTCCAGGTGGGCCCAGCGGTAGTCCTTGGCGAACCGGGACAGGAAGCAGGCGGCGGTGATGGTACCGGCCGGGCGGCCGCCGATGTTGGCCATATCGGCGAAGTTGCTGTCGAGCTGGCTCTGGTACTCGTCCCACAGGGGCAGGCGCCAGGCGCGGTCGCCGGTGCGTTCGCCGGCGGCGAGCAGTTCGTTGGCCAGTTCGTCGTTGTTGGCCAGCAGGCCGGTGGCCTGGTTGCCGAGGGCGATGATGCAGGCGCCGGTGAGGGTGGCCATGTCGATCACCACTTCCGGGTCGAATTTCTTGACGTAGGTGAGGGCGTCACACAGGACCAGGCGGCCCTCGGCGTCGGTGTTGAGGATTTCGACGGTCTGGCCGGACAGGGTAGTGACGATGTCGCCCGGGCGGGAGGCGCCGCCATCCGGCATGTTTTCGGCAGCGGCCACCACTGCAACAACGTTGATCTTGGGTTTGGTTTCGGCCAGGACTTTCATGGTGCCGAACACGCTGGCGGAGCCGCCCATGTCGTACTTCATTTCGTCCATGCCTTCGCCAGGCTTGAGGCTGATGCCGCCGGTGTCGAAGGTGATGCCTTTACCCACCAGGACGTAGGGCTTGTCCTTGGTCTTGCCGCCACGGTATTCCATGACGATCAGGCGCGGGGGCTGGGTGCTGCCTTTGCCCACCGCAAGGATGGTGTTCATGCCCATCTTTTCCATCTGCTTTTCATCAAGCACTTCGGTCTTGATGCTGTCGTAATCCTTGGCCAGTTGTTTGGCCTGGTCGGCGAGCCAGATGGGGTGGCAGATGTTGGGCGGGGTGTTGCCCAGGTCGCGGGTGAAGTTCATGCCGCGGCCGGTGGCCAGGCCCAGGTTGAAGGCTTCCTTGAGGGCTTTGCCGCTGCCCGAGGCGACTACGGTGACTTTGTTCAGTTTCCGCGACGCAGGTTTCTCGCTCTTGAACTCGCTGAAGGTATAAAGCTGTTCTTCGAGGATACGGCCGATGACGTTCAGCAGGGCTTCTTCGGAGCTGACGGCCGGCTCACCCTTGACCTGGGTGTCCGCCATCGCGATCAGCGCGCTTTTCGAGGGGCCATCCTTGAGGGCGCCGAGGACGGCGGTAACGGCCTTGCGGAAGTTGGCCGGTGTGCGATCGTCGTTCTTGCCGGTGCCGACGACCATCAGGCGGCTCCAGGAGCGGCCGTCCAGCGGGAATACGCCGGTGATGCCGTTCTTGCCGGTGATGTCTCCTGCCTTTTGCAGCTTCTTGATCAGTCCGTCGAGCGCTTCGTCCGCGTGGGTGGTCGACTCGGGCCAGTCCCCTTTTTCAGGCACGCCGACGACAAGGCAATCCGCCTTGGTGGTTGCGATAGCTTTGCTGCTCAGGCTGAAGTTCATGGCAACTCCTGTTGGTTATTCTGAAGAAACGTCCGCGGGATGCGGGCTGGATATCTGTTCTAGTCTAGCATTTGGGGGCGGCGGGGGATTAATCAACCGGGTGGAGCGAGTGCTGCTATGGCCCGGATGTAATTCCCCGGCTCTGTCATTCAGACCAAAGGTTACATAGAATACGCGCTGTTTCCGGATTCCTCCATTCGTTTCCGCAGGTTCGGCCAGAGAGACCGTTTTGAGCATTATTTTCCGTTATCTCATTCGCCAGGTCATGATCAGCATGGTTGCTGTCTCCGGCATCCTGCTGTTGGTTTTCATGAGCGGCCGCTTCCTCAAGTACCTGGCCAGCGCGGCGGAGGGCAAGCTGTCGGCGGATGTGCTGGCGCTGATCATGATGTACCGGTTCCCCGGCTTTCTAGAGCTGATCCTGCCGCTTGGCCTGTTTATCGGCATTCTGCTCGCCTACGGTCGCATGTACCTGGAAAGCGAGATGACGGTGCTGTTTGCCTGCGGCACCAGTGAACGTCAGTTACTGGGCAAGACGCTCCTGGGCAGCCTGCCGGTGATGCTGATCGTAGGGGCCATGAGTCTTTATGTTTCCCCCTGGGGCATGAAGCAGGTGGAGTACATCTTTGCCGAGCAGGCCAAGGCGACGGAATTTGAGATGCTGGCGCCGGGCCGGTTCCAGAACCTGCTCTCCGGCGGCCGCGTAACCTACACGGAAGATCTCAGCGATGACAAGCGCCGCCTGGAAGGGGTGTTCATTGCCGAATACGGCCGCAATGGTGAGGGTCTGAGCATCATCACGGCTGAGGCCGGTTCCCAGTTGATTGATCAGGAAACCGGCTCCCGGTTTCTGATTCTGGAGCAGGGCGCCAGGTTTGACGGCTCGCCCGGGGAGCTGGACTACAAGGTGACCGAATTCGGTGCCTACGGTCTCAAGATCCAGAGTGGCACGGCGCGGGACGTCGAACTCGAGGATGGCGTCAGCACGGCCCGACTGTGGGCTTCCGATGACCCGGAGGATCGAGCCATGCTGCACTGGCGATTGTCGCTGCCGCTGATTGTTCCTATCGTCACGCTCCTGGCTGTGCGCCTGAGTCGGGTCAACCCCAGGCAGGGTCGGTTCTTCCACCTGTTGCCGGCCATGCTGGTCTACATCACGTACCTCGGTTTGCTGATCGTGGCCCGGGATGCCCTGGCTGACGGCAAGGTGCCGGAGTGGGTCGGCATGCTCTGGGTTCATGCCCTGTTCCTGATATTCGGGTTGTGGTTGCAGTTTGGTCCTCCGTGGCTGCATCGGCGCCGCCTGATGAGGGAGGGCGCCGCCCATGCGTAAGATTGATGGCTACACCATGCGCACCGTGGGTGGGGCGATGTTCCTGGTCATGGTGGTGGTGCTGTCGCTGGATCTGATCTTCGCCTTCATTGCTGAGCTTGAGGATACCCGCAACGACTACGACACGCTTCAGGCGCTTTGGTATGTGCTGCTGACGTTGCCCCGGCGTATTTACGACTATCTTCCGCTAGGGGCGTTCATGGGCTGCCTGATCGGTCTGGGCTCCATGGCCAGTTCCTCGGAACTTACGGTTATTCGGGCCGCAGGCGTGTCTCTGAAGCGGATTGTCTGGTCGGCGATGAAGCCAGCGCTCGTGGTCGTCCTGTTGGGCGTGTTGATCGGTGAGTATGTGGCACCGCCGGCCGAACGTTACGCCCAGAGCCAGAAAGCCGTAGCACTGGGGGCCGGCAAGAACGTGGCCTCGGCCCACGGGGTCTGGCACCGGGAAGGCAATGTGTTTATGCACCTCAATGCCGTCCAGCCTAATGGCGTGTTGCATGGGGTTTCCCTGTTCCGGTTCAGTGACGACATGCAGCTGGAATCTTCCAGCTTCGCCGAGCGGGGAATCTACCAGGGCGATCACTGGTCATTGGAGAAGGTGAGGACAACCCACATAGAGGAAGACGGCACGCGCCTGGAAACACAACAGGTGCTGCGCTGGGAAACGGGGCTGACGCCACAGGTGCTGAGCGTACTCATCGTGAAGCCCGAGAACCTGTCGATGAGTGGTCTCTACACTTATGCGTCGTATCTGGGCGAGCAGGACCTGAACGCGGCCAACTACTGGCTGGCGTTCTGGAAAAAGACCCTGATGCCGCTGGGAACAGCGGTGATGGTGCTGGTTGCCATCTCGTTCATTTTCGGGCCGCTGCGGTCCGTCACCATGGGCTTCCGGGTGTTCACCGGTTTGCTGGTAGGCCTGCTGTTCAAGTACATGCAGGACCTGCTCGGTCCCATGAGCGTGGTCTACGGTTTCAACCCGATGCTGGCGGTGCTGATTCCGATCGCCGTCAATGCGGCGGTGGGCGCGGTGCTGATGCGGCGGGCCGGGTAATTACCCGGCCGGACTCAGAGTTTCTTTTTCTTCGTTTCCCTGGGTACCTGGACGACAACGCTGTTGGAGATCCGGTCAGTAACCGACAGCCCGTTGATCGGCAGGAACAGGGCGATGATGGCGGGGATGGTCAGGAGCAGGGTGACCGGGCCCACGTAATAGCCGGCCAGCATGGTGATAAAGATCACCGCCGCGGCGGTACCATAACGCAGCAGGGCCTGGGTCCAGCTGACCGAGGTGCCATCCAGGTTCTCGATGCGTATGCGCCAGACCTGCATGCCCAGGGTTTGCCCGATCCGGGTCCAGAAGTAGGCGAAGAACAGGTAAAGCACCAGGAAGTTCACAAAGGTCAGGCCCGGGTCCCCGGATAACTGGCCGGCTTCGGCCATTTGTTCATAGTGTTCCCAGCCGATGATCCAGCCGGCAATCATGGTGTACACCCAGGTGGCCACCAGCAATACGGCGATGCTGATCAGGCCATCGTAGATTATGGCGAGGGCACGCTTGGTAAACGTCGCTGGCGGGAACAGTTCCTCGGCGTCATGAAAGCGTCGGGGCATGGGGTCTCCTGTGAGGTTTCACGTTTTTCATGTTCTCGGCGTGTGCTAGAGTAGCGGATTTGCACACGCATGTAAGTATTCGTATTCAATCGCGGACCCGAGGGGCTCCCCGCCGGGTTTCTGGAAAGGTATCAAAGGTCTATGAAAACCGCAGAGTTGCGACAGGCGTTTCTCGAGTATTTCAGGCAGCAGGGTCACACCATTGTCGAGAGCAGTTCCCTCGTACCCCATGACGATCCCACATTGCTGTTCACCAACGCGGGCATGAACCAGTTCAAGGACGTGTTCCTTGGCCGCGAAGAGCGCGACTATACCCGAGCCACCTCCTCCCAGAAATGCGTGCGTGCCGGTGGCAAGCACAATGACCTGGAGAACGTCGGTTACACTGCGCGTCACCACACGTTCTTTGAAATGCTGGGCAACTTCAGCTTCGGTGACTACTTCAAGCGCGAAGCCATCAACTACGCCTGGACCTTCCTGACCGGTGAGCAGTGGCTGAATCTGCCCAAGGACAAGCTCTGGGTGACCGTCTACGCCGAGGACGACGAGGCCTACGATATCTGGAACAAGGAAATCGGCGTGCCCGCGGACCGCATCGTCCGTATCGGTGACAACAAAGGCGCCCGTTACGCCTCCGACAACTTTTGGCAGATGGGCGATACCGGCCCCTGCGGCCCCTGTACCGAGATTTTCTATGACCACGGCCCGGAAGTCGCCGGCGGCCCTCCCGGCAGCCCGGAAGAGGATGGCGACCGCTACATCGAGATCTGGAACGTGGTGTTCATGCAGTACAACCGCACGGCTGACGGCGAAATGCTCAAGCTGCCCAAGCCGTCGGTTGACACCGGCATGGGGCTGGAGCGTATCACTGCGGTGTTGCAGGGTGTGCACAGCAACTACGAGATTGACCTGTTCCAGGATCTGCTGAAGGCGGCTTCTGAAATCCTGGGCGGTGTGGATACGACCGAAGCATCACTACGGGTGGTTGCGGACCACATCCGTTCCTGCGCCTTCCTGATCGCCGACGGTGTCATGCCCTCCAACGAAGGCCGTGGCTTCGTGCTGCGTCGGATTATCCGCCGGGCGGCGCGCCACGGTAACAAGCTGGGCGCCGCCGAGCCGTTCTTCTACAAGCTCACCGACGCCCTGGTGAAGCTGATGGGCGAGGCTTACCCGCAGCTGGTCAGCAGCCAGAAGCAGATCGAAAAGGTGCTGTTGCAGGAAGAAGAGCAGTTCGCCAAAACCCTGGACAAGGGCCTGCGCCTGCTTGAGCAGGATATCGCCGAGCTGAAAGGGTCGGAAATTCCGGGTGAGACCATCTTCACCCTGTATGACACTTACGGATTCCCGGTGGATCTGACCAACGACATCGCCCGGGAGCGTGGCCTGACCCTGGACTACGAAGGCTATGAAAAGGCGATGGAAGCCCAGCGTGACCGTGCCCGTGCCGCCAGCAAGTTCGGCATCGACTACAACGCCACCGGTCTGAAGCTCGAAGGCGAGACCGAGTTCACCGGTTACGACCACATCGACGGTCATGAGCGTATTCGCACCGTGCTGGTGGGTACCGAAGAGAGAAATGCCGAAGCCGGCGACGAAGCGGTGGTGGTACTTGAGCGTACCCCGTTCTACGCCGAATCCGGTGGTCAGGTCGGTGACACCGGCCTGCTGACCTGGAGCGGCGGCCGTTTCAAGGTGACCGATACCCGTAAGGAAGGTGACAACCACCTGCACATCGGTACCGTGATCGAGGGTGAGCTGTTCCCGGGGCTGGAAGTGGATGCCCGCATCGACCATGCCCGCCGCGAGCGTACCAAGCGCAACCACTCGGCTACCCATCTGCTCCATGCCGCCCTGCGCAAGGTGCTGGGTGAGCACGTAACCCAGAAGGGTTCCCTGGTGGATCCGGACAAGCTGCGTTTCGACTTCTCCCATTTCGAGGCGGTGACGCCGGAGCAGCTGCGGGAAATCGAGCGCCAGGTGAACGAGCAGGTTCTGGAAAACACGCCGGTCCAGACCGAAATCACCGATATGGAAAGCGCCAAGGAGAAGGGCGCCATGGCTCTGTTCGGTGAGAAGTACGGCGATAGAGTACGTGTCCTCAGCATGGGTACCGACAATTATTCCGTCGAGCTGTGTGGTGGCACCCACGTGGCCCGCACCGGTGACATCGGCCTGTTCCGTATTACCTCTGAAAGCGGTATTTCCTCCGGCGTTCGTCGCATCGAGGCGGTGACCGGTTTTGGAGCCCTGGAATGGGTCGAGGAAACCGAGCGCACGCTGCGCGATACCGCCAAACTGGTCCGGGCAACCCGGGAAACGGTGGTCGAGAAGGTCCAGAGTGCGTTGGATCGCAATCGTCAGCTCGAGAAAGAAGTGGACGCACTCAAGGCCAAACTGGCCAGCTCCGCCGGCAGTGATCTTGCCGGCTCTGCAGTGGACGTTGCCGGTCTCAAGGTCGTTGCTTCCGAACTGGAAGGCGCGGACCGAAAGGCCCTCATGGAAACCGCCGATCAGCTCAAGAACAAGTTGGGCGAGGGTGTGGTCGTGCTGGCGACGGTAGAGGATGGCAAGGTGATCCTGGTGGCTGGCGTGACCAAGTCCGCCACGAATCGCATCAAGGCCGGCGACCTGATGAAGCACCTGGCGGCCCAGGTGGATGGCAAGGGTGGTGGCCGACCGGATATGGCCCAGGGCGGAGGCAACGATCCGTCCAAGCTGGCGGACGCCCTGGACGGTGTGCCGGCCTGGGTGGAAAAAAATATCGCTTAAGCAACTGTTTTTGGGAGCGGGCTGGGGTTTATAATCCCGCCCGTTTTGTTTTGATTGGCGGGGCAGGTCCCCGCTGGGATCCCCCGTATCGGAGTTTGGGAAAGACATGGCTCTGTTGGTTCAGAAATTTGGTGGTACCTCGGTGGGGACCACCGAGCGCATAGAAGCGGTTGCCGAGAAGGTATGCCGGTTCCGCAAGGAAGGTCACGATGTGGTGGTTGTGGTTTCTGCCATGAGTGGCGAAACCAACCGCCTGATCGCTCTTGCCAATGACATTATGGAAGAGCCTACGCCCCGCGAGATGGATGTGCTGGTCTCCACCGGTGAGCAGGTCACCATAGCCTTGCTGTCCATGGCCCTGCAGAAACGGGGGTGCGATGCCCGCTCCTACACCGGCTCCCAGGTACGGATTCTCACGGACAGCAGCCACACCAAGGCCCGCATTCAGCGCATCGACGAGCACAACATGCGCTCGGATCTCGAGGCAGGTCGTGTGGTAGTCGTTGCCGGATTCCAGGGGATCGACGAAAACGGCAATATCACCACCCTCGGACGTGGCGGTTCGGATACCACTGCAGTGGCGCTGGCGGCTGCGTTGAAGGCGGATGAGTGCCAGATCTACACTGATGTAGACGGTGTTTACACTACCGACCCCCGGGTCGTTGACAGTGCACGTCGCCTGGAGCGGATCACATTCGAGGAAATGCTCGAGATGGCGAGCCTGGGGTCCAAGGTGCTCCAGATTCGTTCCGTCGAGTTTGCAGGTAAATACAACGTTCCATTACGGGTGCTGTCCAGCTTCCAGGAAGGCGAGGGCACCCTGATTACTTTTGAGGATGAAAACGCCATGGAACAACCGGTTGTTTCCGGCATTGCTTTTAACCGTGATGAAGCCAAACTGACTATATCCGGTGTTCCCGATACCCCGGGCAGTGCCTCGCGTATCCTGAAGCCGGTGAGCGACGCCAACATTGAAGTGGACATGATCGTTCAGAACGTGGGCGAGGATAACAAGACCGCCTTCACCTTCACCGTGCACCGGAACGACTTCAAGCGGGCGAAGGAAGTACTGCAGGGTGTTGCCGACGAACTGACCGCCGGCGAAGTGGTGGGCGACAGCAAGATTGCCAAGGTCAGCATCGTGGGTGTGGGCATGCGCTCCCACGCGGGTGTTGCCTCACGGATGTTCGAAGCGCTGTCCAATGAAGGTATCAATATTCAGATGATCTCCACATCGGAAATCAAGATTTCCGTGGTGATCGACGAGAAATATCTCGAACTTGCCGTTCGTGCGCTGCACAGTGCTTTCGAGCTGGACAAGAACGGGGTACAGGAAGAGGCCTGAACCAGCGGATACCAGGCTTATCCGAGGGTCTCGCAATAAGGGAATCATTAATCGAACCTATCAGAAATCGCATTTGTATAAGGGAATGTGCGTCTGTTGATCGGTCAGTGATCCCGTTATAAAAATGAGAAGTACAAAAAGTATGCGAAAGCATTTTTTCGGAACAGGTAGAAGCTCTGGATAGGGAGTAAGGGATATGTTGATTTTGACTCGCCGCGTTGGCGAAACTCTGATGATCGGTGATGAAATCACTGTCACCGTTCTGGGAGTCAAGGGGAACCAGGTTCGCATTGGTGTAAACGCCCCTAAGGATGTTGCGGTACACCGCGAAGAAATCTATCAGCGGATTCAGTCCGAAAAAGGCTCCGAAGAGCCGGAACCGGGCAATCGTTGATCAGTAAAAAGCCGTTCAGGAACAACCCGAACGGCTTTTTTTATATCGGGGCAAATCGAGGCTGAAAAATCTCGTGTCAACCCTATGAAAACAGAAAAATTATGGTAGTATACGCCCCGTTCTCAAGGAGAGGTGGGTGAGTGGCTGAAACCAGTTCCCTGCTAAGGAACCGTACGAGCAATCGTACCGAGGGTTCGAATCCCTCCCTCTCCGCCATTTCCTTTTCTGGATGGCAGAGAACGGTTGAGGTAGCACTCAACAGGAAAGACCAATGCGCGGCTGTAGCTCAGCTGGATAGAGTACCTGGCTACGAACCAGGCGGTCGGAGGTTCGAATCCTCCCAGCCGCGCCACTATTTTGGAACACTCTTTCGTGCACCACTGACATTGAGACGTACTCATAAGTCAGATGGGATTTGAACCGAAAGAGGTTCGACCGAAGCACACGCAGTGTGCTGAGGAACGCCGGAGCAAAGCGACGGCGGCCCCCGAAGGGGGTGAGGGCCAAAGGCCCGAATAATCCTCCTCAAAGGCGATTCGCCAGCTTGGAGAGGATAAAAAGGTTAAAAGCGGCTGTAGCTCAGCTGGATAGAGTACCTGGCTACGAACCAGGCGGTCGGAGGTTCGAATCCTCCCAGCCGCGCCATATTGAAGTCAAAGCGCCTCAGTTTGTGTACCCCACAGGCTGGGGCGTTTTGCTTTGTATAGCTGGGAGGATTTGAACCGAAAGAGGTTCGACCGAAACCCACGCAGTGGGTTGAGGAACGCCGGAGCTATGCGACGGCGGCCCCGAAGGGGAAGGGCCGAGGGCCCGCATAATCCTCCCAGCCGCGCCATATCAAATAAAGAACCCCGCTTCGAGAGGCTGTGTGAAAACAGCCTCCGAAGCTGGCAAAATAACCGCGACATGGCTCGCGGTTATTTTTTATG
>JAAZVL010000207.1 GCA_018623515.1 Marinobacter sp.
ACGGCACCGAGAGAGCTCAGGCAGAGCTTGAAAGTGCTGTCGCCGGAGACTTCGAATTCGATGTCCTGACCGCTTACGGGTGCGCTGACGCGTCCCATCTGATCGAATTCAACAGCAAGACCGGCGCTTGTAACGGCCGAGGTTGCCTCATCGACCGGCCGGTAACTCATAGTTGCGCCTTCATGGCGGATGGAAAAGCTGGAACCCGCTGCCAGAAACTCGAACGCTTCAGAGTCGCGGCGAATGGTCACAGAGTTGGAGGAATTCCCCGCCAGCGCTGCCTGTTGGGCAAGCAGCGTGGCGGAGGTAAGTTGCTGGGTGGCCAGCAAGGGAGAGAAGGTGGAGCTTCTGGCGAATAGCCCGATGCCGAGTGCGGAGAGCACGCCGGTCAGGATGATGATCATTATTAGCTCTACTAGTGTGAATCCCTTAACACCGCGTTCGCCGCATAGCCTCATGCATTCTCACCGAAACTAATAACCAGCCCTAATCACCGACGACACGGATTAGATCTGCGCCGGCAATGTAGTTGTCAAAATATTAAGGGCAGGAAACAGCGCTTATAACCGGTGGGTTCGAACCGTCATTTTGGTAAGTAAAGCTACACCCATCATTAGAAATCTCTACTGTATCCGTGCCGTCGAAATCAACTGCAAAGTCGTCCACAACCTGAGCTGCTTCGACAATACCTTGCGTACCGGAAGTGCCATCAGTTGTATCAGCTTCTGTATCCGCTGTCGGATACCCATTAACCATGGTAATGGTCTCACCTTCGAGAGTGATAGTTGCTGGGCTACTACCATCGGCAAGCCAAGCTGAATGGGCAATTCCAGAGGCCGCTTTGACCGAACCACGGGCACCCTCAATTGCTGCCCGCTCTGCATCTCCCCCCAAATCCGCAAACCGCGGCAAAGCAAACGCCGCCAGAATGCCCAGAATCACAATCACCATGACCAGTTCGATGAGGGTAAAACCTTTCTCTTTTCTGCTCGGAATCATGTCTTTCATCTCTCTACTCCGCTTTTAAATTGCTTTTGTCGTTAATGGATAAATCAGTTCACGTTAACGGTGGTTACTTCGCCGTTATCGGCGTCATAAACGATCTCTTTGGCATCAGAGCCGGTAAGTCCATCTTTGAGATAGGTGTAGACACAGTCAGTAGCGCCACCAGAAGCATCAGTTTGCGTGGAAACCGAGTACTCAGCGTCAGTGCCAGTAATGCTGGGAGCGTTGGACTGCAGCAATCCGACGAATACCTCAGAACACTTGGTAGCAGACATGGTCACGCCGGTATTACCAGAAGTTGATGTGGGCCAGCCATCAGCACTCACGGCAACATCGTCGTTGCCAAACCCCTGAACAGCAGTAACGGCCGCTGTAGATCCGTTGGTTACCCACTGGGCCTTAACCAGCGCCACGCCCGCAGAAAGTGCTCCTGCAGTGGCCTTTACACTAGAGTTGTGCGCCTCCTCAGAAAGCTGCGCAAACCGCGGCAGTGCAAATGCCGCCAGAATCGCCAGGATGGCAATGACCACCACCAGCTCGATCAGGGTAAAACCCCGGTTTCTTTGCTGAACCTGCATAACAGCTCCTTTAGTTGATTTATCGTTTAATTTTCTCATATCTGCCATTAACCCCATAGTTAATAAGGCTTTTGCTGACCAAAATTCACACGATTTAACACAAGCCCCACCGCTCTGCGTTCCCGTGTTCTCGCCGGCTGGGTGAATTCCGTTTCCACCCGCCAGACAACGCTCTCCGTCGGTTCCGGGCCGCCATTCAAGCCCGGAAATTCCACCCATCGGGGCCGGTACACCAGAACCCGCTCATCCCGACTGAAACACCAGCTGCCTTTCCGGTGTTCCGTTTCACTGCAATCGCCACCCCAGTTCATGGGGGCTGACTGCAGCAAATCCACTGGATTGGCACCTTGCCAATCCTCCAACCTTCCGCCGGTCAACATGACCTCGGCGCCTTTCACCACCAGCGCGCTACGGAACTGATTCAGCATCAGTTGCACACTTTGCCGCTCGGCCTGGGCGGCAGTGCGTTCAAGCGACGCAAGCAATACAGTGACCGCCACGCCCAGCAGGCAAAATGCGGCCAGCCACTGAAACCGGCGGTGGTTGTCCGCCCCCACGTAGCCCACGGCGTTGACCGCAGCCAACTCAGCCCCGCCCCATGGCCGCCGAGCCGAGATCCCAGATCGGCAGGAATACGCCCAGCGCCAGGATCAGGACCAGTATGCCCATGGCCACAATGAGTATCGGCTCGATGGATTCCGCCAGCCGCTTCAGGCCGTAATCAATGTCTTCATCGTAAAAGTCGGCGACGTTGGTGAGCATCTCGTCCACCGCGCCGGTTTCCTCCCCCACCGCAATCATCTGCAGGATCAGGGGCGTGAACATGTCGCTCTGGCGCGCCGTGCGGAGCAGGCTCTCACCGCGCTCGATCCCGGCCCGCATTTCCCGGATGTGCAGCGCAATCCAGGCATTGTCGGAGGCTTCCCCGGTTACCGTCAGGGCATGGTTGACCGGCATGCCCGCGGCCAGCATGGACGCCAGATTCCGGGAGAACCGGCTCAGGGTGATCAGTTCCAGCAGGTTGCCAATCACCGGAAGCCTCAACTTGTAGCGATCCCAGGTGAGCCGGCCCTGCTCGGTCTGTTTCCATTGGCGAAGCAGAAGACCTCCGGCGGCGACCGCAAACAGCACCACATACCAGTAGCCGAGCAGGAAGTTCGAGGTACCGACCAGCACCTGGGTCAGGAACGGCAGATCCGCCCCGAGCTTGCTGAATACCGTGGCGAATTTCGGAATCACCAGGAAATTCACCACCATCAGTGCCGCCAGCAGCGCCACCACCACAAAGGTCGGGTAGCGCATGGCCTGTTTGAGCCGGCGCTTGGTATCCCGCTCCAACTCCAGAATCTCGGCAAGGCGCTTGAAGGCATCGTCCAGCCGGCCGGTGTTCTCCCCCACGTGGATCATTGCCACGAACATGTCCGAGAATACCTGCGGATGGGCCTGCATGGCGGCGGCCATGGCGGTGCCACCTTCAAGCCTTGCCGTAACATCGTCCAGCACTTCCGCCAGTACCGGCGAACGGGAAGTCTCCGCCAGCCCCCGCATGGTCCGGATCAGGGGAATACCAGCCCGGGTCAGCGAGTGCATCTGGCGGCAGAACACGATCAATTCATCCAGTGTCACCTTGCCCCGGAAAACCGCCAGCCGGTTGACCCGGTCGGACAACGAGCGGGACTCCGCCTGTTCCCGAATAATCAGGGGGGTGATACCCCGGCGCATCAACTCGGCGGCGGCCGCATCGGCATTGCCGGCAATCAGGGAGCCCTGCTTCAGGCTGCCATTGGTATCCTTGCCCCGGTAGGAGAACTGCATCAGACACCGCCTCCGAGGGGTTCATCCGGCCCGGGGAACTCGTCCTCCGGTGAGAAATCCCCTTCCGACGTGGCTGCCACCCGGGCGACTTCCGCCAGGGTAGTCACACCCCGCAATGCGTAGTCCATGGCACACCGCCCCAACGGCCGATAGAAACGGCTCTGCCGCGCGGCCCTGCTGAAGCCGGAGACATCCTGCTGGCGCAACGCATCGAGCATGGGCTCGTTCATCTCCAGCATTTCATAGACGCCGATACGCCCCTTGTAGCCGGTGTTGCTGCACTGGTAACAACCACGGCCATGGACAAATCCGGCCTCAAGATCGAGTGGATCGAGGTCGAAAGTTTCCAGCCATACCCGCTCCTGCTCGGTGGGCTCGTAGGGCGCAGAACAGTTCTCGCACACCCGGCGCACCAGGCGTTGCGCCACCACCCCGAGCAGGGAGCTGGAGACCAGGAAGGGCTCGGCACCCATGTCGATCAGGCGCATGGCGCTGCTGATGGAATCGTTGGTGTGCAGCGTGGACAACACCAGGTGACCGGTCATGGCGGCGCGCAGGCCGATTTCCACGGTCTCCCGGTCCCGCATCTCGCCCACCAGCATGATGTCCGGGTCCTGGCGAAGGCCGGCCCGGAGTACATCGGCAAACTCAAGGCCGATCCTCGGGTTGACCTGCACCTGGGTGATCCGGGGCAACCGGTATTCCACCGGGTCCTCGGCGGTAATGATCTTCACTTCGGCGCGGTTGAGCTCGCTCAGGGCGCCGTACAGCGTGGTGGTCTTACCGCTACCGGTAGGACCGGTCACCAGGATCATGCCGTGGGGTTTTCGGATCATCCGCCGGAAGCGCTGAAGCAGTTCTTCCGGCATCCCGATGCTGTCCAGATCCAACAGGCCCTGGCTCTGGTCGAGCAGACGCATGACCACGGACTCCCCATACTGCACGGGCATGGTGGAGATCCGGACATCGATGCTGCGGCCCTTGACCCGCACGTTGAAACGGCCGTCCTGGGGCAGGCGTTTCTCGGAGATATTCAGGCCCGCCATCAGCTTCAGACGAAGGACCAGTGCAGCGTTGACCCGTTTTTCCTTCATCACGTGTTCCTGCAGCACACCGTCTACCCGCTGCCGGATCCGGACCACAGTCTCGTCCGGCTCGATGTGGATGTCGGAGCTGCGGGCCTGCACGGCGTCCTCAAACAGGGTCTTGAGCAGGCGGACCACCGGGGCGTCTTCGCTTTCCGGCTCTGCGGACATGCTGGCGAGGTCAAACGCATCGTCGGAAAGTTCGTCTTCCAGCTCCTCGGCGAGGGAGGCGATTTCCTCGGTGCGGCGGTAAACCAGATCGAGGGTAGAGAGCAGCTCGCTCTCGCGCACCACGGCCTGACGGATCGGTTGTTTGAGGACCCGTACCAGCTCATCGTAAGCGAAGATATCCAGGGGATCGGCCATGCCCACCAGCAGCTCACCGCCCTGCTCGTCCAGCACCAGGGAGCGGAAGCGGCGGGCCATGGCCTCGGGCAGCCGGCGCACCAGCTTCTCGTTGAAGCGGAAGTGGCGCAGCTGCACGAACGGCAGGTCCAGCTGCCGCGACAGCATGTTGAGGATGGCATCTTCATCGACGTAGCCGAGGTCCACGAGGGTTTTGCCCAGCTTGCGCCCGCTGTTTTTCTGCTCCCGCAGCGCGGTCTGCAGCTG
>JAAZVL010000052.1 GCA_018623515.1 Marinobacter sp.
GCAACTTCACGTCCACCCCGGCGGCGGCCAGCCCCGCCTCGAGGGCGGACTCGAACATGTAGCCTGACAGCCGGGTATCCTTTCCAATCAGGACGCTGTTGCGCTGACCATCCTTTTTGAACGCCTGGCCGGCGGCCCAGCCCAGGCGCAACATGAACTCCGGGGTAATAGGGAACTCACCGACCCGACCACGAATGCCGTCGGTACCAAAATATTTGCGATCGGACATCAACCCGCCTCCTTCATGGCCGCCACTACCCTGACGGCATCCACTGTTTCCCTGACATCGTGGACACGCACGATGCTGGCACCTTTCATGGCGGCTATTGTCGCGGCAGCGATGCTTGCGGGCAACCTTTCATCCACCTCCCGGCCGGTAATCTTGCCCAGCATGGATTTACGGGAGATGCCGATCAGCAGGGGGTGCCCCAGGATGTGAAGCTGCTCCAAGGAGGCGAGCAACTGCAGGTTATGCTCCAGGCTCTTACCAAAACCGAAGCCGGGGTCGAGGATGATGTTCTCCGGGCGCACTCCGGCCTGCTCAGCAACCCGCATGCGCTCGGTCAGGAACGAACTGACTTCGCGACGGACGTTGCGGTATTCCGGCCGGTCCTGCATGGTGTCCGGCTCGCCCTGGATATGCATGATACAGACCGGAATACCGGCCTCGGCGGCGGCTTCCGGGGCGCCGGGGCGCTGAAGCGCCCGCACATCGTTGATCAGTCCGGCGCCCAGCTTTGCGGTTTCCGCCATCACCTCCGGTGAGCTGGTGTCTACCGAGATTACCGTATCCAGCTCCGCTGCAATCGTTTCCACCACCGGGCACACCCGATCCAGCTCTTCCTGGATTGAAACCGGTGCCGCGCCGGGCCGGGTGGATTCACCACCGACATCAACGAAAGTTGCGCCGTCGGCGACCATTTGCCGGGCCCGCACCAGGGCAGCATCCCGGGAGTTGAATTTTCCGCCATCAGAGAAGGAATCCGGGGTAACGTTGAGGATTCCCATGATATGACAGCGGGACATATCCAACACCCGCCCGGCAAAGTTCATTTCCATAGCAAACCTTTTCTGGATCAAATCATTCAGCGGCAACAAAAACAAACGCCGCCCGGAGTCCGGGCGGCGTATTCAATCGGCCTGTTACTGGTCAGGGAGCGGGTCAGTGCTCTCCGGCCGGTCGACCCACACCAGGCTGTCGACCGTCATCGGAACCCTTCGGCTCCGGAGCCTTTTCCGGCTCTCCTGCCTGGACACCACCGGCCGGTCCACTACCACCCCACCCCTTGGGCGGGCGCGGCTCACGGCCTTCCATGATGTCGTCAATCTGGTAGCGGTCGATAGTTTCATACTTCATCAGCGCTTCCGCCATGAGGTCCAGCTTGTCCCGGTTGTCGATCAGGATCTGCTTGGCAGTCTCGTAGCAGGTATCGATGATGTTACGGACCTCCTCATCGATCCGTTGGGCAGTTTCCGGCGAGTACACCGTCTGTGACTGTCCGGCTGAGCGACCCAGGAACGGCTCTTCGCTGTCAGTGTCGTACTGTAGCGGCCCCAGCTTCTCTGACAGACCCCAACGGGTCACCATGTTCCGGGCAAGGGTGGTGGCACGCTCGATGTCGTTGGACGCACCGGTGGTGACACCGTCGAACCCGAGCGTCAGCTCTTCCGCGATACGGCCACCGAACAGGCTGCAGATGGAACTGATCAGGAATCGCTTGCTGTGACTGTACTTGTCCTCTTCCGGGAGGAACATGGTCACACCCAGGGCACGGCCTCGGGGGATGATGCTCACCTTGTACACCGGGTCATGCTCGGGCATCAGACGGCCGACGATGGCATGTCCAGACTCATGGTAAGCGGTGTTCCGCTTCTCTTTCTCGCTCATGACCATGGACTTGCGCTCGGCGCCCATCATGATCTTGTCCTTGGCGAGCTCGAACTCTTCCATGGACACCAGACGCTGGTTACGGCGGGCGGCAAACAGGGCCGCCTCGTTCACCAGGTTGGCCAGATCGGCACCGGAAAATCCGGGCGTACCACGGGCGATCAGGGACGGATCTACACCGTCTGCCAGAGGCACCTTTTTCATGTGCACTTTCAGGATCTGCTCGCGGCCAATGATGTCCGGCAGACCAACCACCACCTGGCGGTCGAAACGCCCCGGACGCAGCAGGGCCGGATCCAGAACATCCGGACGGTTGGTCGCGGCGATCACGATAACGCCTTCGTTACCTTCAAAGCCGTCCATCTCGACCAGCAGCTGGTTCAGGGTCTGTTCACGCTCGTCATGACCACCACCCATGCCGGCGCCACGGTGGCGACCGACCGCATCGATCTCGTCGATGAAGATGATGCACGGGCTCTGCTTCTTGGCCTGTTCGAACATGTCACGGACACGGGACGCACCCACACCCACGAACATTTCCACGAAGTCGGAACCGGAGATGGAGAAGAACGGTACCTTGGCCTCGCCGGCAATCGCCTTGGCGAGCAGGGTCTTACCGGTACCCGGCTGACCGACCATCAGCACGCCTTTGGGAATACTGCCGCCCAGGCGCTGGAACTTGCTCGGATCCCGCAGAAAATCCACCAGCTCCTTCACGTCCTCCTTGGCTTCGTCGACACCGGCGACGTCCGCGAAGGTGGTCTTGATCTGGTCTTCACTCATCAAACGCGCCTTGCTCTTGCCGAACGACATGGGGCCTTTTCCGCCTCCGCCGCCCTGCATCTGGCGCATGAAGAAAACGAATAGTGCGATAATGATCAGTATCGGGAACGCCGCCACCAGCAGCTGTGTCCACAGGCTCTGGCGCTCGGGCTCCTTACCGATTACCTCGACGTTGTTCGCGAGCAGATCGTCCATCAGCTTGTTATCCGCCACCTGGGGCCGGATCGTCTGGAACTGGGAACCGTCACCGCGGGTACCCTGGATTTCCAGACCGTCAATGGTCACCCGCTGAACCTGGCCCTGTTGGACCATCTCCACGAACTGGGAATAGTTGACTTGTTGGCCGGTGGTGGTGGGAGAGAAATTCTGAAACACCATCAGCAGCACGGCGGCTATTATCAGCCAGAGAACCAGATTTTTTGCCATATCGTTCAAGGATCATCACCTGTGAATTGAAGGAAGTCCGATCAAAGACAACCTTTTCCGACACCTTACACTAATTGTACGCCCGTCCACCAGAAACGGCCCATCCGTAGCGGCCGCAGAGTAAGGGCAACCTTCGGGATCGGCCTGAAAACGGGCTCAGATGAAAGCTTTCATCTGCCCCCAACTTCAACTCCGACTCCACGCTACCCCTTGAAACCCTTCCCCACCAGGTAGATCTCTCGGGATCTCGCCCGGGAAGAATCCGGCTTCCGGCTTACAACCGTCTTGAAGCTGCCGCGCATGTCAGCCAGCAATGCATCAAAGCCTTCACCCTGAAACACCTTGGCAACAAACACGCCACCGGGCCGCAGCACCTGCCGGGCCATATCCAGAGCCAGCTCCACCAGCCCCATCGCCCGCGGAATATCTACCGCAGCCATACCACTCATATTGGGTGCCATATCGGAAATTACAACATCCGCCTGACGGTCACCCAGCAATGCCAGCAACCTCTCAAAGACTTCGTCCTCGGTGAAATCGCCCTGGACAAAGTCCACGCCGGCGATCGGGTCCATGGGCAGGATGTCGCTGGCGATCACCACACCCTTGTCACCCACTCGCTCCACGGCAACCTGGGACCAGCCACCCGGCGCGGCACCGAGGTCCACCACCAGCTGGCCCGGCCGGAACAACTTGTCCTTCTTGTCCAGCTCAACGAGTTTGTAGCTGGCGCGGGAGCGATAGCCTTCTTCCTGCGACTTTCTGACCCAAACGTCGTCGAAATGTTCCTTAAGCCAGCGATCACTGGACTTGGACCGTGCCAAACCTACCTCCGAAATCTGTCGGGTACAGACCACCCGCGCCTGCCGTCGATACGGGTTAACAAGCATTTGCGAGGCCGGACGATCTGTTACAATCCACGAATTATACGATTATGCCAGCGATTACGCCGCTGACCTTTTGTTAATTGCACCTATAAAGAGATTACATCATGAGTCTTTCACCGGAACAGCGCCGGGAATACCGGGCCATCGCCCACAACCTGAAACCCGTGATTATCGTGGGAGACAAAGGCCTGTCCGAGGGACTCCAGGAAGAACTGGAGCGCGCGCTGAATGATCACGAGCTCATCAAGATCAAGGTAGCCAGCCAGGACCGCGAAGCCCGCCAGGAAGCGATCACCGCCCTGTGCGAGGCCTCGGGAGCCGAAGTGGTGCAGACCATCGGTAAGATCGCCGTGCTGCTGCGCCGGGCCCAAAAGCCGAACCCGAAGCTGTCCAATCTGCTTCGGCACAAGCACTGAGCCAAGGCCAAAAGAAAAAGCCGGCTGCGGGGGACCGTAGCCGGCTTTTTTGTGCCCGGGGTGAAAATGGGGTCAGATGTACTCCACCTCGGCAATCTCGTACTCCACGGTGCCGGACGGCACGCGGATAGCCACCACATCCCCCTCGTCCTTACCCACCAGGGCACGGGCGATCGGGGAAGAGATGGAGAGTTTGCCCTGCTTGATGTCGGCTTCGTCCTCACCGACGATCTGGTAGGTCACTTCCTCATCGGTGTCCACGTTCACCAGGTGAACGGTGGTGCCGAAGATGACCTTGCCGGTGTTCTCCATGGTAGTGACGTCAATCACCTGGGCGGAGGCGAGCTTGCCTTCGATTTCCTGAATCCGGCCCTCGATGAAGCCCTGCTGCTCACGGGCAGCATGATACTCGGCGTTTTCCTTGAGATCACCGTGCTCACGGGCTTCAGCAATCGCCGCGATTACCTGCGGACGATCTTCCGACTTCAGCTTCTTAAGCTCCTCGCGGAGGCGGGCTTCACCCACCTTGGTCATGGGTACTCTGTCAGCCATAGTCTTACTTTCCTGCGTGTAGATCCTGGAGGCGACGAACAGTACGCTCCGGGCCGAACTTGATGGCCCGGCAGAAGGCTTCGCCACCCGCCAGTGTCGTTGTATAGGTCACCTTGGTCTGCAGGGCCGACTGACGGATCTGCGCCGAGTCGGAAATCGCCTTGCGACCTTCGGTGGTGTTGATAATCAGCTGCACCTTGCCGTTCTTGATGGCATCGACGATGTGCGGACGGCCCTCACGGACCTTGTTCACCCGCTCAACCTCGATTCCGGCAGCTTCCAGCGCCTTGGCGGTGCCGGTGGTGGCAATGATCTTGAAGCCGGCATCCACCAGATCCCGGGCTACCTTCGCCGCACCAGGCTTGTCCACGTCCCGCACGGACATGAAGGCAGTGCCCTTGTCCGGCAGGCGCTCACCCACGGCCAGGGCCGCCTTGGCAAAGGCCTCATCGAAGCTGTCACCCAGGCCCATGACCTCGCCGGTGGACTTCATTTCCGGGCCCAGGATCGGGTCGACCGCCGGGAACTTGTTGAACGGGAACACGGATTCCTTCACCGCGTAGTAGCTCGGCACGATTTCCTGAGTGAAATTCAGCTCCTTCAGGGTCTTGCCGGACATCACGCGGGCCGCCACCGCCGCCAGGGATACACCGATGGCCTTGGACACGAACGGCACAGTCCGCGAGGCCCGCGGGTTCACCTCGATCACGTAGATCTCGCCGTCCTGCCAGGCCAGCTGGACGTTCATCAGGCCAATCACGTCCAGCTCGATGGCCATCTTCTTGACGGCATCGCGCATTTCGTCCTGCACCTGCTGGGACAGGGTGTACGGCGGCAACGAACAGGCGGAGTCACCGGAGTGAACACCGGCCTGCTCGATGTGCTGCATGATGCCGCCGATGACCACGTCCTCGCCGTCACAGATGGCGTCGATATCCACCTCGATGGCGGCATTCAGGAAGTGGTCCAGCAGTACCGGGCTGTCGTTGGAGACCAGCACCGCACTGCGCATGTAGCGCACCAGCTCGGTCTCGTCGTAGACGATTTCCATGGCCCGGCCACCCAGCACGTAGGACGGACGCACCACCAGCGGATAACCGATTTCACGGGCCGCCAGGATGCCTTCCTCGTGGCTGCGCACGGTGGCGTTCTGGGGCTGTTTCAGGCCAAGGCGGGTGATCATCTGCTGGAACCGCTCCCGGTCCTCGGCACGGTCGATGGCGTCCGGGCTGGTGCCGATGATCGGCACGCCGGCCGCTTCCAGGCCGCGCGCCAGTTTCAGTGGGGTCTGGCCGCCGTACTGGACAATCACGCCCTTGGGTTTCTCGACGTAGATGATTTCCAGCACGTCTTCCAGGGTGATCGGCTCGAAGTACAACCGGTCGGAGGTGTCGTAGTCAGTGGACACGGTCTCCGGGTTGCAGTTGATCATGATGGTCTCATAGCCGTCCTCACGCATGGCCAGGGCCGCGTGCACACAGCAGTAATCGAACTCGATGCCCTGGCCGATCCGGTTCGGGCCGCCACCGATGACCACGATCTTGTCACGGTCGCTGGCATCCGACTCGCACTCTTCCTCATAGGTGGAGTACATGTAGGCGGTGTCGGAGGCGAATTCCGCGGCACAGGTATCCACCCGCTTGTATACCGGGCGAATATCCAGGTCGTGACGCAGCTTGCGCAGGCTCACCTCGGAGATGCCCAGAAGCTTGGCCAGACGGGCGTCGGAGAAGCCCTTGCGCTTGAGTCGGAACAGGGTAGCCTGGTCGATGTCGGCCTTGCCGGCACTGCGGAGCGCCTCTTCCTCACGGATGAGGTCTTCGATCTGCACCAGGTACCAGGGGTCTACCTTGGTGTGGGCGAACACGTCTTCCACGCTCATGCCGGCACGGAAGGCATCCCCGATGTACCAGACACGCTCGGCGCCCGGCACGTTCAGCTCCCGGGTCAGGGTTTCCCGGGAATTCTCGGAATCCAGATCCTCGAGCTTCTCGTCAAAACCTTCAGAACCCACTTCCAGACCACGCAGGGCTTTCTGCAGGGATTCCTGGAAGGTCCGGCCGATGGCCATGACTTCACCCACGGATTTCATCTGGGTGGTCAGGCGGGCGTCGGCCTGGGGGAACTTCTCAAAGGTGAAGCGGGGAATCTTGGTGACCACATAGTCGATGGACGGCTCGAACGAAGCCGGGGTGACGCCACCGGTGATTTCGTTCTGCAGCTCGTCCAGGGTGTAACCCACCGCCAGCTTGGCCGCCACCTTGGCGATCGGAAAGCCGGTGGCCTTGGACGCCAGCGCTGAGGAACGGGACACCCGCGGGTTCATCTCGATGACGACCATGCGGCCGGTGTCAGGGTTGATGCCGAACTGGACGTTGGAGCCGCCGGTTTCCACACCGATCTCACGCAGGACCGCCAGGGAGGCGTTCCGCATAATCTGGTATTCCTTGTCGGTCAGGGTCTGGGCCGGGGCCACGGTGATGGAGTCACCGGTGTGCACGCCCATGGCATCGAAGTTCTCGATGGAGCAGACGATGATGCAGTTGTCGTTCTTATCCCGGACAACTTCCATCTCGTACTCTTTCCAGCCGATCAGGGACTCGTCGATCAGCAGCTCGTTGGTCGGGGACAGGTCCAGACCACGGGTGCAGATTTCCTCGAACTCGTCCTTGTTGTAGGCGATACCGCCGCCGGAGCCACCCATGGTGAAGGACGGGCGGATGATGCACGGGAAGCCGATGTCTTCGGCCACTTTCCAGGCTTCGTCCATGGAATGGGCGATGGCGGCGCGCGGGCACTCCAGACCGATCTTCTTCATGGCCTTGTCGAAGCGGTCCCGGTCCTCGGCCTTGTCGATGGTGTCGGCGTTGGCACCGATCATCTCGACGCCGTGCTTCTCGAGGATGCCGTGCTTTTCCAGGTCCAGGGCGCAGTTCAGCGCAGTCTGGCCACCCATGGTGGGCAGCAGGGCGTCTGGCTGCTCTTTCTCGATGATTTTCTCGACCGTCTTCCAGGTGATCGGCTCGATGTAGGTGGCATCGGCCATGACCGGATCGGTCATGATGGTGGCCGGGTTGGAATTCACCAGGATGACCCGGTAGCCCTCTTCACGCAGGGCCTTGCAGGCCTGGGCTCCGGAGTAGTCGAATTCGCACGCCTGCCCGATCACGATGGGGCCGGCGCCCAGGATCAGGATGCTTTGGATGTCTGTACGTTTTGGCATGTCTTGGTAAACCTGTCAGCAACTTTTGGATTCTTGCAGCGCAAAACGCGGCGCCTGTGAGCTTTCCGGGGCGATCCGCACTCAGGCGGATCGCATTTCCATCAGGCGGATAAACTCGTCAAACAGGGGCGCCACGTCGTGGGGACCGGGGCTCGCTTCCGGGTGACCCTGGAAGCTGTAGGCCGGCTTGTCGGTCCGTCGGATGCCCTGCAGCGTGCCGTCAAACAGTGACTTGTGAGTCGCCTCAACGTTTGCGGGCAAGGTTGCCTCGTCCACGGCAAACCCGTGGTTCTGGCTGGTGATCATCACGGTGCCCTTGGCAATATCCTGAACCGGGTGGTTGGCGCCGTGGTGGCCGTGGCCCATTTTCATGGTCTTGGCACCACTGGCCAGGGCCAGCAACTGGTGGCCGAGGCAGATGCCGAAGACCGGGATCTCGGTCTCGAGCACTTCCTGGATGGCCTTGATGGCGTAATCGCAGGGCTCGGGATCACCGGGACCATTGGACAGAAAGATGCCGTCCGGATTCATGGCCAGCACTTCGGAAGCCGGGGTCCGGGCCGGCACCACGGTGATGTCGCAGCCGCGGGCCGCGAGCATGCGCAGGATGTTCAGTTTGACACCGTAATCCCAGGCCACCACCTTGAATCTGGTCTCGGTACGCTCACCATAGCCGGAATCAAGGCTCCACTCGGTCTGGCTCCACTGCCAGGTTTTGTCGCAGGTGACTTCCTTGGCCAGGTCCATTCCCTTGAGTCCCGGGAACGCCTTGGCCAGCTCCAGGGCGCGCTCGGCGGTAGCATTTTCGCCGGCAACGATGGCGCCGTTCTGGGAGCCCTTATCCCGGAGGATTCGGGTCAGGCGGCGGGTGTCGATGTCGGCAATCCCAACAATGTTGTTGCTTCGCAGGTAATCTTGCAGACTACCCTGGCTGCGCCAGTTGCTGGCCAGCAGGGGCAAGTCGCGGATAATCAGGCCAGCGGCCTGGATGCGGTCGGATTCGATATCCTCTTCGTTGACACCGGTGTTGCCGATGTGCGGATACGTCAGTGTGACGATCTGGCGGGAGTACGACGGATCGGTCAGGATTTCCTGGTAGCCGGTCATGGCGGTGTTGAACACCACTTCGCCGCTGGTTTCTCCGTCAGCGCCCATGGCGGTGCCGTAGAAGAGGCTTCCGTCTGCGAGTGCAAGGATTGCTGGTGTGCTCAAGGCTTGTATCCTCATCGAGTGGCGGATAAGTTCGTCACGAACAGGAACGCAAGCGCAAATTCAGGTCGCAAAAAAGCGAGAGGGAGTAGAAACTCCGTCCCGCTTTTCATAAAACTCTTAAAAGCTTCTCAAAGCTACGCTTGGTGCAAATAAATCGCCTTATTGTAGGAAATATGGCGCTTTCTGTCCACGAGAAATGCCCCTCCATCTTGATTCAGGGGAGCCATCAGCTGATTCATCGCCGATAGTCCGGCAGGCGCTTGAGATCTTCCTTCCGGGAACCGCTACGAGCACCCCTCCGGGGCCCAGCCAGCAATCACAGATTGCTGTCGTTCGGCTGTCGCATGAAGCTCCGCTTCATAAACGCTCGGCCTCACCCATGTGCGCTTGTTTCAGGCCATCCTTGGCCTTCAACATTCCCGGAAGGAAGATCTCAATCCCCTGCCTCCGAGACAGCCCGCATAGCCAGCCGCACGGGGATAAGTATCACCCTTTCAGGTTGAGTACATCCTGCATGTCATAGAGACCGGCCGGCTTACCCTTCAGCCACAGCGCCGCCCGCATCGCGCCCTTCGCAAACGTCATCCGACTGCTGGCCTTGTGGGTTACCTCGATGCGCTCGCCTTCGGTGGCGAACAGGACGGTGTGGTCGCCGACCACGTCACCGGCCCGAATGGTTTCAAAGCCGATTTCCTTGCGGGTGCGTTCGCCGGTGAAGCCTTCGCGGCCGTAGACGGCACATTCTTTCAGGTCTCGGCCGAGGGCGTCGGCAACCACTTCGCCCATGCGCAGCGCGGTTCCTGAGGGGGCGTCTTTCTTGTGGCGGTGGTGGGCTTCGATGATTTCGACGTCGTAGTCGTCGCCCAGGGTTGCGGCGGCGGTGCGCAGCAGGTTGAGGACAACGTTGACGCCAACACTCATGTTGGGTGCAAACACAACCGGAGTGGACTCTGCCGCCAGCGCAAGCTGCTGCTTTTCGGCGTCGGACATGCCGGTGGTGCCGATGACGAGCATCTTGCCGTTGGCCTTGCAGAATTCGGCGTTTTCCAGGGTCAGGTCCGGGAAGGTGAAGTCGATGAGCACATCGAAGTCGTCCTTCGCGTCTGCCAGGCTGCCGACCATTTTGACGCCGGTCTTGCCGATGCCGCTGAGTTCGCCGGCGTCGGCGCCAATCAGGCTGCTGCCGGGCTCGACAATGGCCGCGCCCAACTCCAGGCCTTCAGCGCCGTCGACGGCTTCGATCAGGACTTTGCCCATGCGCCCGGCGGCGCCGATGATTGCTACCCTCATGTTCGCTTTTCCCTTGTTTGGCTCACGCTCAGAATTTCATTTCGTCGAAGAAGTTTTTCACACCCTCGAACCAGGAGGTTTTCTTCGGAGCATGATGGGTGCCGTTGCTGCCGTCCAGTGTTTGCTGGAATTCTTCCAGCAACTCTTTCTGTCGCTTGGTGAGGTTAATCGGGGTTTCCACCACCACACGACACAACAGATCTCCAGCAGGACCGCCACGGACCGGGCTGACGCCCTTATTGCGCAGACGGAACAGTTTGCCGGTCTGGGTTTCGGCCGGGATCTTGAGCTTCACGCGGCCATCCAGGGTCGGCACTTCCAGTTCGCCGCCAAGGGTGGCGTCCACGATGCTGATGGGTACCTCGCAGTAAAGGTTGCGACCCTCGCGGGTGAAGATGGAGTGCTCGCGCACTGCGATCTGGACGTACAGGTCACCAGGCGGTCCACCATCAACGCCCATTTCGCCCTCGCCGGAGAGGCGGATGCGGTCACCGGTATCCACGCCGGGCGGCACTTTGACGGAGAGGGTTTTCTCTTTCCGGACCCTGCCCTGGCCGTGGCACACCTTGCACGGGTTCTTGATGATCTGGCCGGAACCCCGGCAGGTCGGGCAGGTCTGCTGTACGGCGAAGAAGCCCTGCTGCATGCGCACCTGGCCCATACCCTTACAGGTACCGCAGGTCTCGACACCGGAGCCTTTTTCGGCGCCGCTGCCATCGCAGGCTTCGCATTCCTCGTGACCGGGAATGGTGATATTGACGGACTTGCCTTTGACCGCCTCTTCGAGGTCCAGCTCAAGGGTATAGCGCAGGTCCGCACCGCGGGTGTTGCGGCCGCGACCACCGCCGCCAAAGATGTCACCGAACACATCCCCGAAGATGTCCGAGAAGCTGGCACCACCGCCTCCGAAGCCGCCGCCGGCCTGGCCGTCGACACCGGCGTGACCGAACTGGTCATAGGCGGCACGCTTACTGGAGTCTGCCAGTACGTCGTAGGCTTCGCTGGCCTCTTTGAATTTACTCTCGGCGTCTGCGTCGTCCGGGTTACGGTCCGGATGGTATTTCATGGCGAGCTTTCGGTATGCCCGCTTGACTTCCTTCTCGTCCGCGTCCCGGGATACACCGAGAACTTCGTAATAATCGCGCTTGGCCATGCTGTAAAACCCTGTATTTATAACGCGGAAAACGCGGGGGAGCCCCCGCGTTTTCCAACTACCTGATGTACGTCAGACTTACTTCTTGTCGTCGTCTTTGACTTCCTCGAACTCGGCGTCGACGGCGTCGTCAGCTGACTGGGAGGACTGCGCACTTTCCTGCCCGCCAGCCTGCTGTGCCTGCTCGGCCTGATCCGCGTACATTTTCTGGGCCAGCTCGGAAGACACTTCGGTCAGCTTCTGGGTCTTGGTCTCGATGGCTTCCTTGTCGGAACCTTCCAGTGCTTCCTCAAGATCCTTGATGGCAGCCTCGATAGACTCTTTCTCGCTGTCACTGACCTTGTCACCGGCTTCGCTCAGGGTTTTGCGAACGGCGTGAACCATGGCGTCACCCTGGTTGCGGGCCTGGACCAGCTCTTCGAACTTGCGATCTTCCTCGGCGTTGGCCTCGGCATCACGCACCATCTTCTCGATCTCGTCTTCGTTCAGACCGGAGGAGGCCTTGATTACAATGGACTGCTCCTTGCCGGTGGCCTTGTCCTTCGCGGACACGTTCAGGATGCCGTTGGCGTCGATGTCGAAGGTGACTTCGATCTGCGGCACACCGCGGGGCGCGGGCGGAATGTCTGCCAGGTCAAAACGACCCAGGGACTTGTTCTGTGCCGCCTGCTTGCGCTCGCCCTGAACCACGTGGATGGTCACGGCAGTCTGGTTATCTTCCGCTGTGGAGAACGTCTGCGACTTCTTGGTCGGGATCGTGGTGTTCTTCTCGATCAGCGGAGTCGCGACGCCACCCATGGTTTCGATACCCAGGGTCAGCGGGGTGACGTCCAGCAGCAGCACGTCTTTCACATCGCCGGAGAGTACAGCCGCCTGGATAGCAGCACCCATGGCCACGGCTTCGTCCGGGTTGACGTCCTTGCGGGCTTCTTTGCCGAAGAACTCTTTCACCTTCTCCTGCACCAGCGGCATACGGGTCTGACCACCTACCAGGATAACCTCGTCGACTTCAGACGCCTTCATGCCGGCATCCTGCAGAGCCACTTTACAGGGCTCGAGGCTGCGCTGAACCAGGTCTTCGACCAGGGATTCCAGCTTGGCACGGGTCAGCTTCACGTTCATGTGCTTGGGACCGGACGCATCCGCAGTGATATACGGCAGATTCACGTCAGTCTGCTGACTGCTGGACAGCTCGATCTTGGCCTTCTCGGCTGCTTCTTTCAGACGCTGCATCGCCAGGGAATCACCACGCAGGTCGATGCCGCTGTCTTTCTTGAACTGGTCTGCCAGGTACTCGATGATCTTCAGGTCGAAGTCTTCACCGCCCAGGAAAGTATCACCGTTGGTGGCCAGTACTTCGAACTGGTGCTCGCCGTCCACGTCGGCAATCTCGATGATGGACAGGTCAAAGGTACCACCGCCCAGGTCGTAAACGGCCACCGTACGGTCCCCGCTTTTCTTGTCCAGGCCGTAGGCCAGGGCAGCAGCGGTCGGCTCGTTAATGATCCGCTTCACTTCCAGACCGGCGATCTTGCCGGCGTCCTTGGTGGCCTGACGCTGGCTGTCGTTGAAGTAGGCCGGCACGGTAATAACCGCCTCGGTCACTTTCTCGCCCAGATAGTCTTCTGCAGTCTTCTTCATCTTCTTCAGAACTTCTGCAGATATCTGCGGCGGCGCCATCTTCTGGCCCTTTACCTCAACCCAGGCGTCGCCATTGTCGGCCTTGATGATCTTGTAGGGCACCATCTTGATGTCCTTCTGGACCACGTCGTCCTCGAAACGACGACCGATCAGACGCTTGATGGCGTACAGGGTGTTTGCCGGGTTGGTAACGGCCTGGCGCTTGGCAGACTGACCAACCAGGGTTTCGCCGTCTTCTGTATAGGCGATGATGGACGGGGTGGTGCGGTCACCCTCGGCGTTCTCGATTACCTTTACCTTGTCGCCATCCATGATGGCCACACAGGAGTTTGTGGTTCCCAGGTCGATACCAATAATTTTGCTCATCGAATCACTCCAAATCTTGTGAATGCTTTCCCGGAGAATGTCGCCCCGGCTTCTCGCTATTTACTCGCTATATTGGCGCTTTAATCGGCTTTTCAAGCCTGCCGGCGAATTTTTCGTTACTCGGCCTTGGCAACGACGACCATCGCCGGGCGCACCACACGGCCGTTGAGCAGGTAACCCTTCTGTACAACGCTGACCACGCTGTTGGGCTCGGCATCCGGCGCAGGCACCATGGACATGGCTTCGTGCTGCTGCGGATCAAACGGCTCACCCACCGGGTTCAGCTGCTCGACATTGAACTTCGCCAGGCTCTTGAGGAACAGATCGAGGGTCATTTCCACACCCTCGCGGATGGAGGCCACCAGTTCACCGGAGCTTTCCTGGCCTTCGGTGCTTTCCACCGCTTTTTCCAGACTGTCAGCCACCGGCAGCAGCTCCTTCACGAACCTCTCGAGAGCGAACTTGCGGGCCTTTTCCACATCGATCTCGGAGCGACGACGCACGTTCTGCATTTCCGCCTGGGTGCGCAGCATCTGGTCCTTGAGCTCCCGGACCTGGGCGTTGAGGGCTTCCACTTCGGAAACCTCCCCGCCTTCCGGGGCAGCTTCCCCGGCTGCCTGCGCATCCTCGGCGGCCGCCTCGGTCGCTTCCTTCAGTTCCTCTGCCTGTTCGTTGCGGTTCTCGTCAGTGCTCATGACTTCTCCTGCTAAATCTCCAGCGGCCTGACAACACGGCCGGTTGAAATGTACTCCCGGCCGAAGCGAGCCGGAAAACTGTATTTTCGAACGAATATGGGGCCCACCCGGCCGGTTTCAACCATTTTCGTCCGGATTCGTGAAGAAAATCCGGACAGGCCGTTTGCAAACAGGAAAAACCCTGTATATATTCACAGTCACTGTATGTAAAACCAGTATTCCAGACAGGCGCCGCCGGGCACTCAACAACGGATTCTGAATCGGGAGCGGAGGTTATCCATGCTCACACAACTTACGGTTTCCAATTACGCCATTGCCGAAAGAGTGGAACTCCAGTTCAACAAGGGTATGACGGCACTGACCGGGGAGACCGGTGCGGGCAAGTCCATCGTCCTCGACGCCCTCGGGCTGGCCATGGGCGGCCGCGCGGATGCGGGGGCCGTCCGCCATGGCGCCAAGCGGGCGGACATTACCGCCACCTTTGATGTCAGCAACATCCCCGAAGCCGCAGAGTGGCTCGACCAGCACGAACTGGACGATGACAACGACTGCATCCTGCGCCGGGTAATCAGCAAGGACGGTCGCTCCCGGGCCTACATCAACGGCCAGCCCTGTCCCCTCGCGCATCTGAAGGAACTGGGCGGCCTGCTGATGGACATCCACAGCCAGCACCAGCATCAGTCCCTGTTGCGCAAGGAAACCCACCGTAAACTGCTCGACGAATTCGCCGGCATCGAAACCCTGGCCGCAGATACCCGCACCGCGTGGAAAGCCTGGCACCAGACCCGTCAGCGCCTGACCGAAAGGCAACAGAACGCGGACGAGGCCGAAGCCCGGCTGCAGCTGTTGCGCTATCAGGTGGAGGAACTGGACCGGCTGGCCCTCGAAGATGGCGAGCAGGACGCGCTGGAACAGGAACAGGCCCAGCTGAGCCAGGCGGATGCCGTTCTGCACAGCAGCCATCAGGCGGCGCTACTGTGCACCGAAGACGAAACCAGCGCCTCGGACCTGATCCGCCAGGCTCTGCAGCAACTGGAGCAGCTGCCGGTAGAGGTACCCGCCCTGGCCGACACCATCCAGATGCTGAACGAGGCCCAGATCCAGGTTTCCGAAGCCGGCGATAACCTGCGCCGGTTCGTAGAGGATTACGAGGCTGACCCGGCCCGCCTCGCCGAGGTGGAGGAACGCCTGAGCGCCATTTACCAGATGGCCCGCAAGCACCGGATCACCCCGGAAGAACTGCCGGAACTGCACGCCCGCCTGAGCGGTGAACTGGCTGAACTGGATGGCGGCGAAGGCAGCCTCGAACAACTGGAAGCGGAACTGGAGAAGCGGCGTGCCAGCTTCGATGAACTGGCGGAGCAACTCACCGAAGCCCGTCAACGGGCGGCGGTGGAGCTGGATCAACGCATTGCCGGGGAACTGACCCAGCTGAGCATGCCGTCAGTTCAGTTCGTCACCCACCTGAATCGCAACAGCGATGACCAGCCGGCACCGCACGGCATGGAGGATATCGAATTCCTGGTCAGCGCCAACCCCGGTCAACCAGCCCGCTCCCTGGCCAAAGTCGCTTCAGGCGGTGAACTGTCCCGGATCAGCCTGGCCATCCAGGTGGTGGTCGCCCAGACCTCGACCACACCCACCCTGGTGTTCGATGAAGTGGACGTCGGTATCGGTGGCGGCACCGCCGAGGTGGTCGGCAAGCTGCTGCGCAGCCTCGGCAGCAACGGCCAGGTGCTGTGTGTAACCCACTTGCCACAAGTGGCGGCGCAATGCCATCAGCACTTGTTTGTCAGCAAATTTACCGAAAAAGACGCGACCTTCTCGAAAATCGAGGCGCTTGATGACAATGGAAGAATCAGTGAAGTGGCGAGAATGCTGGGTGGCGTGGACATGACCGAACAAACCATTGCCCATGCCCGGGAGATGTTTTCCAAGGGGCAGGCCACCCACCACTGATGGCGAACCGGAACCTCTACCCCTCTCGATCCTGAGAGCTGTTCGGGGGCAGGCTGACACCTGCCCCCTTTTTTATGTTCGTCGGCTTATTCCGCTTAGCTTATTTGTCCTTGATCGGCTTCACGTAGAGAATCAGGCTGTGATCCACGATCTCATAGCCATGCTCTTTGGCGATCTTCTGCTGGCGCTCCTCGATCACTTCGTCCACGAACTCGATGACCTCACCCGTCTGGGTGCACACCATATGGTCGTGATGATCATCGCCAGCCATTTCAAAGACCGCGTGACCGCCCTCGAAGTTATGCCGCAGTACCAGACCAGCCGCTTCGAACTGGGTCAGCACCCGGTAGACGGTTGCCAGCCCCACGTCATCTCCCTGCTCCAGCAGCTTCTTGTAAACGTCCTCGGCACTCAGATGGTGCTCTTCGGCGTTCTCCAGAATATTGAAGATCTTGACCCGTGGCAGGGTAACCTTCAGACCGACTTTTCGTAATTCGGCGTTTTCAGATGACATGTTACTATTCGCTCTTTGGTGTGCCTCACGGCTTCCGGTATGATGAAGCCGCCATGTAACGGTCAACCCGTGTCACACCTGCCTCTGGCAGGCGATTTCAAGATAGAGGATTTCCCCCGGCGATGCAAAAGCTCACAGCTCTCATTCTCACTCTCTTTATGACCGGTTGTGTCTTCCCTGGCGTGTACAAGATCAATGTCCAGCAAGGCAACATTGTGACCGATGAAGAGCTGACCTCACTGACCGCCGGAATGCCCCGGAGTCAGGTCCACGCGCTGCTTGGCACACCGCTGGCATTAAACCCCGTGGACTCTTCCCGCGAGTACTACGTGTATACATTCCAGCGCTCCGGCGGGGACATCAAGGAGCAACGCATTATCGTCTACTATGATGGCGATAGCTTTTCCCATTACGAAGCGCAGCTGCTTGAGGAAACCCCCGCCTACTGAGCCCGCCTCAGGCGCCCTTCTTCTTTGCCCGATTCAGGCGCGCCTGTTTCGGGTCGATCTTCAGGGGCCGGTAGAGTTCCACACGGTCGCCATCACGCAATTTATGGGCGGCCGGATTCTTGATCACCTTGCCGAAGATACCCATATCATTTGAGTCCGGATCC
>JAAZVL010000208.1 GCA_018623515.1 Marinobacter sp.
ACATGCTCGCCAGCCTGGAGATGTTCGGGCACCAGATCCTGTTTCCCATTCCGGATATCGACAATACCGACCTGTTTATCTGCATCGGCGCCAACCCCATGGCCTCGAACGGCAGTCTGATGACGGTCCCGGATGTGCGGGGCCGGCTGAAGGCCCTGAGGCAGCGGGGCGGCAAACTGGTAGTGATCGATCCCCGGCGTACTGAAACCGCAAAACTGGCGGATGAGTTTCACTTTGTCCGGCCGGGCAACGATGCCCTGTTGCTGATGGCCATGGTGAACACCCTGTTCGAGGAGAACCTGGTGGATCCGGGCCCGGCGGAACGCCTGGTCAAGGATTTTGAACTCCTCCAGCTGGCAGCCGTTCCCTACACCCCGGAAGCGGTAAGTGGCCATACAGGTATGGACGCCGAGGCGATCCGCAACCTGGCCCGGCAACTCGCCGCTACCCGCAAGGCTGCCCTGTATTCACGGATGGGCACCAGCACCCAGGCCTTTGGCGGCCTTGCGACGTGGCTGGCCTATTGCCTGAACATCCTGACCGGAAAGCTGGACTCCGTGGGTGGGGTGCTGTTCAGCCAACCGGCCATTGATCTGGTGGCGCTGGGTGCCATGAGCGGCCAGAACGGGCACTTCGACAAGCGTCGCAGCCGGGTCCGGGATCTTCCCGAGTTTGCCGGAGAGTACCCTGCCAGCACCATGGCGGACGAAATCCTTACTCCGGGTGACGGCCAGATCCGGGCCTTTGTGACAGTTGCCGGCAACCCGGTTCTGTCCAGCCCCAATGGTCAACGGCTTGAAAAGGCGTTCGAGAACCTCGATTTCATGGTCTCGGTGGACTACTACCTGAACGAAACCACCCGCCATGCCGATGTCATCCTGCCGCCCACTGCCGCGTTGGAGCGCAGTCATTACGACCTGATCTTCAGCATGTTTGCGGTGCGCAATTACGCCAAATACAGTGACGCCCTGTTCGAGCCCCGGGAGGATGCGAAGCACGACTGGCAGATCCTCCTGGAACTCGCCCACCGGCTTGAACAGCAACGCAAGGGAGGCCGGTTACCCCTGCGATCGGAGCTTGGCTGGCGCGCTTTCAAACAGATCGGCCCCGATCCGATCCTGGATCTGTTGCTGCGCTCCGGTCCCTACGGCGTCGATACCGGTCCGGCCAGAAAGTTTCTCCAGCCGGCCGTTGACCTGGTGCTGGACATCCTGCCGGAGCGTCATCCACTGCGCGGTCTCGCGAAGCTCAGCCCGGTTAACCGGCAATGGGGCGCGCTGCCCAAAGGGCTATCCCTCTCGGCTCTCAAGGACAACCCCCACGGCGTGGACCTGGGGCCGCTCCAGCCCTCGCTACCGGACCGGCTGTTCACCCGGGATGGCCTGATCCATCTGGCACCCCGACGTTATCTTCAGGATCTCGGCCGCCTTCACAAGCATCTGGTATCCGAACCGGATGATCAGCTCAGCCTGATCGGCCGGCGGCATGTGCGCAGCAACAACTCCTGGATGCATAACAGCCGACGACTGGTCAAAGGCAAGGACCGCTGCACACTGATGCTCCACCCGGACGATGCGGGACGCCTTGGCCTCGAAGCCGGGCAATCTGCCGAGGTCCAGGGCGCCGGGCAGGCCATCGTGCTGCCAGTCGAAATTACCCCGGATATCATGCCGGGGGTGGTTTCCATTCCCCACGGCTGGGGCCACGACCGGCAGGGCACCGGCCTCTCGGTCGCGAGTGCCCATGCCGGCGCCTCGATCAATGACGTGCTGGAAGACAACCAGATAGACCAGCTTTCCGGAACTTCCGTATTGAATGGCCAGTCAGTAACTGTCAGAGTCTTGCGCTCCGGAAAGCAACGTCGTTCCGCCTGATCGAGAAAGGAGGTAGCATGCCTGTTTGGCTGCAGTGGACCCTGATAATTGCCGGCCTGATCGCCATAGCCTGCTTGCTCTGGTTTATCCGGAAGCAAACAAGGCTGCTCGCCGAGGGCCGACGGCGCCAGCAGAAAGCCGAAGAGTTCCAGGCGAAACGGCGTGAGGACATGATCGGCAGCATCCGGGTTATCGCCATGGCCGTTGAGGAGAATCAGATCGAGTATTCCGAGGCCTGCCTCCGTATCAAGGGATTACTGGATCACGTGGCACCACACCTCCTGGAGGAATCGCCTTTCCGTGTTTTCCGGACGGTCCACGAGAAGCTTGAACACATGCCCACCCATCGGGCCCGGCAAGCGACCGACACCCGGTTCGTCGAGAAAATGGACAAGGAACGATTCGAGGTCGAAAAAACTCACGCCGATGAAATCCGTCGGGCGGCGACTGCCATACGCCTTCACCAGTTCGAATAATCAGCGATTGACGAACTGGTCTGACCTGCTTTTTGTAACAGTTTGTAACAGGAAAAGCAGACAACCTGAAAGTTTAGCAAAGTAAATCAATAGCTTCGGGAAACCCATTTAACTGACGCTCCACTCATTCCTTTACGGCTCCGAGCTGTTGACTTTTCTTTTTGTCTTCCTGATCTAGATTAAAAACAGGGTGGAGCCAAAATTTGCGGCGGTAACGCCCTACGTTGTTTTCTCCTGATAAGTTAGGACGACTCTGCAAAAGCGGGTGAGCTTGCCGGCCATTGGGCCGGCTTTTTTTGTGATCAAAGGCCGGGAGGTGGAGTATCGGCGTTCCCGGTCACGGCGAGAATACCGTCTTTCCCCTTCAACAGCTCCTGGAACTGTTTGACAACACGCTCTGGTTGAAGACCCAGCTCATCATAGAACGCCTCCGGCACCGCCTCGGCTACCCTGCCGGTCACTCCCAACGCGGCAAGGTGCTGCTGGCAGAGCCACAGCAGCCTTGGGTAAACCCGGTGTGGTCCCTGATAGACAGGATCGTTCTGATGCCGGATCGCCAGGATGACCTCCTCAGGCATGCCCCAGTTTTCCATCAGCCGGACCGCGATATCATTCCGGGTGATGCCAAGCAGGTAATACTCAATTACCGAAGGGTCGAAGTGGGGATTCACTTCCTGGGCCCTGGATACCAGCCGGTGGTGGGGCGGAAAAATCTGGGCCAGTGCAAGTTCGCCGAAGTTGTGCAACAAACCTGACAAATAGGCGAGGCCGAAGGTCGGGCGCGTGCCCCTTGGCATCATGCTGGCCAGGACGCCGGCGGACTGTGCCTGCCAGAGTGCACGCCGCCAATAATCCGTGTGGGTCTCCGAGCCGTCGGTGGATTGCTTCAAACCCCGCCCCATGGACAGACCCATGGCCAGGTTCATGACCAGGTCGAAGCCCAGCACCCTGGAAACCGCGTCATGAACCGACCGGACATGACCGGCTGCACCATAGAACGAGGACGAGGCCCAACTGACCACTTGAGCCGCCAGACTGGGATCACTCTCGACAACGTCGACCAGATCTCCCATCACAGCATTGGGGTCTACCCGCAGGTGCACAATGCGCTGAGCCGTTTCAGGCATCGGGGGCAGCTCCAAGGTGTCTTCCAGGCGCTGCTGGATTCGAAGGGCGGTAAATTTCTTGATGCTGGAGTGAAGCTGCTCAGCCCCACCGGAGGATTTGTTCCCGGACGCGGGAATCATGCCAGGGTCTACGGCAAAGGAGCAGTGCCAGGCCGCCTCCGCCAGGGACCGGAAGTCGCTGGCCGCCATTACAACGGCAAGGTTGTGCTCGGCAAGTTCCAGCGCAACCGTCTCCAGGGTCCGGACCCGGAAATCAACGACCGTCGGGAGCTCGGTCAGCGAAGGCAGTGCGGGCAGATCGGAAAGCCCCGTCCGCTCCATGATACGCCGGCGCTCCGGAAGCCCCATCAGCCGGAAATCGCGGCCCAGCTGCTGGTTAAGCTGCTCAAGGTCGATCAGGTCATGCTTGCGACAGATGACCTGCAGGCTTCCCTGTTCATCACTGAGCAACAACATCCGCAATGCCGACGGCGAGTCGACCTGACGGAGCGTCGTCAGTGACGCGCGTTGGGCAGAATCTCCAAGAGCCTGCCGCACCGCGAGGGGTAGTTCCATAAAGATCTCCCTGGTTCAGACGTCGCCATAGCGTATTCTTTCGCCCAGCCAGCGGCGAATCAGTCCATTGACAACTTCAGGGAACTTCATCAGTGATGGAGCCATCTCCCTGACCGGCTCAATCCAACCCTTGTCCCTTTCAAAGTCCGCAAGCCGGAATTGCATCATGCCTGTTTGCCGTGTCCCGAGCACCTCGCCTGGGCCGCGGATTTCCAGGTCTTTTTCGGCAATCACGAATCCGTCCTGACTGTCCCGGAGCGCCTGCAGACGCGCTTTGCCATTGGACGACAGCGGCGGATGATAGAGCAACACACAGAAACTGGCCTGCTCACCACGCCCGACCCGGCCGCGCAACTGGTGCAACTGGGCCAGGCCCAGACGTTCCGGGTTTTCGATGATGATGAGCGAGGCGTTGGGTACATCCACCCCCACTTCAATCACCGTGGTCGCCACCAGCAGATCCAGCTCACCGGCCTTGAAGCGCGCCATTACCTCCGCCTTTTCCTGGGCTTTCAGACGCCCGTGGACAAGGCCAACCTGCAACCCGGGGAGCCGCTCGGAAAGTTCCCGGGCGGTCACTTCCGCCGCCTGGCATTGGAGCGCTTCAGACTCCTCGATGAGGGTACACACCCAGTAGGCCTGGCGGCCGTCCCGGCAGGCACTGCGCACCCGCTCGATCACATCATCGCGCCGACTGTCGGAAATCACAATAGTTTCAATGGGCTTACGCCCTGGCGGCAATTCATCAATCACCGACGTGTCCAGATCGGCGTAGGCACTCATGGCCAGGGTGCGGGGAATGGGCGTCGCGGTCATGATCAACTGGTGGGGAGCGAGGGAGCCGCCCACCCCCTTTTCCCGCAGCGCCAGGCGCTGGTGAACACCAAACCGGTGCTGCTCGTCCACTATCACCAGTGCCAGCCGGTCGAACCGGACGTCTTCCTGGAACAGCGCGTGGGTGCCAATCACCACAGCGGCGTCTCCCGAACCCACGGACTCGAGAGCTTCCTGACGCGCCTTACCCTTGACCTTGCCGGAAAGCCAGGTGAGCCGAATC
>JAAZVL010000209.1 GCA_018623515.1 Marinobacter sp.
GCCGGCTTGTCGGAGGCCCGATTCACCGGTGCTTCCTCCCGGGGTGCCGAACCAACCTTCATGTTGACCCGAGGCGCCTGACCCCCGTTCAGATCCTTGAGGACTTCCTCTATACGACGCAGATATTTTTCATTAACCCAGTCCATGACAAACCGGTTGGGAGCAAACAGCACCAACTGCCCTTCCCGGTGATCCGACTGTAACGGCCTCAACCAGGTATTGAACTGTTGTGCGGGAAACTCGTCCCGGAGTACTTCAAGACATTGATGCCAGATACTGTTCGGCACGACCGTCTGCTCCCGATAACCCTGAAATTCTTCTCGCCGGAACGACTGCTTCCGGTAACAAAAAGGTGATCACGGATTCTAACCCGAGCGCCTCACCAGTAAAAGTCCAAAACTGCACTCATAAACAGCCTGTGGAAATTTAAAATATTGAAAAACAGAATCTTAGAAACTTACCTACAGGCTTGTGTACAGTAAAGCTCATCCAAAAAAGTTACCCACAGCCCTGTGTGTACACCCTGCGTGCAACCCTGTGCGAAACACTGGGACCGATCAGTGGATAACCAGGATCTTTCGGGCCAGGCCGACTTTCCCACATTTCGTAAGCGCTCCCTCCACAGACCTCACGCCACCTTGTCAATAACCTTTTCAACGCCCTAGGAATTTGAATTTAAAAGGAACTTGATGCTTTTCCACAGAAATCGGCCACCCTAATAACAGTAATAAATAATCCTTAAAAGAATTCATAAAAGACTTACTGATTCTGTTACCCGGTAGCACGCTGCACCAACTGGCATACCACGTACTGTCCCTGACACAATAAACATTGAACTTTCACCGGCATTTGCATAGAATGCCGCTCCTGTTTTGGCTGTACATTTTCCAGCCAGTTACTGAATTTCAAACTTACGAAATGTGAGATCATCACCATGAAAAGAACGTTTCAACCAAGCGTCCTGAAGCGTAAGCGCGTCCACGGTTTCCGTGCCCGTATGGCCACTGCCAACGGCCGCAAGGTTCTGTCCCGTCGCCGTGCCAAAGGTCGCGCGCGCCTGTCAGCGTAAGAACCTGTTCGCCTGATGAAGGCTTTGGGTTTTCCAAAATCCGCCCGGCTACTGCGACCCGCGGATTACAGCAAAGTCTTCGATGACGTCCAGCTGAAGGTTCCACACCGGAATTTCCTGATCCTGGCTACACCGAACAACCTCGGTCATGCCAGGATCGGTCTGGTTTTCTCGAAGAAAAACCTCAAGCTGGCCGTCCAGCGAAACCGGGTAAAACGCCAGGTCAGAGAGACTTTCAGGCTACGCACTGACCTGCCCGGCGTAGATATCGTTATCCTTGGGCGTCAAGGTCTGGCCAATCTGGATAATCAGACCATCCGGGACTCCCTGAACGATCTCTGGCGCCGACTGAAAAAAAAATACCACCAGTCACCGCCATCCCGTGCAGCGGAATCCAGGCCTGCCGGTAGAGGAACGGGTTAATGCGCAAACTGTTGCTTGTGCCCATTCGCTTCTATCAATACGCAATCAGCCCCTTGATGGCGAGTCACTGCCGCCACTATCCCACGTGCTCGCAATATGCTGTTGAAGCCATTACTCTGCACGGAGCCGCCAAAGGTTCGGTGCTGGCTATCCGGCGTTTAGGCAGGTGTCATCCCTGGAGTGAAGGCGGCTACGATCCTGTTCCAGGTACTGAGCATTCCCCTCAAACCACCCAGACCAGACAGTAATCCTATGGATATTCAACGCATTGTTTTGTTTGCCGGCCTGGCGATTGTCAGTTATCTGATGGTGCTGGCCTGGAACGAGGATTATCACCAACAGCCGCAACCCACTGAAACTGCACAGGTTGCCAGCCCCTCGAATGGCAACGGTGCCAGTGGCGACGACGGTATGGTCCTCCCCGAGCAAGGCACGGCTTCTTCTGTCGGAAGCGAAGAGTTTTCCACACCTGAATCCGGACAGGCCACCGTATCTGCAAGCGCAGAAGGCACCAGCGTCGATAACCAGTTCGTCACCATCCGGACCGATGTCTACGAGCTGACCATTGATCGGGTCAGCGGCAATCTTGTCGACAGTTCACTCCTTGACTACGACAAGTCGCTTAACAGCGAGGAACCGCTCAAACTGCTGACCAACACCGAGACCCGAACCTACCTGCTGGAGAGTGGCCTGATTGGTCGCGACGGGCCGGACAGCCAGAAAAACGGCACCGCACCGGTCTACCAGACCGCAGCGGACCATTACCAGCTCCAGGAAGGTCAGGACCAGCTCACGGTGGATCTCACCTATACCACCGAGGCTGGAGTCAAGATCACCAAACGCTACCAGTTCGAGCGCGACAGCTACGAAATTGGTGTGCGTTACCTGGTCGAGAACAATTCCGGGGAGCCCTGGCAGGCCAACTTCACCGGAAAGATCGTCCGTGATGAAGCGCCGGATCCTACCAGTCAGGCCAGCATGGGTATCCGTGCTTACCTGGGCATGGTGATGAGCTCCCCCGAAGACCCCTACGAAAAGTTCGACTTTGACGACCTCAAGGAAAACCGGGTCAACCAGCAGGTCACCAACGGCTGGCTGGCCTTCCTGCAACACTACTTCCTGACTGCCTGGATTCCCGAGCGGGACGTGCCCGCCCAGTTCCAGACGACACAGCGTGGCCCGCTGCATGTCATGGGCTTTGTCTATCCCGCGACCACGGTGGCGCCGGGGGAAACTGCCGAAGTCGGTGCCAGGGCCTATGTCGGACCGAAGATTATTGATCGACTGGAAGCCCTGGCACCGAATCTCGACCGCACGGTGGACTTTGGCTGGCTGTTCTTCATCTCCCTGCCGCTGTTCTACATCCTGCAGTGGTTCCACGGCCTTGTAGGCAACTGGGGTGTGTCCATCATCCTGTTGACGGTGTTGGTCAAGGGGGTGTTCTTCCACCTGTCCGCCACCAGTTACCGTTCCATGGCCAAGATGCGTGCGGTGGCTCCGCAGCTGACCCGGCTCAAGGAACTGTACGGGGATGACCGACAGCGCATGTCCCAGGAAATGATGGCCCTGTACAAGCGGGAGAAGATCAACCCGCTCGGCGGCTGTCTGCCGATCCTGGTGCAGATGCCGGTGTTCATTTCCCTGTACTGGGTTCTGTTCGAGAGCGTTCAGCTGCGCCATGCGCCGTTCATGCTGTGGATAAATGACCTGTCCCAGATGGATCCGTACTTCATCCTTCCGATCCTGATGGGTGCCAGCATGTTCCTGCAGATGCACCTGAATCCGACACCGCCGGATCCCATGCAGGCGAAGATCATGAAGATGATGCCGCTGATCTTCACCGTGTTCTTCCTGTGGTTCCCGGCGGGTCTGGTGCTGTACTGGCTGGTGAACAACATTCTGTCTATCGCCCAGCAGTGGTACATTACCCGCAAGATCGAAGCGGAAGTGGCAGGCAAGAAGCACTGACCGAAGTGCTGACCTGATCCGACAGAGGCTCCTTCACGGAGCCTCTGTTATTTCAGCCCGGGGAATTTTCATGCAGCAGAGCACAGACACCATCGCCGCAATTGCCACTGCACCGGGCCAGGCCGGTGTTGGCATCGTCCGGGTCTCCGGTCCGAAAGCCCGGGACATCGCCCAACGCATGTTGGGCTTCGACCCCAAACCCCGGTACGCCCACTACGGCCCCTTTGTGGATAACTCTGGCCAGCTCATTGATGAGGGCATCGGCCTGTTCTTCCCCAACCCCCACTCCTTTACCGGCGAGGATGTGTTCGAGCTCCAGGGTCATGGCGGTACCGTGATCCTGGATCTGTTGCTGCGGGAAGTATGCAGCCTGGGCGCCCGGCTGGCCCGACCGGGGGAATTCTCCGAACGGGCATTCCTGAACGACAAGCTCGACCTGGCCCAGGCCGAGGCCATTGCCGACCTGATCGAGAGCAGTTCGGAGCAGGCGGCTCGCTGTGCCGTACGCTCCATGCAGGGTGTCTTCTCGCGCCGGATTGACGATCTGGTGGAAGCGGTTACTCACTTACGGATCTACGTCGAGGCCGCCATCGACTTTCCCGAGGAGGAAATCGACTTCCTGGCCGACGGTAAGGTGGCCACCGACCTGAATGCACTTATTGAACGGGTGCATACCATCCTGGCCGAGGCCCAGCAGGGCACCATTCTGCGCGACGGCATGAAAGTGGTTATCGCCGGCCGGCCCAATGCCGGCAAGTCCTCCCTGCTCAACGCCCTGGCCGGCCGGGAAGCCGCGATTGTGACGGCCATCGAGGGCACCACCCGGGACGTGCTCCGGGAACATATCCACATCGATGGCATGCCCCTGCACATCATCGATACCGCCGGTCTGCGCGACAGTCCCGATGAGGTGGAACAGATCGGCATCGCCCGGGCCTGGGATGAAATCCGCCAGGCCGACCGGATCCTGCTGATGGTGGACGCCACCACCACCGACAAGACCGAACCCCATGAAATCTGGCCGGATTTCATTGACCGGTTACCGGCCAATGCACCGGTGACCGTGATCCGCAACAAGGTGGACCTGTCCGGAGAAACGGTGGGTATTACCGCCGAACCCCACCAGTCGGCGCCGGTGATTCGACTGGCCGCCAAGTCCGCTGAAGGGCTCGAGGTATTGCGTGACCACCTGAAGCAGTGCATGGGTTTTGTCACCACCACCGAGGGGGGCTTTCTGGCCCGGCGCCGGCACCTGGATGCCCTGGAGCGTGCCCGGGATTCCCTGCTCCAGGGTCAGACCCAACTGGAAGGTTATGGCGCCGGCGAACTACTGGCCGAAGACCTGCGCGCGGCCCAGGATGCCCTTGGGGAAATCACCGGGCACCTGACCCCGGATGAACTTCTGGGCAAGATATTCAGCAGCTTCTGTATCGGGAAGTGAAGTGGTGAAAAAAGGGTTATCCACAGCAACCAAAAGCAAATCAAGCCACTGTCTATAAAGGGTTTTATTCTTTCTCGCTGTTTTTGTCTTTCCATTTTTCTCGATGATTTACCCCGAGAATACCCCGAAGTATGGTC
>JAAZVL010000210.1 GCA_018623515.1 Marinobacter sp.
CGGCCATCCAGCACCGGCAGCTCGGGCGGTTCCTGCCCGGGCGGTACGTACTTCTGGGCGGCAATCATCTGGCGGACGGAATTACCGAACTGGTCTTCCGAACTGGGTGATGCGCACCCTGCCAGGAGCAGTCCCGTTGCCAGTCCTGTAATTACTGCCTTGATTGTGCGGTTATATGCATCCATGACGTCCACCTCAGAGTTCGTGACCGAATTGACCTTCCACGCTGCCTTGCTGCCCGGGTGCTGATTCAGCACCGGGTTTATGTCTGCCTTCCATGTAACCCAGGAGGTAGAACTCCAGATCCGAGGGCTCCACAAAGTAATCCGTGGGCAGGCTGAACTGCTCGCGATCCACCGGTTTGGCGAAGTGAGGGGTGACCAGGATCACCAGCTCGGTCTTACCCTTCACGTATTCCTGACTGCGGAACAGGTTGCCCAGGATCGGCAAGTCGCCCAGGCCCGGGAATTTGTTCACCCGCTCGCGCAGGTTTTCGTTGATCAGGCCTGCAACGCCAATGGTCTGGCCATTCGCCAGTTCAACCGTCGATGAAGCACTGCGGCTGGTCAGCGCATTGATAAAGAAGGTCGCGGCAGTGTCCGGCACGTCCAGCACAATGGAGTTCTGGTTACTGAGCTCGCTGACCTTGATGTTCAGCTTCAGGCTGATCATTCCGGAATCGAGAACCGTGGGCAGAAAACCAAGGCTGATGCCGAATTCCTTGAACTCGATCTTGATGCCATCGTCTTGTCCGCTGCCCACGGGTATCGGGAATTCACCGCCAGCGTGGAAAGTGGCTTCCTGGCCGGTCAGAGTGGTGAGCGTGGGTTCGGCCAGGACCTTGGCCAGGTTGTTTTCCTGTGCCGCATCGATCACCAGATCAAACAGGGTATCGCCATCGAGGAAACTGGCGAACAGACCGGTGCTTTCGAAAGTCAGGGGCTCCCTGAGAATCTGGGTTGCCGGCGGACCGAAAGGGCTCAGGGTGTTGGTTCCACCACCCGGAATCGTGGCTGCGGGTGCCAGGGCCGTGCCATTATTACCGGCACCGATGGTCAGCAGGGAGTTGGCGTTCATTGCCTCAAACTTGGCACCAATTCGCTTGAGGAAATCCCGGGAAACCTCCGCTACCTGCACCTCCAGCATTACCTGCTGAGCGCCACCCACCTGCATCATATTGAGGACCTTGCCATCCTCCCCGCCCTGGAAACTCCGGGCCAGGTCCAGGGCAGCAGCCATGCGGGCAGAACTGCTGACTTCACCACTGAGGATAATCGCACCCTGGGAAGATCGAACCTCGATTTCCTCGCCGGGCAGGACCTGGTGAAGCTTGGCTTTCAGGCCTTCCAGGTCGTGTGTCACATCAATCCCCACGGCCGCGACCACCTGGTTATTGTTATCCCACAGGGTAACGTTGGTGGAGCCGAGCTGTTTACCCACCACATAGAGCTGACGGGATCGCAGGATCAGGATGTCAGCAATATCGGGATTACCAACGGAGATCTTCGCTACCGGCTGTTCCAGATAAAGGATCTGGGACTGGTTCAGAGCCACTTCGACCACTTGCCGGTCCATTCCGCTTGCCAGCATCACCTGGGCTCTCACGACGACCGGGATGACGGACAAGAGCAGGAACAGCCCGATCAGGCATCCCTGCAGTGACAGTTTCTTCGTGTTTATTGTCATGGTCACTCTCTCCCTGGGTTACTTCCTTTGCGGCTGCCTACCTCCGGCAACCGCTGTTTTAGATCCGTCTTACATGGAGACCTTCGAGGTGCTGACATCCGTTCCGCGGATAATAGTTACCCGGGAACTGGTGGCCACAACCCTGCGGGGCGCGGGTTTCGGCGCCGGCTTGGCCTCGGCCACGACCTCCTCCTTGACCGGTTCTGGCTCTGGACGCAGGCTGTCATCCAGCGGGTTGCGAAGCGCCAACTGGATCATGCCCTCCTGAGTAGCCTTCACCAGTTCCTCGGCTTCATCCGAGCTCAACTCGAGGGTGACCGCACGTACGATGACTGGCTTGTCCTTTTCCGGCGAGGCGGTCTGATCCACTGCCAAAACCTTGACGTTTTCCAGCAGGGTCCGGGATTCGTAGTGATAGCTTCCATTTCGCTTCGCCGCGACGATATCTACCCGGTTACCAGGCATCAGGAAGCCGGCGACACCGATAACGTCATTGACCCGGACAGTCACGGCCCGCTTGTTCGGCGCAATCACCGCAGAGAGAGCGCTGCCTCCACCAAAGGCGGCCACCTTCTCCTTCAGAATCATTTCACCCGGGTAAATAGTCGTGGTCGCCACTTGCCCTTCAATTGATTCGGCTTCGGTCAGCGCACTGGACGGCACCATCGATCTCGGCATGGTAGCCACTTTCAGGTCACTGGCTTCCACCTTCTTGCCAAAGGGAATCTGCAGGGCAGCCACAACGACAGGGACACCATCCTCCGTAGTTGGTGACGCAAATCGGTCAAGCGCCCAGCCCCTGGCCAGGTAAGCGGCGCCCAGGCCCATAATCAGGGCAAAAGAGAGCATCAGAAGAGTTCTTGACTTGAACATAGCGGTCACCCCACGTTTTCCAGCTGTACGAAGTAGTTTTGCCAGGCCCACCGAATGGATTCGGTGGTCAGCCGGGCCGGTAACCCGCGGTACCTGCAGTAATCACTGACCAGACCAAGCAGGTCCCGGGGATGACAGGGCAGCAGGACATTGCCCTGGGTCGGGTAAAGCTCTGTCATCATGTACCGGGTAGTTTCGGGATCATCCTCGATCCCCATGGTCTGGCAGACCTGTTGCCACAGCCGCAGGAACGGCTCCGGCTCCAGGGTTTTGAATCGGATTTTGTGGCCAATGCGGCGGAGGAAGGCCTCATCGGCGAGATCCAACGGGTTCAGGTTGGTGGAGAAAATCAGGAGCATGTCGAAGGGAACGGCAAAGTGCTGCCCTGCCCGAAGGTTCAGGAAATCCCGCTTTTCCTCCATGGGCACGATCCAGCGATTGAGTAGATCCAAATGGGATACCCGCTGCCGGCCAAGATCGTCGATCAACAACATGCCGTTACTGGCCTTGAGCTGAAGCGGTGCCTGATATTGCTTGCGTTGTTCGTCGAATTTTAGGTCCAGCATGTCCAGGGTGAGCTCACCGCCGGTGGTCACTTCCGGACGGTGACAGAGGACATAACGGGGATCATGGCCGTTGCCGAGATGTACCGGGTCCAGCTCTTCACCGTGGACCGGATGATGAAACTCGGGGTCAAACAGGCTGATGACCGTATCGCCTACCAGAATCGAGTAGGGAACGTATACCGGACCGGCGAGGAGTTTGACCAGTTGACGGGTGATATAGCTCTTGCCGCTACCCGCCGGGCCATAGATGAACATGGCACGGCCGGAGTGTACCGCCGGACCGAGTTGGGCCAGAAGATTTTCGTCGATGACCGTCTCCCGGAACAGGCGATGGATATCATCTTCGGTGACTAAGCATTTGGAAACCGATTGCCGGCGAACCAGTTTCGAATAGGCTTCCAAGGTGACCGGGGCCGGTCCGCAATAGCCATCACGGGACAGCGCCTCCAACGCGGCGGCACGACCACGGTCTGTTAGGGCATATCGAACGCCACTCTCGGAAAAATCGCCCCTCCGGTTTTCAACCTTCGCTTCCTGGCGGAGGTGAGCAATAATCGGTTCCAGAATTGCGCCGGGTAAAGAAACATTTCGTGACAATTGCTGAAGGGTCTGGTTGCTGACCTGACTGAGTTGTTTGAGTAACAAATCTGCCACGAAGAACTGATCGAGACCCGCTTCCTGAAGGGTATGCGGCCTGCAAGCATCATTTTTGGATTTTGGTTGCATATCCCTGTATCCAGTTAACAAGAGTTCGGCGTCCATTGCACACTCCTTTCAAGCCTTTAAAGGCCTTCTTTCAAGAAACTATCACCGCTAATGTGGTTCCCACTGCGATGGCGATCGCATAAGGAAATCGAAGTCCTGCGGCCTCACCCGGAGCAGGAGGAATATATTGGGGTTGACGGGCTACCAAACAAAGCAACATTGACCCATAGCGACTTAACATCTGAGGTAGTCCGCCTTTGAGAGTTATATAAGCGATGGCAATTGCCCCTCCGCAAAGAATGGTTAATATCGCAGCAAGAAAAGCAAGATTGGGCCCGATTACTGCCCCTACAGCGGCCAGAAGCTTCACATCCCCGGCCCCCATACCTCCAAATAGATAGAAAGGGAGGAAAGAAACGAGGCCCACCAGCAACCCAGACAATGCCAATACCAAGCCATCCCAATGGCCAACCCAGCTGTTGGCAATTAACCCAGTGATTATCATGCAGAACACCACCACGTTCGGTATCCGATTAGTTGCCAGGTCCGTTATGACACTAATGCCGAGACCTGCGAGCAGGGTTGCCAGCGCGACGGCGCTCATTTGTCATCCCCCCTAAGAAGAACCCGGTAGCAAAGAGAGAAGTGCCTTCCCTCTTTGCTACCTCTGCTGAGTCAACAAAGGTTGATCCAATCATCAACCAGCAGGTGCTGCTTCGCCGGTAATGGCAAGCTCAATTTCTTCAATGGCATCACCGATCGCTGTTCCCAAATCGGTAAACGCGGTTACAACTGCCAAAACAATCAAAGACCCAGCCACCGCATACTCAGACAGCTCCAAACCTTCCTCATCCCGAAGAAACGCAACTACTTTTTCCTTGAAGTTTTTCATCTCTATAACTCCTGCAGTCGTTAGACATACTTCCTTGATGGCACAGCGCCATCTCCGTGCGCTGTAGTTTCAGCATAAGAAGTTGTTCAGAAGTCGGTTAGGAGAATTCCGGCGAAACAATAGGAGGATTTTGCAGAAGGATAATCCTGGCAGCCTTCCGAACAGGCACGGGCGATCGGGAGCCACTCAGTAGCTCTGCTACCTTGGCCTGTCAGGAAAATTGCCGGTCAGGTTTCCAGCAGCTGGTACAACGAGAGCTGGGGCGAGGCAGCCGCCTGTTCCCGGCTGGCATTGCATTTATGGCGGTACTGACTGGGCGTCATGCCCATATAGCGTTGGAACATC
>JAAZVL010000211.1 GCA_018623515.1 Marinobacter sp.
CTTCCGATAACCTCTGGGACCTGCAGGAACAACCTGAGCGTTTGTTGGTGCTGGGCGGTGGTCCGATCGGTTCCGAACTGGCCCACGTTTTTGCTCGCCTGGGCAGCAAGGTGACGCAGGTGGAGCGCGGCGAACGTCTGCTGTCGAAGGAAGATCCCGATGTTGCCGCGGTGGTTTTGAAACAGTTCGAGGCTGACGGCATCGATGTCCGGCTCAAACATTCTGCGGCCGAGTTCCGTACCGAAAACGGCGAGAAGGTCGCCTACTGCGATCATGAGGGTGAACGCGTGAGAATTCCCTTCGATCAGGTACTGGTAGCGGTAGGCCGTGCCGCGAACACCTCCGGCCTGAACCTGGAACGGATTGGCGTGGACACCTTGCCCAACGGTACCGTGCCGGTGGAAGAGGATATGAGCCTGCGTTACCCCAACGTGTTTGCCTGTGGCGATGTCGCCGGCCCGTACCAGTTCACCCACGCCGCCGCCCACCAGGCCTGGTATGCCGCGGTGAATGGTTTGTTTGGCCAGTTCAAGCGCTTCCGGGTGGACTACCGGGTCATGCCCTGGGTCACCTTCACCTCGCCGGAAGTGGCGCGGGTCGGCCTGAGCGAAGCTGAAGCGAAAGAAAAGGGAATTGCCTACGAGGTCACCCGCTATGGCCTGGATGATCTGGACCGGGCGATAGCCGAGAGCGAGGACTATGGCTTCATCAAGGTGCTGACACCGCCGGGCAAGGACAAGATTCTGGGCGCGGTTGTAGTGGGCACCCACGCCGGTGAAATCCTGGCGGAATTCACCCTGGCGATGAAACATGGCCTCGGCCTGAACAAGATCCTGGGTACCATCCACCCCTACCCGACCTGGAACGAGTCCGCCAAGTACGCGGCCGGCGAATGGAAACGCGCCCACGCGCCGGCAGGCATCCTCAGGCTTCTCGAGAAACTTCACGGATGGCGCCGCGGGAAAAAAGGCCAGAGCCAACAGGAAAAGCGTAAAGAAGTGACCACGGGCTAAAAAAATCAGGCGGTCGCTGTAATAAAACCGTCCTGCCCGTGTCTGTGCCCAATAACATTGAATCATCGAGGAGCATCTATGCCCCTGACCGAAACCCGACCGGCCCGCAGTAAACGTATTCCGGCCGTGGAAATCCTCGAACCCCGGGCGTTCGACAGCTGGACCCACACCCGCAACGGTGATCCCCGGGGTTACATCGATGCGGACAAGCTCAAGGAGCTGTGGATTCACACCGGCACCGCCTGCCACCTGGCCTGTCCGTTCTGTCTGGAGGGCTCCCACCCCGGCGACGGTCGAATCCCCGGCATGAAACTGAGTGATGTGAAGCCGTTTATCCACGAGGCCATCGACATGGGCGTGGAGCAGTTTTCGTTCACCGGCGGCGAACCTTTTGTCATCCGGGATTTCGTCAACATCCTCGATTACGCCAGCCAGCACCGGCCCTGTTTCGTGCTCACCAACGCCACCGAGCCCTTGCTGAAGCGTCGGCATCAGGTGCTGCCACTGCTGGACAATCCCCTCCCGATTCACTTCCGGGTCAGCCTCGATTTCCCGGACCGTGCCCGGCACGACAAGGACCGCGGCGATGGCAGCTTCGACCAGGCGCTGGAGGGCATTCGCTGGCTGATCGAACAGGGCTTCAAGGTGTCCATTGCCCGCCAGACCGACCCGGAGGAGGTTCCCTCGGACGTCGAGGCGGCGTTCCGTGAAATTTTCCGTGAGTGGAATATCCCGGAGAGCCTGGCCTTTACCGCGTTTCCCGACCTGGGCACACCGGGTTCGGAGGACGGCAGCCCGGAGATTACCGAGACCTGCATGGAGAAATATCCGACTCAGGAATCGCGGGCGCACTTTATGTGTACCTATACCCGGATGCTGGTGAAGAAGGGCGATTCGGTGCGGGTGTATGCCTGCACGCTGGTGGATGATGATCCGCAGTATGACCTGGGCGGGTCGTTGGCCGAGAGCATGGACGAACGGATCATGTTGCGGCATCACCGGTGTTTTTCCTGTTATCGGTTTGGGGCTAGTTGTTCGGCGCCTGCCTGAGTTTTGGTTTGGGGCCTTTCAGGACTGATGGCTGGTCATTGGCGGCCTGGGAGGTGGGGGTAATTTCTCCTTGGAAAAACAACTCGCTTCGCTCAGACATCTTTTTCCGGCGGATAAATTACCCCCACCACCCAGACCGCAGATATGGCTTTGCCATTCGCTGACAGGCGAAAAGGAAAGCAAGGAAAAGACTCAAAGGTGTGATTTTTCTGTCAGCTTGCGCCTTGGTCGGGGAAACCAGAACTGAAGTTGAACGAGGGGATGGCAGGCAGAGGATCAAAAAATGTGGAGCGCCATGGACGGCGCGACCAAGCCCCCCATGGACGGGTTTACGGGCGTTTTTTTGATCCTCTGCCTGCCATCCCCGATACCACCCATAGTTGAAACCCCGGGAAAAGCCCCGGACCAAACAACAAACCGGAATGAAACGATGAATTTTACCGAAGCCTCCCTGTTCTGGGGATTCCTGCTGGTATACGGCGTGGTGATGTACGTGCTGTCGCCGAAGAGCAAGAACGCGAATTCGTTTTACAAGGGCGCCGATGATCAGGGGAACCCGGTAGGTCAGTGGTCACTGACGGCCAGTATCTTTATCAGCTGGATCTTCGCCAAGTCGGTAACTAATGCAGCCAATCTGGGGGCGGCCTACGGCGTTGTCGGCGGTCTGGCCTATGCCAGTTACTGGCTATCGATTCCGGTGGCCGGTTATGTGATCTACCTGATCCGGACCCAGACCGGGGCCCGGAGTCTGCAGGACTTTTTGACCTCCCGGTTCGGCCGGTTGGCCAGTCTGGCGTTTGCCGCGGCGATTCTGATCCGGCTCTATAACGAGGTGTGGAGCAATACCGCGGTCGTGGGCGGTTACTTCGGACTGCCGGGGGAATGGGAGTATTACGCGGCTGCGATGTTGTTTACCGTGTTTACCCTGGCCTACAGCCTCAAGGGCGGGCTGCGATCTTCGATCTTTACCGATGTGATCCAGGCCTTCGTGTTCGTGTTTTTCGTCGGCGCGGTGTTGTTTCTCATTGTGCCGGCCAACGATACCAGTGCACTGCTCTCCAATGGTGAGTTCCGCCTCAACGCCGGCTTTGATCTGCTGCTGGTCGCCCTGTTGCAGCTGTTCAGCTATCCGTTCCACGATCCGGTGCTCACCGACCGGGGTTTTGTGAACAAGGAAAAGACCATGCTCAAGAGCTTCGTGGTCGCCGGTCTGCTGGGCTTTGTTGCGGTGTTCATCTTCAGCCTGGTGGGTGTCCATGCCCGGCTTAACGGTATCGAGGCCATGGGTAACGCACCGGCGGCGGTTGGGCAGTCGCTGGGGCTCGCTGCGCTGTTCTTCATGAGTGTGGTGATGATGACCTCGGCGGGCTCCACGCTGGATTCCACCTTTACCTCGCTGGCCAAATCCCTGGCGGTGGATCTGCCCCGGCTGGCCCGGCGGGCGACAGACAAATTACCGAGCATGCGGGTCGGCGCAGTGGTGATGGTGGTGTTCGCCTTGCTGGGCAACCTGCCGATGTTCGCTGGTACGGACATTCTCAAGGCCACGACCATCTCCGGCACCATGGTGATGGGGCTGGCACCAGTGTTCCTGTTCTATGGTTTTACCCGGTGGTCACCCTGGAGTTTCCATCTGAGTTTCTGGACTGGCCTGGTATTGGGTGTGTTGCTGGCCATGGGCCTGATTCCGGCGAGCTGGGCCATCGGCGATGGCAAGTACGCCATGCTGCTGGGGGTTAATGCCTACGGTTTCCTGATCTGTACCGCAGGGTTCTTTGTGCCGCTGGTGTTGCGGCGCCTGGCCGGGCGCTCCCTGGCTGCCGGGGAGGCCTGATTCATGGCGCAGGAAGGCCGCAGTTGTCCCCTCGCTTACCGCTATACGCCAGCTGACCTGTGCCGGCAGGTCAGTGAAAGTCCAGCCGATGTGCTTTATGTAATCGGAGGGCTCTACGGCAATGTCCTCGCGCTGGACGAGATCGAACGTATGGCCCGCGCAGAGGAAAGGCAGGGTCGGCGTGTCCAGCTGGTGTTTAACGGCGATTTCAACTGGTTCAATGCCAGTGATGAGCTGTTCCGGGCGATCAATGAACGGGTGCTGGAGCACACCGTAAGCCTCGGCAACGTCGAGTACGAGCTGGCCAACCCGAGCCCTGGCGCGGGCTGTGGTTGTGCCTATCCGGAATTCGTTGACCAGGGCGTGGTGGAACGCTCGAATCGGATCATTGAGCGGCTTCAGGGTGTGGCTTCAGCCCATCCGGATATCCGGCAACGGCTGGGGGATCTGCCCAGGTATCGCTGCCTGATGTTTGGAGGCCTAAACATTTTGGTGCTGCACGGCGATCCCGAATCCCTTGCCGGTTGGGGCTTGGCCCATGAGGCGTTTGCCGAAGGTAACGAGGCTGGCCTCGCGGAATGGTTCGAGTCGTCCGGCGCCGACGCCATGGTCTGCACCCACACTTGCCTGCCGGTACTCTGGTCCGGGCTGGTGGCAGAGCAGGCCCGGGTGGTGGTCAACAACGGGTCTGCCGGCATGGGCAACCTGCGGAATGATCCGCGGGGGCTGATCACCCGTATCGGCGCATCCGCGCCCTCCGTTGAGCCTGTGGCAACGCTGGAGCGCCGTGGCCTGCACTTTTCACTAATGCCGGTTGCCTTTGATCGCCGGGCGTGGCTTGGGCGTTTTGACGCGCTCTGGCCGACCGGTTCCGATGCGGAGGTCTCCTACCGCAACCGCCTTCTCAACGGCACCTCCCTGGCAGCCGGGGATGTCGTTTTCCCTTCCGGTTTTTAATCCGATTGTCACTGGCGCTTGCTTCAATTCGGTCTATTCTTAAAGCGTCGGGACGGGCGTCTTGTCGTGGACAAATCGACCGCAACTTGAAATATATTTTGTGGTCTATATAATTCAGCACTAACTTTTAGAAGCGAATTGATCACGTTATGACATCAGAAGGTTCGAATA
>JAAZVL010000212.1 GCA_018623515.1 Marinobacter sp.
GCCGGTTCGAGGCGGAAATGCTGGACCTGCTGGCGGTGCCGGAAGACGTTGAAATCGGCCTCGATCAGAACGGGTTCTTCCTGCACCTGATGTTCGAAACGGTCGCACGCTACCGATTCCTCTATCAGGACCTGGTCAATGTGCTGTCGCGCTATGATCAGCTGCAGTCGAGATTCAAGCGACTGCTGAAGAAGAAAACCGCCGCTTTCCAGATCATCTGCGAAAGCTTCCGGCGCCAGGGCATGATGGAAATTGACGGGGAAGAACTTCAGTCGTTGTGTGAGCAGTTAACGCTAACTGCCTGTTACTGGAGCAGTTTTGACACCCTTTCCCACCTGGAGGATCGGGAGTCTGTGGATCCGGGCCGCGGGGTTTACCAGATGATGCATCTGGTCCTGCCCTACCTCGCGCCCGGGGAGCGGGACGAAGTCCGGCTGATGAGCCGGGACTATCTCTGACCTGCTTCTGACTACTCTTCCTCGTCGTTCCCGGACCGGTCGCGGAGACGGTTCAGCTCGGTTTCCAGGATCTCGATCCGCCGCTCCAGCGCCTCGATTTCTTCACGGCGATGGATGCCAAGGCGACGCAAGGCACCGGATACCCGCTCATCAAACATGTTCTCGAGTTTGTCCCAGGTCCCGGTGGCCCGTTCACGAACACCTTCGACCCGGTCCTCCACTGATTTGATCTGCTTGCCGACCACACCGCGGGTCTTGCTTTCCAGCTGTTCGCCTTCCTGCACCAGACGCTCGAAAAACCGGCCTGTGTCCTCCTCGGCCTTGGTGTAGGCACCCAGCCCCGCCAGCCAGATCTGCCGGGCAGAGCCCTTGATTTTGGCAGCCAGCTGCGCGTCGGTCTCCGGCTTGGGGGATTTTTCGTCTGACATTTATCAACCTCGGGGTGGAAATTTCGCTTCAGGTCCCTATTGTATTACACCGCCGGCGGGATTGCAGTGGCGCTGAAACCCGCACAGGGAAAGGCCGCAGTATAAACACGCATTCGATATGAAAAAATGTTTTCAAACGAAAAGGGCTCTCGCTTGAAGTGTTCAAAATATGGTCAATACTTCAGCATACCGGTATCCCTGCTGATGCCGGTTTGTCTGGAAGTCTTTCATGGATACTACTCGCACGCCTCTGCCCGGCATCCCTTGCCGGGCTTTTTTCGTGGTATTATTGCCCGCCCTTATAAGCTTATTCCTGTAATCAAAAACCTGTCCTCACGGAGTAGTAAATGATCGAGATTGCCTGGAGTAATTTCACTCCCTGGTCGGCTCTGGCCGGCGGTATTCTGGTGGGCCTGGCAGCGGCCAGCTTTCTGTTGCTCAACGGCCGGATCGCGGGCATCAGCGGTATACTCGGTGGCCTGCTGACACCCCTGAAAGGTGATATCGCCTGGCGGGTAGCCTTCATGCTGGGCCTGCTTGGCGCTCCGGCGGTTTGGCTTCTGGCCGGTGATATGCCCGCCATCGAGATCAACGCCGGATACCCTGCCCTGATCATTGCCGGTCTGCTGGTGGGCGTCGGTACCCGTTACGGCTCCGGATGCACCAGCGGCCATGGTGTCTGCGGCCTGTCCCGCCTGTCGCTGCGGTCTCTGGTCGCCACCCTGAGCTTCATGGCCACGGGTTTTATTACTGTGTTTGTTATCCGCCACATGCTTGGAGTCTGATCGCGTATGAAGTATTCCCTCGCATCCCTGTTTGCCGGACTGATTTTTGGTTTCGGCCTGATCGTATCCGGCATGGCCAATCCGGAAAAAGTTCTGGGCTTCCTTGATATTGCGGGCCTCTGGGATCCGTCCCTGGCCTTCGTCATGGGTGGCGCCATCATTGTTGGCCTTGGGGCGTTTGCCGTGGCGCGTCGCCGCACCCTGTCGTTCCTGGGCTTTAATATCAAGATTCCGTCCCATACGCATATCGACAAGCGCCTGGTCATAGGTAGCCTCATGTTCGGCGTCGGCTGGGGCATCGCCGGCTTTTGCCCGGGGCCGGGTATCGTTGCCCTGGGCGCCGGCGAGATCAAGGCCGCCGTTTTTGTTGCCTCGATGGTCGCCGGCATGGTGATTTTCGAATTAATTGAGCGGAACCGGGCAAAAGCCTGAACATTTTCTGGTACTTTAGGCCCACCTAGATTGCGGAGGTACTCCATGGATATCCGAAAGATTGACGACACCATTTCCGTAGCGCCACAGATCAGCGTGGAAGATGTCGCTGAAGCGGCTCGCCTGGGTTTCAAGACCCTGGTCGCCAACCGCCCCGACCACGAGGAGCCCGGCCAGCCGTCCATGGCGGATATCGAGGCCGCGGCAAAGGAGCAGGGTCTGGAGTGGGTCTACATGCCGGTTGAATCCGGCAACATCACGGATGACGACGTGGACCGTTTTGCCCCGATGATCCGGGACGCGGCCAAACCCGTATTGGCTTTCTGCCGTTCCGGCACCCGCTGCACCATCCTCTGGGCGCTGAGCGCGGCGCGCTCGAATCCGTCCCAGGAAATTTTCACCAAGGCCCGTAACGCTGGCTACGACATCAGTGGCCTTGCTCCGAGGATGGCGCAACAGGCACAGAACAAGGGGTAGCCGCCCACCCATCAACCAGACCAGGGACCGACTTGATGAAATACAAAGGCTCAGAGAACTTCAGCCACAACCAGCCCGAACGGCTGGGCGTACTGGTGACCAACCTAGGCACTCCGGACGCCCCCACCACCTCAGCCCTTCGACGCTATCTGGCAGAGTTCCTCTGGGATCCCAGGGTGGTGGAGGTTCCCCGCCCCCTGTGGTGGCTGATCCTGAACGGCATCATCCTGCGCATCCGCCCGAAGCGCAGCGCCGAAGCCTACGCCAGCGTGTGGGAAGCAGAAGGCTCTCCCCTGCTGCTGCACACCGCCAAACAGGCCGAGGGCATCCGCGAGGCGCTGAAGAAGAAATATGGACCAAACGTTGTAGTCGGATTCGCCATGCGTTACGGCAACCCGTCTATCAGCAAGGTGCTGGATGAAATGCAGGAACAGGGCGTGCGCAAGCTACTGGTGTTGCCGCTCTACCCCCAGTACTCGGCGTCCACCTCCGCTTCCACCTTCGATGCGGTGGCGAAGGGCTTCACCAAACGCCGGTGGCTGCCGGATCTGCGCTTTGTGTCGCACTACCCGGACTACCCGCCCTACATCGAGGCCATGGCCCGGCATATCGAGGCGCACTGGGCCAACCATGGCCGCAAGGACAAGCTGATCCTGTCCTACCACGGGGTGCCGCTGAAATATCTTCTGAAAGGCGACCCGTACCACTGCGAGTGCCACAAGACCTCACGCCTGCTGGCCGAGCGCCTGGGACTCTCCTCCGAGGACTACATGACCACCTTCCAGTCCCGCTTCGGGCGCGAGGAATGGCTGAAGCCCTACACGGACGAGACGCTGAAATCACTTCCCGGCAAGGGCATCAAATCAATCGATGTATTCTGCCCCGGCTTCTCCTCCGACTGTCTGGAGACCATCGAGGAAATCAACGAGGAAAACCGTGAGTATTTCATGGAAGCCGGTGGTGAGGGTTTCAGTTATATTCCGGCTCTGAACGCGACACCGGGCCATATCGAGGCTCTGGTAAAGCTGATCGAGGACAACCTTGCGGGCTGGCAGGTTCCGACCAATGAGCCGGAAAGCCTGGCGCTGCGGCAGAAGCGGGCGGACGAACAGAGAGAAATGACCTACCCCGGCAGATCCCTGTAAGGGATCCGCCGAATCAACGATCAGTCAGATGACTTCTGGCGGTCGGAGTCCGGCTCGGCTCTGGCCGTCCTTTCCTTCTCGCCATCCTGGAGATCCGGCACGGACTGACAAAAGGTGCACTCGTCGGTATCCACCAGCGCACCTCCGGTCTCCACATAACGGACCCGGTGGCTGGCCTGGCCGCGGTTTGCCGAGACGGCGAACTTGCGGTCGTTACGACGGTCGCCGGTGTCTTTGGTGGTATCAGGCATAAGCACTCCCAATCGAACAATGACTCTATTATGGGGTTGAAACAGCGCAAACCCAGTAAGCAATAACACGGGGTCCGCGGTTGCTCCCAAAACCGCCCGGCGCTAGATTTTGCACCATGCGCAATTTTCCCATATTGTGGCATCGCCCTCGAACGCAAGCCAGGTATCCCCATGAGCGAGATCAAAACCGAGTCCCGTATCCAGGTCATTGACCGCGCTGTCCTGCTGATGGACGCCATTGCCCGCTATTCCAGACCGGTCAAACTCAAGACCCTGAGCGCTGATACGGGTCTGGCGCCCTCCACCGCCTACCGAATCCTGCTGTCGCTCATCAGCAACCGCTTCGTGGAGCGCGACTACAACGGCAGCTACCGCCTGGGCCAGCGGCTGCTTCAGCTGACCAACCGATTGCACACCGACATCGACCTGAGGGCGGTCTCCCTGCCCTACATGGAAACCCTGTGTGAACAAATGGGCGAGACCATCAACCTCACCATCCGCGAGGGGGATGTGGTGATCTACTTCGAGAAGGTCACCCCCAACCGCATGATGCTGGTCAACCAGATTGTCGGCAGCCGAGCGCCACTGCACGTGACCGCCGTGGGAAAACTGATGCTGGGGCTGGCGGGCAAGGACGAGATTCGCGCCTACGCAGAGCGGACCAACCTGCCGGCCTATACCCGAAACACCTTGTCCTCACTACCCGATCTCGAAGAAGCCTGCCTGGCCAGCGCCCGTGAGGGCTACGCCCTGGATAACGAGGAAGCCGAAATCGGGGTCGGCTGCATCGGCGTGCTGATTCACGACAAATCCGGCAACGTCAGTGCCGGGCTTTCTGTTTCGGCGCCTATCGAGCGGCGCAAAGATGAATGGATCGTCGAGTTGAAGCGTGCGGGCGAGGATATTTCACGGCAGCTTGGTTACCGCCCGGACGAGCAAAAATAGAAAAAATCAGCAGAAACGCTGTTTGATAAAAGGGGAAACCAGGGGAAGATCTGTGGAATCTGGAGAAAAATGGCGGTGGGCCAGGGA
>JAAZVL010000213.1 GCA_018623515.1 Marinobacter sp.
ATGCCCAGGAGAAACCGCCACAACGGGGACTCGGTCACCTCGGTAATCGATACACCCTCGGGCGCCCGGTCTGCGGAGCCTCGGGGGCCTACGGCGTGCACCTCGTAGTCGGGGGTCAGCTCGTCGAGGATATGCCAGATCAGGCGCTCCATCCCGCCGACCAGCGGCGGGAGGTTGCGGGTCAGCACCAAGGCTTTCGGTTGTTCCGTGGCCATTGTGGCGGCATCACTCCTTGTACATCAGCTGCGTGATCTGCTCGGAGACGAGCCCGATCAGGAAGATGGTCACCGAGGCCGACCAGAGAAAAATGGTGATGCTCGACAGGCGATGATCGGCCGCGAAGGTGTACAGGTAGTACCCGAGTCCCAGGACGAAGTGAGCGAACGCGAGCGGCAGGAACAGCTTGAGCGGCGAGTAGAGCGTGCCGATCTTGAAGATGATCAGCAGAAAGCGGATGCCGTCTCGCACGAGACGGATATGGCTCTTGCCGATGCGCTTGCCGGCGATGATGGGCTCGTAGGCCACCATGTAACCGGCGCGGAAGAACGCCATGGTGATAGTGGTCGGGTAGGAAAAGCCGTTGGGCAACAGATGCAGAAACTCGCGGAATTTCTCCGCGTGTACGGCACGAAAGCCCGATGTCAGGTCCTGGATGCGCTGCCCGGTCATCCACGAGGCGAGCCGGTTGTAGAATCGGTTGGCCAGTCCCCGCCCCATGCTGGCATGCGAGTCCGATCGGCGCGCGCCGATCACCATGTCGAAGCCCTGGCCCAGCCTTTCCAGCAGGCGAGGGATGTCTTCTGGGGCGTGTTGTCCATCGGCATCCATGCACACGAGGATACTCCCCTCGGCATGTCGGGCGCCGGTCTTTATTGCTGCACCGTTCCCAACGGAGTAAGGGTGGCTCACCACCTTTGCGCCAGCGGCATGAGCTTCGGCTGGGGTTGTATCGGTAGAGCCATCGTCGACGACGACGACTTCGGCGTCATTCACTATCTCTAGGGCTTGGCTGACGACGTTTCTGATCGAGCCGTCTTCGTTTTTGGCGGGAATGATGATGCTTACTGAGGCCATCAGTTGCATGTCCTTTCTTGGGGTCCCGAGAAAACGTTTGGAAGGCCGGCCTAATTCGGGAAAGGCTCTGGCTGGCGCGATTAGTGCTTCTGATCGAGTGAAGTTCCACAAGGGGAGATGTGATGCATAACAAGGGCTTTACGCTTATCGAGCTGATGATCGTGGTGGCCATCATCGGCATCCTGGCTGCCATAGCTATCCCTGCCTACCGGGATTATACGTGTCGGGCCAAGCTCTCCGAGGCGGTCAATGGGATGACGCCGGCCAAGACGGCCGTGACGACTTATTTCGCCATCAACTCGGGCCTTCCTCCGGCAGCTTGGGATGGTTTTTCTTCCAACATGGACAGCAAGTACGTCCAGTCGGTTCTCTGGTCAGGTAATCAACTTTCCTCGGTGATCCGGGGCAGCGCTGTCGGATGTGGCTTGTCAGATAATGACGAAGCCGTCGTGTTGAGCCCCATCACTAACGCCCATCAAATCGTGGATTGGCATTGCAAGCCGGGCGCTGACGTGCCTTCGAAGTATTTGCCGATGAGTTGTGCCACCTGATCAAGGCGTTTCCAGGAGCGCTTTTCAGTGCCTCTGTTCGCAGCTGTGGCCCGCCTGGCGAGCGTCTTCTTCCATCACCTCGCGCAGGCGTTTGAATTCCTTTCGGTAATATCCCTCCCGGCCAGCGATCTTCGGATCTTTGCTCAATAGCGGTTTTGTGGCCTCGAGCTGGGACAGCGCTTTGCAGAAAAAGCCGTTGGTCGCGAGGATCGCGGCCTGCATGAAACCGGTCTCCGTGGCCGGGGCCAGTTTCATGGCATGTGCGAAATGTTGCTCGGCCTCGGCACCCTTTCCCAGGTAGGCCAGAATGCGGCCCTGTTGGTGGGCGATCTGAGCCTTCAGGCTGTTCTTTGCCGTATAAGCGGGGTTGCGTTCTAGTGCACCCCATATTTTCAGGATCCCGTTCATTTCCCCCCTTCGCCCATCCTCCTTCCCGATGACTGCGTCGGTCAGTTGCCTGAGCGCGTTCAGGGCTTCTTTCGAGAAACCGCTTGAACGGGCCGCGTCCTGGAGCTGGAGAAGTTGTGTGGGGGCGAGCCTCTCTGCCCCCTGCTGAATCCGGGCAAGATAGATGTTGAGTCCGAGATGGTCGGGGTGATTGTCCAGTGCGTCTCCGATCAACGCCGCTGCCTGCTCACGCCTGTCGGCATGTTGAAGTACGTTGGCGGCCGAGAGCTGTGCCCGGGGTGATTCAGGGTTCTCGCTGGCCCACAGCAGATAGAGCTCGGTGCGGTTGGACCACAGGTCGGCACGGGTAGCCGTAACGGCGGTCAGTCCGATCAACAAGGCCACGCTTGCGGCAGCGGCCGGTTTCCGGGTCCGCTCGAACCCGATGGTGACAAGCTGGGCAAGCGGCAAGAAAAGCAGAAGCGAGGGCAGGTAATTGCGATGCTCGAAGTGCAGCTCGAGCATGATCGCGGTCGACTCGATGAGATGAGCTGCCAGGAAGAAGGCGATGGCTGCACTGAGCAGGGGGGCGCGGTGCCGCATGACAATGGTCAGTGCAGCCAACCCGGCCAGCCCCAAGACTGCCCAGAAGGTGGTTGCGGGAGAGAGCAGTCCGCGCGAGATCTCGATGCTGTCCCTGAAGATGCCCGCCGTGTGGCTCTGTGGCACCACGATGGAGAAGAGGTAGTCGAACAGTATGCGGGATTCCGTGAGCACCCTCTCCAGGGGGGAATACCCGTTCATGATCTGGCTCCCCGCGCCGGCCGTAAAGAAATGCGAGCCCACGTAAACAACGAGCGCCGCCGAAGGTGCCCAGAGGAAGGCGGCTTGGAAGCGCCAGTCGGGCCGGTGGGCTTGATCACGGGCCAGCAGGGTGGCCTCGACCACCATGGCGAGCAGGGGCAGAAGCGCGCCGTTTTCCTTGGAGTAGGTGGCCAGGACGGTTCCCAGGAAGAGGGAAATTCCCATGACCGTATAGGCGAAGCGAGGCCTTGAGCCCAGTTTTGAGCGGCCCCACAGGTAGGATCCCAGGCCGAGGAGGACGAACAGGGTGGACAGCTCCGCCATGCGCTGAATGGCATAGAGTACGGTGGACACGTGCAGGGGGTGGGCCATCCAGGCAGCAGCACTGATGCCGGCGATCCACAGGATACGGTTGCCGTTTCCGAATACGCGGGACTGGCGCAGGGCCTGGATGAGCACCCATGCCAGCAGCAAGCCGTTCAGCAGGTGGATGAGGATGTTCTTGTACTTGATGGCGCCGGGATCGGCGGGCCATTCGCGGACATCGATCAGGAAACTGAGCATGGAGATCGGCCGGCCGGTGGGTCCGGCGAATGCATCGCCCAGATACAGTTTGAGACTGTCGAGGTCGGTGACGCCTCCGTGCGCGCTGAGTGTCTGGAGATTCGGGTAGTCGTCGAACATGAAATCACCCGGGAGACCGAGGCGATAGGCGGAGAAGACCACTGCCGCGACGAGCAGCAGGAAGCCGAATACCGTGATCTCGTGCTTGCGGTCGGGTCTTTTTGGGGCGTGCGTCATTGCGGGCTTCTTTGCGGTTGAGTGCGCTCTCCGGCGGGCCTTTTCAGGCACCTGAAAGGACGGCCATCCGTAGATTTTTCAGGGTGTGGGCATGGTGGCCCCACTGATCCAGTGCCCGTGCCGCTCTCACCTGTTCCAGGGCGGCCTCACGTTCACCGGCCCGGACCAGCATCCCAGCATAATCGATCCGGGTGTCGATGTCCTCGGGCCTGAGCTGAACGGCCTGGCGCATGGATTCGAGCGCTTCAGTAGTGCGTTTCTCGAGCAGCAGGTGGGCCCTGTCTCGCAGCAACCGGCTCCTGTTTCCCGGGCCGGTTTCCGGTGCACGCAGCGCGGTATCGATGATCTGCAGGATGCGGTCCGCGTATGGCTTGCAGGGGCCCCCGAGGGCGCATTTCCTGAGGGCGTGTATGCCGTTGCTAGCGGTCTTTTGGATCCTGGACTGGCTTTCCAGGCGGTCGTTCAGTTCGGCGATGAGCGCCGCAACATTTTCCTGTTCATGTTCTGCTCGGAACAGGATCCAACCATACAGCGCAGCCGTGTTTCGCGGCTCGCTGGAGGCGATATTCGAGAAGATCGTTTCGGCCTTCTGCAGATGGCGGGCTTTTCGCTCGGTGGAGCCTGCCGTTGCGGCAAGGTCGGAGTGGATCTGGGCGGCCTCGATGCGGGCCCTGAGGGATGTTCCGCGGGCCTCGAGGTGCTCCAGGCGGACATGCGGGTCGTCGGCCCAACGTTCCGCGCGTGCATGGGTGGCCGCTCCGAGATAGATGGACGCGGCTATCGTGATGGCGACCAGGGCCGAGGCCGGCCAGGGAACCCGGCTCAGTAGCCGGTTCAGCATGATGACGATCGCGAGCAGTATCCCGATGCTCGGCAGGTAGTTGCGGTGCTCGAAGACCAGTTCCAGGGGAATGATCGTCGATTCCAGGAGATGGCCAGCGAAAAACCAGAGCAGGCCGAAGGCGACGATCGGGTACCGCTTGCTGGCGATGACTGCGCCCGTGACCAGCATGCCGATTGCCAGCCAGCTGACCAGTGTCGAGACGGGAGAGGTCAGGGAGCGGGAAATGAGCCAATCGTCGTGATAGAGGCTCATTTGGTCGATGTCCGGCACGATGATCATCTGCAGGTACCAGGCGAGGATGCGCCCCTGCGTCATCAGGCGTTCGGGGAGGTCGAAGGGGCGGCCACCGTAACCGCCTGCGTAGTGGAGAACGGCCCAGGCGCTGATGGCTAGCGCCGCGGCTGCGCCGCTCATGAAAAGGAGGCGCTGGTGATGGCGGTTTGTAGGGAGCAGGGGGAAGGTGTTTCCGGACGAGCGCAGGATGGTGATTTCCAGCACGAGGATGAAGA
>JAAZVL010000214.1 GCA_018623515.1 Marinobacter sp.
CACCCTTATGCGCTGATCGATGAGGTCAGCATGTCCATGGTGTGCCGGATGAGGGTGTCGGCGGAGAAATCGCTGGTGCCCTCGGCCATTTCCGCCTGGCATAACAAGATTACCCCGTGCAGGGCGCCCCGCAGGTAGAGCGCGGTCTCCATGGGATCACGAATCCGGTCGCGACTCATGGTGCCATCGGCAAGCCCCTTTTCGATAGCGCCCACCATCAGTTCCATCAGCTCGTTCTTGGAACACAGCATCTCGTTCGCCTGATTCTCATCCGCATCGGCCATGGCGGTGGAGGCTTTGGTCAGGGCAGAGAAGTAGTCCGGCTCGTCCTGGTAGAAGCGGTAATAGGCATCGCCCATGGCCCGGATCTGGGCCAGGCCTTCGCTCTGCGTTTTCCGCGCGTCCTCGAACCGGCTCACCAGGCTCTGGCCTGCCCGCAACATGATGCCGCGCTGAATCGCTGCCTTGTCCTTGAAGTACACGTACAGCAGGGCGCGGCTCAGGCTGGCGGTGCGGGCGATGTCGTCCATCGAGGTCTTGTCATACCCCTTCTCTGAAAACACCAGCTCCGCGGCATCCAGAATGGCATCGTAACGGGCCTGCTTTTCCCGTTCGCGCCGGGTTTTCAGTGGTTCACTCATGGGCCTTTCCGGTTGGTTCAAACATCCAGGTCATGATACCTGAAACCCGATAAGAACCGATTATTGACAATTTGTCAAAGAATGACATGATGTCTGGAAATGGGCGGGGTAATCCACGGAGGCGGTTGCCCCTATCCGAAGGCAGGGAAGGAAGGAACGGTTTATGACAATGCATCGACGTGTCGCAGTGGTGGTTCCCGTTGCGCTGTTCTCACTGTTGCTGGCGGGCTGTAAGGCCGGTGATGTGTCGCCGGAAACCCGGCAGCAGGCGGTTTCCGTCCGGGTGGCGGAAGTGGCCGGTGGCCAGGAGCAGGGCATTCCGCTCAGGTTCTCCGGCATTGTTCAGGCGGCTCAGCGCGCGACCCTGACTTTCCAGGTCAGCGGAACCCTGAAGCAGCGGTCGGTTGAGCTGGGTGAGACCGTGAAGGCCGGGGACGTACTGGCCCGCATCTACAACCCTGCCCTGGAACCGGCCACGGATTCCGCCCGGGCCCGGCTCGAAGAGCTGGAGACCCAGTACCAACAGGCGGCTAGGGAGTGGGAACGTTCCAGCCGCCTGCATGAGCGGGGCGTGGTCTCGGAGCAGGCGCTGGAACAGCTCGCCGCCCGCCGGGATAGCCTGAAAGCAAGTGTCGCCACGGCCGAGGCTTCCCTGGCGGAAGCAAGGCGGTTGCTGGAGGAGAGCACCCTGAAGGCGCCGTTTGCCGGACGGATCGAAGCCTTGCTGGTTGAGAAAGATGAGTTTGTCGCTGCCGGTCAGCCGGTGATGCGGTTGTCCTCGCCCAGTGGCCGGGAAGTGGAAGTGCGGCTGCCTGCCTATCTGCTGGACCATGTCGGCCTCGGACAACCGTTGCCGGTGTGGTCCGTCCATGACCGGACGCTACCGGCGGTGAACGGATCTGTCGTCGAGATTGCCCAGGGCAGTGCGATCCGGGGTGAACTTCACCCGGTGCTGGTCAGTTTGCCGGAAGCCTCCCTGGAGCCGGGGCAGCCGGTGGAGGTGGGTATTACCCCGACCCGTGTTCCGGCAATGACCGTGCCGCTGCTGTCGGTTCTCCGGGACTCCGAAGGCACCAGCGTGTTCCGGGTCCGCGATGACCGTGTTGATCGTATTCCGGTTCAGGTGCAACGAATCGTCGGTGAGCAAGTGGCAGTGCGTTCCGAGGCGCTGGCGCCCGGTGACCAGGTGGTTTATGCCGGCATGACCCGGCTGGCGGACGGCGATACCGTGGAGATCCGGCGATGACCCGCCGGCTGCTGAACGGTCAGCGCCTGCTTGGGATGGTGGTGACCATGCTGTGCCTGCTCGGAATCGCCGCCTACAGCACCATGCCCCGGCAGGAAGATCCTTCCTTTCCCTACCGCGCGGGCCTGATCACGGTAAACTATCCGGGCGCCAGTGCTGAGGCGGTGGAGCGGCTGGTCCTGCAGCCGCTGGCCGACGAACTTCGCCAGGTGGAGGAAGTGGAGTTCAGCCAGGGCACAGCACGTACCGGGGTGGCCCTGATGAGGCTGCGCCTGGAGGATCATATCTACGACACCGACCCGGCCTGGGACCGGGTGCGTCAGGCCATGGAACGGGCGAGGCTGGATTTCCCCGATGACGTGGGCCAGATGGCCCTGGACGACCGCCTGATCGATATCCCTGCCATTGTCCTGGCCGTTGCCGGCTCCCTGTCAGTCACCGAACTATCGACAGTCGCGGAGCGTTTGAAGCGCAACCTTGCCGATATTCCCGGCGTATCCCGCATCGAGCTTGAGGGCGACGCCGACGAGCAGATTACCCTGGCCCTCGATGATGCAGCGCTGTTCCGGCTGGGCATCTCGCCCTCCCGGGTACTGGATACCCTGGCAAGGCGCAATCAGACCATACCCGGCGGCTTTGTGGTGGTGGACGGCCGCCGGTTGTCGGTCCTGCCCAACAGTGAATTTGCCGACATTGATGCCATCCGCGCCACGCCTATTGAATTGCCCGACGGCTCCCAGGTACCGCTGGCGGCCGCTGCCGACGTCTGGCGCGGGCCTGCCGAACCGCGTCAACCGGAAACCTGGTACGACGGAGAACGGGTGGTGCTGGTTTCCCTCATCATGGAGGAGGGCACCACCGACGCCATCCGGTTTGGTGAACAGGTGCGCGAGCGGATCGAACAGCTGCGCCCGGAATTCGCCCCCTACCAGATCCGGGAAATGTTCTTCCAGCCGGACAAGGTGGAAGAACGGCTGGACAACCTGGCCTGGAGCCTGGTGCTGTCGGTCCTGATCATCGTTGGCGTGGTGTTCACCGGCATGGGGTTGCGCATGGGATTGCTGGTGGCCTCCATCCTGCCCATGGTGGCCATGATCAGTATCGGTCTGTACGACCTGGGCGGCGGTGTGCTGCATCAGGTGGCGGTTATCGGCATGGTGATCTCGCTGGGAATCCTGATCGACAACGCCATTGTCATCGTCGAAAACATCCAGGGCCAACTGGACCAGGGCATGCGACGGCTCGATGCTTTGCAGCAGGCCGTGGGCGAGCTGGCCGGGCCTTTGGGTGCTTCCACCGGTACCACCCTGGCTGCGTTTGCGCCGCTGTTACTCTCCAAGGGTGGTGCGGCGGACTTCACCCGGGGCGTTCCGGTGATGATCATGCTGACGCTGTCAGTCAGTTATTTGCTGGCGATCTCCGCCGTGCCATTGCTGGCGGCAAAATTCCTGAAGCCCCGGAAAAACATGCACCGTGACCGGCTGATCGGTCTGGCCCGCTTCCTCGGCAGACTGGTAGCGAATTACCCCAAGCGGCTGATTGCTGCCGGCGCGGTACTGGTAGCCATCAGCGTTGCCCTGACGCCCTTCACAGCCCAGCAATTCTTCCCCAACGCCGACCGCCCCAGGGTGATCGTGGAACTCTACATGCCCGAAGGCACCGACCAGGCCCGCACCGCCGAGGCCGCCGCCCGCCTGGAACGAGCCATCCGTAGCCAGCCTGAGGCCCTCGAGGTGCACCGCTTCGTCGGTTTTACCGGCCCGAGTTTCTATTACAACCTCCAGCGTGCACCCCAGGCGCCCAACCGGGCCCGGCTGGTGATTCGCACCCCGACCCTGGCGGACACCACCGAGATGGTTCGTTGGGTTCGGGCCCACGCCAGTGAAAAGATGCCCGAGCTGGATCTCACCGTGGGTGTACTCGGGCAGGGGCCACCCCGTGCGGCGCCGGTTGAAATCCGCATCTACCATGCCGACGACGCTAAACGGACCAGAGCCGTTGAACAGGTGTTCGCAACCCTGCGCGGGGTGCCGGGAACCGTGGATGTCCGCCACGATCTGGACATCGGCGTGCCCAGCATTGCCATCAACGTCGATGACGCCTCCGCCGCCCGCTATGGCCTGAGCCGTGCCGATGTGGCCCAGAGCCTTTACGGGCAGAGTTTTGGCGTGGTGGCCGAACGCTACCGACAGGAAGAGGACCCCATCCCCCTGGTCCTGAGGTCCCGGGAAGGCACCTCATTGCCACTGTCCCGCCTGTTGTCCGTTAACATCTACAACAGCAATGGCGATGCCGTGCCCCTGGCGGCGGTCGCAAACGTGGAGACCAGCTGGGAGCCGGCGGCCCGTTACCTTCGGGATGGCGTACCGGTAAACACAGTCACTGCCAACCTGCTCAAAGGCTTCAGTTTCAGCCAGGCCCTCGATGGACTCTACGCCGGGCTTGAAAACAATCCGCTGCCTGAGGGTACCCGCATGGAAATGGGCGGCGATGCCGAAGGCTCCGGCGATGCCAATGGCGCCCTGCTCAAAGCCGCCCCCATCGGCGTGCTGCTGTTGCTGTTCTTCCTGCTGCTGCAGTTCAACTCCTTCCGCAGGGTCGGTGTTATTCTGTTGACCGTGCCCCTGGCTGCCGTCGGTATCTTCCCGGGCCTGGTACTCTCTGGTTCCCCCTTCGGCTTCCAGTCCCTTCTTGGGGTGATTGCGCTGGTAGGCATCGTGGTCAACAACGCCATCGTGCTGCTGGACGTCATGGACCGGGAACTGGAAAAGGGCCGGGACATCCGCGACGCCGTCCGCAGCGCCGTCGAACAGCGCACCCGCCCGATCCTGCTTACCACCGCCACCACCGTCGCCGGCCTGCTGCCGCTGGCGTTCTCCAGCAGCACCCTGTGGCCGCCGATGGCCTGGGCGATTATCTCCGGGTTGCTGGCCTCCACGGTGCTGACGCTATTGGTGGTGCCTTCGGTTTGTGTGCAGGTGATTCGGGAGAAAGTCCCGGAGCCGGAGAATGCGCCGGCTTGAGGGGTGATGTGAAAGTGGGGTCAGAAGAAGGCTTTCTTCAGACCCCGGG
>JAAZVL010000215.1 GCA_018623515.1 Marinobacter sp.
GGCGAAGTCGGGGGATGACAAGGAACGCAGCCGACACCTACATGATCAGGCACTGCTGCGCGCGGGTTATCTTGCCTACCGTAACGGTGAATTCGACAAAGCGGTCGGGTTTCTCGAGTCGGTCTCCCTCGATAGTCCCGGTACGCCGCGGGCGCTTTATCTTCACGGCCTTGCCCTGACCGAACGGGGCAATCATCGGGCCGCTATGCAGAGCTGGCACCGGGCCCGGAAATTTCCGCTGGCGTATCCCGGCGTTGCTGAAGCCTGGATCGGAATGGGCCGGGGTTACGACCTGGCAGGCTATCTGGGCCAGGCCGGGGAAGCCTATCTTGCTGCCAATGCTGCCTGCGAGAGCGAACGGGTTGTGCTTCGGACCCTTACGGAGCAGGTCCGCAACGAGGGGGCCTACCAGGCTCTGGTCGCAAATGCCCGGGCCTCTGACCTTGAATGGTTCCTGGCAGACAGCCGTTCCATGCAACAGCCCAGAGTGGCCTACCTGCTTGAATTCTTGACGCAGCCGGCAGCGCAGCGGGCAGTTGGCCGGGTTGCCGCCCTGGCGGCCCTGGACGAACGGCTGACGACCCATGCCCATGATCTCCGGGTGTTCGCGAGCGCGCTGAGGTCCGCCCCGAGTTCGGTGCCGGAGTCTGCAATCGAGGAGGTGGCTCGGCTCCGGCAGTCAAATGATCGTTATTTCGACCGGCTCGCTGGCTTGCGACACACCGCCGAAGGCGAGCTCGACAAGCTCGTCCTCGAGTACCTGGATCATCAGGACCAGCGCATGGTTTTCGCCCTGAACAAAACCGAGCAACAGATTGCGCACCTGTACGAGTACCTCGCCCTGGAAAGCCTGGGAGGGCAGGGCCAATGAATCTGTCTCCCCGTCTGATGTTGCTTGCCATGGTCCTGGCCGCCCCGGTTGCTGCACAGGAAAGTTTTCGGGTAGAGCTGGGCCGGGATGGCAAGACCATCGGTGACATGCGCCCGGTGTTCCTGAAATTTGAAAGCCGGCCGCTGCCTGCCATATCTCCGGCGGAAGTGGCCCGCCGTTACCAGAGGCTGTTCGAAACCTCGGACGAGCCGGAGGTCCGGGTGGATGCCCTGAATCGTCTGACCAATATCCGTGACCGCTCCGGTCAGGAGCTGGGTTATTCGCACGAGCAGGAACCAGCCATCTATGAGGAAGTCCTGGGCAGTTACGAGTCCATTCTCGCCCGTGGGTCTTTTTCCGGGCGGCTGGATGAGTTGCTTTACCAGATGGCCAAGGCCCACGCGCTGACCGCCCAGCCGGGCGAATCCATTGACCGTCTGAAACAGCTCGTTGGCTTGTATCCGAAATCGCCATTGGTACCAGAAGCCCGGTTCCGTATTGCCGAGGCGGCTTTCACCAATGGTCAGTTCGCGGAAGCCGAAGCCGGCTATCTCGCCCTGTTGGCAGGCGAGGGCGGCGAGGGTCTGAAAACAAAGGCGCGCTACATGATTGGCTGGAGCCAGTTCAAGCAGGGAGAGCACGCCTGGGGTCGGGCTGCGGATAGCTTTCATGCCGTCCTCGACCTGTTTTTGCCGACGGCCGAAAGTATCCAACAGGTACCCCAATCTTCGGTGGAGACCATTGATGACACCTTGCGGGTACTGGCGTTGATGGCGTCCCGCACCGGGGGGCTGGAGACGCTCAGCCAGTGGTTTGGTTCGGGCCCTGTTCGCCCGTGGGAACCACTGGTTTATGACCGGCTGGCGGACCTCTACGCAATCACAGGAAAGTATGAAACCAGCGAAGCCGTGAATCAGGCGTTTGCCCGTCGGTACCCCCAACATGGCAGCAGCCCCGGCTTTCTTGCACAGGTGGTTGAGGTCTGGCAATTGGCGGGTGATGGCGAAAAGGTGCGCCAGGCCAGGGCCGGTTATGTGGACGCCTATCGAACGGAGAGTATCTTCTCCCGGCTGGAACCGGCGGAACAGTCACGGTGGCGCGAGTTCACGCGCTGGCTGGCAGACACCCGCTACCGGGAGGCAACCGATCTCGCCGACAGTGGCAAAGTTGAGGTTTCTCTCTCGCTGTTTGCGGAGGCCGCGCGCTATTACGAAATGCTGGCGCCGAGGGCATCGAACGCCGGGCCGGTTTGGCGGCTGGCTGGCGATGCGCGCCTGCAGGCCGAACAACGGCCTGCGGCACTTGAGAATTTTCGCACGGCGGCGTACGAAACCGGTAACTACCCTCAAGCCGCCGATGCGGGGTGGGCTGCCGTTGCTCTGCGCCGACATCTTGCGGCAGCCGACACAGGCGCAGGGCTGGAGGAACTGGCCGGGGAAATCGACCACTTTGGCTCTGTCTTTGCGAACGACGCCCGGGTACCTGCTGCCCAGGCTGATGTGGCGGCCCGCTGGCTGGAGGTCCGGAACCATGATCAGGCCGCACATTATGCCGGTGCGGTGCTGAGGCGTGGCGATGCCAACACCGAACAGCAGTACGCAGCGTGGCTGATCACCGCACGGGTGCGCCAGGCCCAGATGGAATTCGGGCTGGCAGAGCGGGCCTGGAGACAGGCTCTTGGCCTGATCGATACCAGTGAGTCTGATGATCTGCCACGGGATGATCGGGATCTGATCCTCAAGCAACTGGCGACGGCCATCTACCGCCAGGGCGAGAGGGCGGCCGAAAACGGCAAGGTGGCTCAAGCTGTTGCCCATTTCCGCCGGGTGGGGCACGTCCTGCCGGACGCGGAAATTGCTATTCGGGGCCGGTTTGATGCCGGCAATACGCTTTTGAAAGCGGCTGAATGGCAGTCGGCAGTGAACGAGTTGCAGTGGTTCCGCCGGAATTACCCGGATCACGATCTGGCCCGGGATATCGGTGAGAAACTGGTGTACGCCTACAGCCAATCCGGGCAGCCGGGCCGAGCGGCAGATGAGTTGCTCGCACGGGCGTCCGGGCGCGCTGATCCATGGCCGGACAAGCTCCGTGCGGCTGCCCTTTATCACGAGGCCGGGAGCACCTGGGCGCGGGATGAACTCTACCGCGAGTACCTCGCCACCGGGCCGGTTCCGGCCAGAGCCGACGACCATATCCGGCTCCAGACCATGCGCCATCGCCTGATGGCCTCCGCCGCCGACCCGGACAGGCTACGGGCCGCAATCGTCGATGCCGAACTGGCCAGTGACTGGCACTCGCCCCGGACACTGGAATGGAGTGCTGCCAGTGCGATCGGGTTGGGCAACCGTGCGGCGGCGGTCTTCGCCGGAATAGCCCTGGAACATCCACTTGCTCAGTCCCTCGATCGCAAACAGTCCGCGCTTGATGAAGCACGGAGTTGGTTTGCAAAGGCCGAGCGACTCGGCGGCGATTCGGTGCGCTCAGAGATCCTTTACCGCCGAGCGGAGCTGTATCGCGTGATGGCCCGGGACCTCATTGCTTCGGCTGTACCCGCGGAGCTTAACGAGATGGAGGCGATGCAGTACCAGATGCTCCTTGAGGAGGAGGCCTTCCCGTTTGAGGAAAAGGCCATGGAGCTGCATGCCGAAAACCACCGGCGCATAACGGCAGCGGGCTATGACGACTGGATCGGCAAGAGCCTGGAGGCGCTGGCGCGGCTCCATCCGGGGCGCTATGCGCGCTCGATGCGCTGGATGAGCGGGAATACCCCGGAAGCACCGACGGAGGAGGGCGATGATGCCTGAATCACGCCAATACCGGATGTTGGGTTTGCTTTGGATTTTCTGGTTGTCCGGCTGTGCGGGGCCGGCGGTGGAGCAGCAAGGAACCGAACCTGCCATCAATCCCGTGATGGCAGCAGAGCATACACGGCGGGCCATGAGCGCATGGAAGCAGGGTAACCATGATGCGGCCGTAAAAGCCTGGCGCCAGGCCGTAGTTCTCAACCCGGACGATCCGGTGGCGGTGAACAATCTGGCCCTGGCGCTGAAAGCGCAACACCGGTTCACGGAGGCGGCCGCCCTGCTCGAACGGGGTGTGGCCAGAACGCCCGGAGTAGCTGAGTTGCATTACAACCTGGCAGTGATCTCGGAGCTCTATCTTCTCGACCTGGGCAAAGCATTGGCCCACTACCGGGCGTACCAGGAGCTGGCCGGTGAGGAAGACGCCGAAGTGAGCGGGTGGATTGCGGATCTTGAAAGGAGGGTTCAATGATGCGCCGGACCGGAGCCCTGGCCACAACCTTGATCCTTCCGCTCGCCCTGGCGGCGGGTGGCCACGCCGTGGAACACACGACGGAAGACCGAGAGCGTGCAACCCTTGGGATCTCCGGTATATCCGCGACCACCGGTGAGGATGAGCCTCGAATCCTTTTTATTCTGCCCTGGCAACCGCCGAGCCTGCCTCGCCGGCCCCGGGCAGACCTTGAAGACCTGGCCCCGGAACTGGAGCAGCCTCTGGATCCGATGGTGGTGGAACGCCATCGCAGGTTCCGCCACACCCTGGAGCCCATGACCTTCGACCCACAAGGCACTCAGCCATAACCGAGCAGTAGAAACGGGAGAACAATAATGTTGGATACAATCGTTCGTTTTTTTCAGGAAGGTGGCCCCTTCATGTACCCGATTGCGGTGGTTCTCGCCCTCGGGTTGGCAATCACCCTCGAACGCTTCATTTTCCTGGCCTCGGTGGGGCGAAAGAACCGTGTCACGTTCGAGAGGGCCATCCTGCCGCTGTTGCAGAAACGGGACTACCAGCGGGCGATGAAGGCCGCCAGTCATTCCAACAGCGCAATTGGTTCGATCATGGGGGCGGGCCTTGGTCGCCTGATCAGTAACAGCCGCCGGGAAGATATCGAGTACGCCATGGAAGAGGGGTTGATGGAGGCCTTCGTCTAAATTTTCTTCTTGTTGTTTTTTATTAGCTTTTGAACTGCTTTTAATTTTTTCTTCAGGAGCTTGTGGTATGGAAACAACCTCTCCTTTAGTCGAACGCCATTGTGCCCATGCACC
>JAAZVL010000216.1 GCA_018623515.1 Marinobacter sp.
CACCGACAAGGCCACCAGTACCGTCCAGGAAAAGCTGCGGGCGAAACGGTGCAACCCGCGCATCTGCTGTTCCAGATTGTCCGGGAACAGGCCCGGGATCCGGGTAATCAGGATCAAAGTCAGATAGGTGGCGACAGCGCCGAGTGCGCCATACAAAACTATCTCCAGGCCACCCAGACCGCCCCACTGCACGGGAATATCGAACAGCCAGATCGCCAACAAGCCAACGACCCCGATGCCGCCCTGAAAAACCAGAGCGGCACGGGTAGAGATGGAAGAACCTCCGGTTTTTGCCATGGTCTACTGGCTGAAAAGGTCTTTCACCGGGAACAGGTCATCGTATTCAGGCGGCTGTTTCTGCCCCTTGGCCTGGAAAGTCTTCATCATGTCATTGGGACGGAACATGCCAGCCTGCCAGGTGGCCATGTACTTCAGGCTGTCCTCCACCGAGTGGTCCCGGCTGTAGTTGATCATTTCCTTACAGCCGGTAACGGCCAGCGGCGAATTGGCGGCAATTCGGGCAGCGATTTCCATCACGCCTTCCAGCATAGCTTCGTGATTGTCATATACGGTATTCACGAATCCGAGCCGGTGCGCTTCGTCCGCGCCAAACTTGCGTCCTGTGTATGCCAACTCACGCACCACACCCTCAGGTATCAGTTTCGGCAGGCGCTGCAGGGTGCCCACATCCGCCGTCATACCCAGCTCGGTTTCCTTAATGGTGAAGTAGGCATCGGCGGTGCAGTAGCGGCTGTCTGCCGCGCACACCAGATCCAGGGCACCCCCGATACAGCCTCCGTGCACCGCCGCAAGGACCGGCAGGCGCACCTTCTCCAATGAGCTCAGGGTGTCCTGCAACTGCAGCACTACCCGGCGCAGGTTCTCGGCCATCCGGCCCGGGTCGCCACCCATGGGTACCGCCTTGGAATCGGTAAACACCCCCAGATCCATGCCGGCGGAGAAATGTTTGCCGGTGGACGAGATCACAATGACCCGGGCATCGGTATTGGCTTCGATATCCCGCATGCAGCGGGGCAATTCCAGCCAGAAGGCCTTGTTCATGGTGTTGAGGGCGTCCGGCCGCTTGAACTGGACATGGGCTATGTGGTCAGACACATCAACCGAGAAGCTCTGGTAGGAAAAGGGTTCGGTCACGTTTTGTCTCCGTCGGATCATTGAAAACGATGAAATCGGAAATTTCGTAATATTTTCAGCTAACTTCTGTTTATTTTCCGTGATTGTCTCCGAATATACCGATCAACTGGCAAGGACGAAAGGCGGAAATTACAACACTTCCCCACAGCTTGCCGACAGGCAAACTTGTGCCAAGCTTTAAGTTGAAGAAATCCTTTTTCAGGATTTGTGATCTTGGTTAACAGGGAGGAATTTCGAATGCGCACTTCAAAAGCATTCAGGAAAACATTGCTGGTCTCCATTCTGGGCCTCGGTCTTTCCGGCCTTGCGGCGGCCCAGGGTTACATGGGGCCGGGCATGGGTCCCGGTATGGGCTATGGCATGGGGCCCGGCATGGGCTACGGTCCGGGCATGGGCTATGGACCCGGACCGGGATACGGACCGGGACCAGGCTACGGACCCGGCATGCATGGCATGGGGCCCGGAATGGGCTATGGCCCCGGCATGCACGGTGGCATGGGCCCAGGCATGGGCTATGGCCCGGGGTCGGGCATGATGGGAGGCTACCCGGGCATGGGGCCAGGTGCCGGACTGGATCTGACGGATGATCAGAGAAAGCGCATGGAGGAAATCCAGAACCGGCACTGGCAACAGCAACAGGAACGAATGCAGGAGATGTATGAGCGGCGCCAGAAATTTCAGGAAGAAATGAATGAGGTGCTCACTGACGAGCAACGCCAACAGCTCCAGAACCGCCAGCGCCAATACTATCAGGGCTGGTAAGTCCGTTCGCCTGACGCGAACCCGCGCCTGGCAGGTGCGGGTTTATTTGTCAGGTGGCCGGCAAAAGAGCGTGCGGTAGCCCGCCGAAATAGACCACTCGGGATAATTGCGTGGGCGTCAGCGCCAACCCATAACAACCCCGCAAACGCTGCAAGGCTTCCTCGGCATCATCGGGGGCCGGCACCATGTCCCGAATAAACTGGGCGACATCCTCCACCATTGCCCAGGGGTAGAGAATCCAGCGCCACTTTCGCACCTCGCCGGCACTGAAATCCGCCGGGCAGGTCGTGACCAGCTTCTCGTGCAGCACAGCCGTCCGCAGCTCTCTCGGGCCCAGGGGCTCCAGGTGGGAGCGCGCCGCACGCAGGGTATCGCCACTGTCATTGACATCATCAACCACCAGTACCCGGGCTCCACGAATGTCCGTTGCCAGAGGTATGGTCACCCGGGCCTCCTTTTCCTGGCTGGCACCAGCTGCATAATGCTGAACGCGGATGGAACACAACGTACCAAGATTCAGGAAATCACACAGGAAACGGGCGGGCATGAAGCCGCCCCGGGCGACCGCAACGATCACATCCGGCCGGAAATGGCTTGCCAGGATGTGCCGTGCGACTTCATCGCAGGCATCCACAACCTCATCCGGGCTAAGTAGCTGGACCTGCATGATCGTCGGTTCTGCCATTGATGCCTCCTGCCTTGTGATCCTGTCTTTCAATTTTATACTCTCTGAAAAGCCCCAAAGGGAAACCCTATGGATTTCACGTTCCTTGGCACCTCCGCCGGCACACCAACCAAGGCCAGAAATGTCACCGGCCTGGCTTTATTGCACGGCAAACCCAAACACTGGTACCTGATAGATTGTGGAGAAGGCACCCAGCACCAGCTGCTGCGCACGCGCCACTCGGTGATGCAGCTACAGGCGATTTTCATCACCCATGTGCACGGCGACCACACATTCGGATTACCGGGCCTGCTCACCAGCGCCTCCATGCTGGGTCGTACCGAGCCCCTGTTCCTGGTTGCTCCCAGGCCGGTGAAAACGTTTGTCGAAGCTGCCCTGGGCAACAGCGATTCCAGCCTGAGCTATGAGCTCAAATACATCGATTCGGAAGCAGATGAGTTCTATTGGGAAGATGATGCGGTCGAGGTCATGGCACCCCCCCTCTCCCACCGGGTGTCGAGCCGGGCCTTCACCTTCACCGAGAAGAACCTTGAGCGGCAGCTGCTGAAGGAGAAACTGGAATCCGACGGTGTCGAGCCGGGCCCGGCCTGGGGCGAGTTGCAGCAAGGTCGGGATGTTGTGCTGGAGAACGGGACAGTCCTTCGCAGCGAACAGTACACGGCCATTACCCGCCAACCCAGGAAGATCGTAGTGGGCGGCGACAATGACAACCCGGACTTACTCGAAGCCACCTGCCAGGACGCCCATGTGCTGATCCACGAGGCCACCTACACCCAGGAGGTTGCCGACCGAGTCGGATCCTGGCCGCAGCACAGCTCTGCGGCCCAGGTCGCCCGGTTTGCCGAGGCCGTGGGCATTCCCAACCTGGTGCTGACGCATTTCAGCTCCCGCTATCAGCTCAGCCGGGATGCCTACCCCCACATTGGCGAAGTCGAGGCCGAGGCGACAGGCCTGTACCGGGGCACACTGTACCTGGCCCGGGATCTTCAGACCTACCATTTGCACAAGGATCTCACCCTCAAGCCTGAACCGGCCCCGGGAGACTAGTCCGTCAATCCCGGGAACCAGAGTGCAATCGAGGGGAAGACAATGCACAGGATCAGCCCCGCGAGCTGCAACAGCACGAACGGGATAATCGACCGGTAGATCACACCAATACTGACATTCCCCTGGGCGATGCCTTTGAGATAGAACAGCGCGTAGCCAAAGGGCGGCGTCAGGAAGCTGGTTTGCAGATTGATCGCCACCAGGATGGCAAACCATACCATCAGGCCGGTGCTGCTCACCCCCGCAAACTCGAGCCCCTCCACTACCGGCAGCAGCAGCGGGAGCACCACAAAGCTGATCTCGATCCATTCCAGGAAAAAGCCGAGAATGAAAATGAGCCCCATGAGCAACAACAACAGGCCATAGGGGCCAAGACCGGTACCGGTGATGATATCGACAATCATGTCATCACCACCCAGGCGCTTGAACACCACGCTGAAGCAGGTGGCGCCAATCACCACAAACAGGATCATGGCCGACGTTCTCGAGGTATCGCGACAGACCTGGCGAAGTGCTGCCAGGTTCAGTTGCCTGAGGCCCAGGGCAAGGACCAGCGAGCCCGCAGCACCGATGGCTGCGGCTTCGGTTGGCGTTGCAATACCTGCCATGATCGACCCGAGCACCGCGACGATCAGTACCACCGGTCCGGCCAGATCCCTGAGCAGGGCGATGACCAGCGGCGAATGTTCCTCGGTCAGGTGGGCCTCCCCCCCCTCTTCCGCCAAAGGCGCCCAATCAGGCTTGAGATGGGCAATTACCAGCAGATAAAGTGCATACAGCCCCCCTAGCAACAGTCCCGGGAACAGGGCCGCTTTAAACAGGTCGCCTACCGACAGGTTCATGATCGACCCCATCAACACCAGCATGATCGAGGGCGGGATCAGGATACCGAGGGTGCCCGAGGCAGCCACCACCCCGTAGGCGATTTCGGGTTTGTAGCCCTGTCGGGTCATTACCGGCAGCGCAAGCAGACCGAGCATGACCACAGACGCACCGATGATGCCGGTACTGGCCGCCATCACAATGCCCAGCAGAGCCACCGAAATCGCCAGGCCACCGCGCACCCTTCCAAACAGTCTCTGCAGGGTCAGAAGAAGGTTCCTGGCCACCCCGGATTTCTCCAGCATCAGCCCCATGAACACGAACAGTGGAATGGCAATCAGCAGCCAGTTCTCGATCACGCCCCCGAAAATCCGGGATGAAACCGTGCCCAGAAACGGCAGAGGAATATCGCCGATGAAGGCGAAAACGATACCAAGCCCACCGAGCAGGAAGGCCACGGGATATCCAC
>JAAZVL010000217.1 GCA_018623515.1 Marinobacter sp.
GAAATAGATCTCGGCCTCCTCTTCGATAAAGCGCTGGGAGGGCAACCCCTGGCGCGCCGAGGACTGGCCGAAACCCAGGCGATCGTAGGCAATCACCGGGCGTTCGAGCCGGCGCGCCAGCGCCTCGGGAAAATCCCGCCAGAGCTTCACGCTGCCAAGGGAGTCATGAAGCAGCACCATCGGCGCGTGGTCCTCAGTGCCGGCGGGTGTCCAGGTGCGAACAAACAGTTCACCACCGGGGACATCAATAAAACGGTCCTGGACGTTCAAGACAGGTTCTCCTGATTCATTCAGTTTTTATTCAAAGTCGGAATGGCCGAAATCAGCCCACCAATTCCCGCAAATCTGCCAGGAAACGGTCCACCTGGGCCTCGCTGGTGGACCACGAGCACATCAACCGGGCGCAGCCGCCGATGAAGTTGTAGAAGCGCCAGCCCTTTGCCCGCAGCGCGGCCTGGACCGGTTCCGGCATCTCCACGAATACCCCGTTCACCTGCCTGGGATAGCGCAGGCTCACCCCCGGCAGCCCTGCCAGGCCCTGTTCCAGTCGCGCGGCGCAGGCGTTTGCGTGGCGGGCGTTGGCCAGCCAGACATCATTTTCCAACAGCCCGCACCAGGGGGCGGAAATATACCGCATCTTGGAGGCCAGTTGCCCGGCCTGCTTGCAGCGCCATTCGAAGTCTTCGGCCAGGTCATGGTTGAAGAACACCACCGCTTCCCCAAGGGCCAGCCCGTTCTTGGTGCCGGAGAAGCACAACACATCCACGCCGGCTTTCCAGGTGATCTCGGAGGGATGAACATCCAGTGCTGCCACCGCATTGGCGAAACGGGCGCCATCCATGTGGATGTTCAACCGGTGTTTGTCCGCCACGGCACGGATGGCTTTCAGCTCCTCCGGGGTATAGACCGTACCTACCTCCGTGGCCTGGGTCAGGCTCAGGGCCTTGGGCTTGGGGTAATGGATATCGGTGCGCTTGGTTACCAGGTGCTCGATGCTCTCGGGCGTGAGCTTGCCATCCGGTCCTTCGCCGAGTAGCAGCTTTGCGCCGTTGGACGCGTATTCCGGCCCGCCGCATTCATCGGTCTCAATGTGGGCCAGTTCGTGACAGATCACGCTGTGGAAGGACTGCCCGATGGAGGCCAGGGCCAGGGAATTGGCGGCGGTGCCATTGAAGACGAAATACACATCGCAGTAGGTATCGAACAGCGAACGCAGGCCGTCCGCAGCCTGCTGGGTCCAGCTGTCCTCCCCGTAGGCGGGCTCGTCCATCCGGTTCGCCTGCTCCATGGCAGCCCAGGCCTGAGGGCAGACACCACTGTAGTTATCGCTGGCGAACTGTTCGGAATCGGACACGCCGGGTACTCCTGTCTCGGGGATTGGGGTAACAGATTACCGTTTTTTGACAACTGACATCGAGTTGATGTGTGTCATCCGTCAATTAAGCTTATGGGATTCACCATAGGGATAGCCATTATCACAAAGGAGAAGTCAGCATGACGGACTCAAAGAAACGGACAGTTCCAGATCCCAGCCTCGACGCCCACATTCGGGCCCTGAAAGCCCGCGGGGTGAATGCCACCCCGGATGCCACCGATACGCACTTGCATAACGGGATCGACACCCCGCTCCCGCCGGCAGACTTGCACGGCACCTACGTCAATCACCGGCCACTGCCTACCGAGGGCATAGAAGACCGCCGCGCTTATATTATCGGCAGTGGCATTGCTGGCATGGCGGCGGCTTTCTTTCTGATTCGCGATGGCCACATGCCCGCTGGGAACATTGTGTTTCTCGAAGAAGGATCGATCGAGGGTGGCTCCCTGGACGGAGCAGGCAATGCCGAGGAGGGTTACATCGTCCGCGGTGGTCGCGAAATGGAGATGACCTACCAGAACTTCTGGGATGTGTTCTCTGAGATTCCGGCCCTGGAGCTTCCGGAGCCGTTTACCGTGCTCGACGAGTACCGCCTGGTCAACGATCCGGACAAGAACTGGTCCAAAGCCCGCCTGCTGGAAAACCAGGGGCAGGTCGCGGATTTCTCCACTATGGGGCTGAGCCGCAAGCAGCAGCTTGAGGTCATCCGGCTGTTGCTGGCCCGCAAGGAAGATCTGGACGATATCACCGTCGAGCAATGGTTCAGCGAGGGCTTCCTGGAAACCAACTTCTGGACCTTCTGGCGCACCATGTTTGCCTTCCAGAACTGGCATTCGGTGCTGGAAATGAAGCTCTACATGCATCGTTTCCTGCACCTTATGGATGGCCTCAACGACATGACCTCGTTGGTGTTCCCGCGCTACAACCAGTACGACAGCTTCGTTCGACCGCTGATGAACTGGCTCAAAGAGCAGGGGGTGAAGGTTCAGTACGACACCATTGTTTCGAACCTGAACTTCAGTACCCGGGGAGGCCAGCGCACGGTTACCGGCATTCATTGTGAAACGGAGCAGGGCGGAAAGACCCTCCGGGTGCGCAAACGCGACCTGGTGTTCGTCACCACCGGATCGATGACCGAGGACACCGCCTATGGCGACGACAACACCGCGCCGGAACTGAAGGACCAACAGGCCCCGGGTGAGTCTTCAGGGTGGCAACTCTGGAAGAACCTGGCGAGCCAGTCCGAGGTGTTCGGGCGGCCCGAGAAGTTCTGTGGCAACGTACCGCAATCCACCTGGGAGTCCGTGACCCTGACCTGCAAACCGTCGCCCCTGATGGACAAGCTCAAGGAGCTCACGGTCAATGATCCCTATTCCGGGTTCACGGCAACGGGCGGGATCATCACCTTCACGGACTCGTCCTGGCTGATGAGCTTCACCTGCAACCGGCAGCCCCATTTCCCGGACCAGCCGGACGATGTCATCGTACTCTGGGTGTACGCCCTGCTCATGGACAAGCCCGGGGATTACGTCAAAAAGCCGATGCCCGAATGCACCGGCCGGGAAGTGTTGACGGAGCTCTGTTATCACCTGGGCCTGATCGATCAGGTGGACGCTGTCATCGCCGCCACCAAGACCCGGATTGCCCTGATGCCTTACATCACCTCGCAATTCATGCCCAGGGCCCGGGGGGATCGTCCGGAAGTGGTCCCGGAAGGTTGCACCAACCTGGCCTTGATGGGGCAGTTTGTCGAGACCCCCAACGACGTGGTGTTCACTCTGGAAAGCTCGGTGCGGACGGCGCGCATCGGTGTCTACAGCCTGCTGGAGATTCCCAAACAGGTGCCGGACATCTACCCCGGACAGTACGACATCCGCCGACTTTTGCGTGCCACCCGAACCCTCAATAACGATGACCCGTTCTTCGGGGAAGGGCTGCTCAGGCGTGTATTGGGCGGCAGCTACTTCCGCCACATCCTGCCGTTGGGGCAAAACGAGGACAGCGGGGACGTGGAAAAGCACGGATTGTTCGAGCAACAGCTTAATGCAGTCCGGGAGCTCCTCGGGGGAAGCGAAACCCTGAACGACGCCAGGGACCGGATCCAGGGCATGATTGAGAAGATCCGCGGGCGTTTCTGATTAGCTTTCCTGTATCCGACGTGACTCAGTATGTAGAACAGATCTGGAGCCATGACGGAAATGAGAGGAAATCAGTTGTTCAGGCTATCCGGTCGACCGCTGTGGTAAGCGGTCGACCGGGCTAAGGGGGGATTGTCAGACTGCCGCGGCAGCTTTATGGCTTGGGTGATGTGCACTGATGTGCCGGAGAAACTCCATGGTTTCCTTCGAGGAGATCTGTTTGTCCCCGGATTTGGCGACATTTTCAGCGCCTGTGAAAGAAACGATGTCTCCCATGCTCACCATACCGCACAGTTGGTTGAACTGGTTGACGACAGGCAGGCGCCGTATTTCGTGTGCTTCCATCAACTCCAGAGCTTTGGTGATATCTTCCTCTGGCCCGCAACAAAACAGTTCCCGGTGGCTTGCAATGTCCTCTGCGCGAATTTCCCACAAGGGTTTCGATTGCAATGCAGCGCCCATGGCAATATCCCGGTCAGTAATAATACCCAGCGGGTGTTCCTGATCATCGACCAGCGGGATGGCGCCACAATCGTTGTTCCACATCATCATGGCGATGTCCTGCAGGGAAGTTTGCGGCGAGCAACTCGCCACTTCGGTCACCATTAATTCGTTGACTTTCATTTGGATATCCTCCGTCCCGGGGATCGCATTTAAATGAATGCCATCAGTAATACGCCCTTGCGACATCGGATCCTGCATACTTCCATGGGGTATCCGTCCTGAAGGCAGCACCGGCTTTATCATGGGGTCGGTGCCAGCCCCAATCTGTAGCTGGATCTGGTGCATGTCCATGACCCAGATCATAGTGATTCGCCTCCGGATTTTCCGGTAGGTTAAGCTTAGTCTATCGCTACTGGGGATGGGTTCCATGAGTAATGTTTTAAATTTCGCAGAACAGCGCTGCGATACCATCGATGCGCCTTGCAGTGCTATCCAGAAGATCCTGACGCCCCGTGTCGCGGACCTGGGTGGGTTCTCCGTTCGCCGACTGCTGCCAACGGCGAAGCAAAAAATGGTCGGCCCCTGGATCTTCTTTGATGAAATGGGGCCGGCGGATTTCCCGGCCGGGAAGGGCATCAATGTTCGTCCTCATCCGCACATCGGTATCGCCACGGTAACCTACCTCTTCGAGGGCGAGATACTGCATCGGGATTCCGTGGGCAGCTACCAGCCGATTCGGCCCGGTGATATCAACCTGATGGTAGCCGGCCGAGGTATCGCCCATTCGGAAAGGGAACGCCCGGAAGTCACTGCAACCGATCATCGACTGCACGGCCTGCAACTGTGGCTCGTCTTGCCGGAGGGGCAAGAGGAAATCGACCCGGCCTTTCATCATTATCCCGGTGACGACATCCCGGCGATTGAGATCGACGGTGTTCCGGTTCGCGTGATGATCGGCAGCGCCTACGGCGTGACATC
>JAAZVL010000002.1 GCA_018623515.1 Marinobacter sp.
GAGGGCCTGTGGAATGCCGGTGAGGAGGCCAGTGTCCGGGATTTCCTGGGGCTACAGCTGCTGGGAGATGCAGCCACCATTCGCCAGCAGCTGGACGACCTTCTGGCGACGGCGGAGGTGGAAGAGCTGATGTTCACTGTGGACATTTACGACCCCGGAAAGCGCCGCCATGCCCTGGACATACTGGCCGCTACCCGGGATCAGAGCACCGACTCGACCGCCTCGATCAACTGAGGATCCTCCGGCCGGACCTGGCTCGGGAACCGCTGCACCACTTCGCCATCCCGGTTCACCACGTATTTGGTGAAATTCCACCGGGGTGGTTGGCTCTGGCGATTGAGCTCGCGGAACACCGGATTGGCGTCGGTGCCGGTAACCGGACCCGGTGCAATCATGGTGAAGGTGACACCGAAATTGATGAAGCACACATTCGCGGCCTCTTCCTCGCTGTCCGCTTCCTGCCGGAAGTCGTCGCTGGCGAACCCGACGACCACCAGTCCTTTGGCTTCATATTGCTGGTGCAACGCTTCCAGCCCCTCGAACTGGCCGGTGTACCCGCAGCGACTGGCGGTGTTCACCACCAGCATGGGTTTGCCGCCCGCAAGCTCGCACAGGTTGACGGAATCCCGGGAATGCAGCTTCCGCTGCTCGTGGTCGAGAAACGCCGGGCAACTCTTTGTTTCCTGGGCTTGCACGGTACTGGTGAGAGCCGCGAGCATCAGGATCATTAGCAATCTGGACATGATCAGCCTCCTTGATATCAACCCATCATACGTTCCGGACACCAATACGGCTCTGATCACTGGACACCGGCGCCATCAATCGCAATCATCCCTGTAAATACACGTTTCAGGAAGACCGATATGCCCCGAGAGATCATTCACCTGTTCCTTTCCCACGGACTGGAAAGCGGGCCCGGCAGTACCAAGATCCAGGCCATGAAACAGGCAGCAGAAGCTTTCCCCGGCATTTGCGCCGAGGCCATCGACCACCGCAGCAGTAAGGATCCGGATGTCCGCCTGCAGCAGATGCGGGCGGCCATGGATAAGGCCGGCGCGGATCCGGCGCGCACGATCCTGGCCGGGTCCAGCATGGGCGGCTGGGTCTGCGCCCAGACCAGCGCCCTCACCCCGGTGTTGGGCTGTTTCCTGCTGGCACCGGCATTGGCATTGCCGCGTTATCCCCAGTCCAGTCCTGTCATCCAGGCGAAACACACCCGGATCATCCACGGCTGGGATGACGATGTGGTACCGGTAATGCCGGTTCTGGAACTGGCCCGTGAGCAACGCATCACCACCCTGGTTCTGCCCGACGGGCACCGGCTCCAGAACAGTGTCGACACCGTGGTGCGGGAATTCACTGTCTTCCTTGAAACCTGCCTGTCAGAACTGAATCCATCCTGAATTCATGCACTTGCGATCCGCCTAAAACCTGTATCCGCAATTGGCTTATTTCGGCCATTTTCTTGCGAAAACGACTTTGTTTTGCCAGTCTTTATTAACGTAACAATGGATTAACGTAAAATAACGAGCGGAGACAACCCGATGAGCAGCAAGAGTAAATTCAGGAAACTGGCTGGTATTTCAGCGCTGGCTTTCGCTGGCCTGACCGCGGCAAATGCCGTAAACGCCGCCAACTGGCGCTATGCCCATGAAGAATACGAAGGCGACGTTCAGGACGTATTCGCTTACAAGTTCAAGGAATACATCGAAGAGAACTCGGACCACACCCTGCAGGTTTACCGTTTCGGTGAGCTGGGCGAGTCCGACGACATCATGGAGCAGACCCAGGCCGGTATCCTGAACTTCGTAAACCAGTCCCCCGGTTTCACCGGCTCACTGATCCCGGAAGCCCAGATTTTCTTCATCCCGTATCTCATGCCCACCGACATGGATACCGTGATCGAGTTCTTCCGTGAGAGTGAAGCGATCAACGAGGACTTCCCGAAGCTCTACTCCGAAAAAGGTCTTGAGTTGCTGAAGATGTACCCGGAAGGTGAAATGGTGGTCACCGTTGATGAGCCGGTCACCTCTCCGGAAGGCTTCAACAACAAGAAGATCCGCGTTATGACCAACCCGCTTCTGTCCGAAACCTATTCCGCTTTCGGCGCGACCCCGACTCCGCTGCCCTGGGGTGAGGTCTATGGTGCCCTGCAGACCAACATGATCCAGGGTCAGGAGAACCCCATCTTCTGGATCGAGTCCGGCGGTCTGTATGAGGTTTCCCCGAACCTGGTCTTCACCGGCCATGGCTGGTTCACCACCGCCATGATGGCCAACCAGGACTTCTACAACGGCCTGTCTGATGAAGACAAGAAGCTGGTCCGGGATGCCGCGGACTACGCCTTCGAAGAAATCATTGTCCACATTGATGGTCTGGCCGAAGAAGCACTGGAAAAAATCAAGGCCAACAGTGACGAAGTCACCGTCACCCGCCTGACCGATGAGCAGATCGAAGCCTTCAAGGCCCGTGCGCCGCAGGTGGAAGAGAAGTTCATCGAAATGACTGGCGAGAGCGGCAAAGAGCTGCTGAACCAGTTCAAGGAAGACCTGAAAGAAGTTCAGAACGACTGAACTTGAAGCAACGGTCACTGCCGGCAGCCGCCGGCAGTGATACAGCTTAACCCCGCCCCGCCGGGGGCTCCTTCCCGCCGGGCGCGACATGTTCTGGAGCACACCCCATGTCCGAGAATTCCCCGGATATAGAAGACGATACCGGCTCCTACGAGTCCGGCCTGCCCGGGTTTCTGGGAACCATTGACGTCTGGATCAGCAAGATAGAAGCCGTCATGCTGGCACTGGGCGTCATCCTGATGGCGATCAATACCTGCGTGAACGTAATCGCCCGCTATGTCTTCGGCGAAGGTCTGTTCTTCTCCGGAGAAATCAACCGCATTCTCATCATCCTGATCACCTTTGCCGGCATCGGTTACGCGGCCCGCCATGGTCGCCACATCCGCATGTCTGCCGTCTACGACGCGATCCCCACCAAGGGACGAAAGGTACTGATGATCATCATCGCCCTGTTCACCTCGGTGGTGATGTTTTTCCTCTGCTACCACTCCTACGGCTACATCGAGACTCTCTACGACCGTGGCCGGATCCTGCCTGCCCTGGGGTTCGAGATCTGGTGGATCTACATCTGGGCCCCGGTTGGCTTTGCCATCACCGGCATCCAGTACTTCCTGACCGCCATCAAGAACTTCACCAGCAAGGATGTGTACCTCTCCACCGGGGTTGTTGATGGTTACGCCGACACCGAGTCGGAAGTATGACCCCCGCAGCTGAACTCAGGTAAGGACAAGAAATCATGGCAACTATAATGATGGTGATCATGATCGGGTTATTGCTGCTGGGCTTCCCGATGATGGTTCCGCTGATTACCGGCGCGGTAGTCGGCTTCGTAATGATGTTTGACGGCTTCGGCCAGATGGGCACCTTCATCCAGCAGATGATGGGTGGCATCCGGCCGGCGTCGCTGATTGCGGTACCGATGTTCATTCTTGCCGCGGATATCATGACCCGCGGCCAGTCCGCAGATCGACTGATCAACATGGTCATGGCCTTCATCGGCCATGTGAAGGGTGGCCTGGCGATCAGTACCGCCACCTCCTGCACACTCTTTGGCGCGGTCTCGGGCTCGACCCAGGCAACCGTGGTGGCGGTGGGTTCCCCGCTGCGCCCGAAGATGCTGAAAGCCGGTTACTCGGATCCCTTCACCCTGGCACTGATCATCAACGCCAGTGATATCGCGTTCCTGATCCCGCCCAGTATCGGCATGATCATCTACGGGGTCATCTCCGAGACCTCCATCGCCGAGTTGTTCATTGCCGGTATCGGTCCGGGCATCCTGATCCTGTTCATGTTCTCGATCTACTGTCTGATCTACGCCTACAAGAACAATGTTCCCACCGAAGAGAGAGCCACCTGGAAACAACGGGCGGTGTCTGTTCGCGACGCACTCTGGCCCCTGTTCTTCCCGGTTATCATTGTCGGTGGTATCTACGGCGGTATCTTCAGCCCCACCGAAGCGGCAGCCGTGTGTGTGCTCTATGCCTTCCTGCTGGAGTTCGTGGTATTCCGTTCCCTGAAAATGGCCGATGTCTGGCGCATCGCCAAGTCCACCGGCCTGATCACGGCGGTGGTGTTCATCCTGGTGGCCGTCGGTAACGGCTTCTCCTGGATCATCTCGTTTGCCCAGATTCCGCAGAGCATTCTCGAGGCCGTTGGCGTGAATGAAGCCGGCCCGGTGGGTGTGCTGATTGCGATTTGTGTGGCCTTCTTCATTGCCTGCATGTTTGTGGATCCGATCGTGGTCATTCTGGTACTGACACCGATCTTTGCCCCGGCTATCGAGTCCACCGGACTGGACCCGGTTCTGGTGGGTGTATTGATCACCCTGCAGGTGGCTATCGGTTCGGCAACACCACCCTTTGGCTGCGACATCTTCACGGCCATTGCGATCTTCAAGCGGCCCTATCTTGAGGTGATTCGCGGAACACCGCCGTTCATCTTCATGCTGGTGGCGGCCGCAGGCCTGATTATCGCTTTCCCGGACATCGCCCTGTTCCTGCGGGATGTGGCATTCAGGGATTAATGGAGAGACTCAAGGGTCCTTAAGGAGACATTCATGTTCAACAGAATCCTGGTCGCGGTGGACGGCTCCAAGACGTCGCTGAAGGCGCTGGACAAGGCCATCGATCTCCAGAAACTGATTCCCGAGGCCGAGATCTACATCCTCTGTGTTTACAAACACCACAGTCTGTTCGAGGCATCGCTGTCCATCGGCCGCCCGGCCGATATGGATATCCCGGACAAGGTGCTCTCGGAGTACGCGAAGGAAGTGGTGAACCATGCCAAGGAGCTGGCAAAGGAACACGGTGCCACCAAGGTTCGGGGCTTCGTGAAGGCCGGACGGCCATCCCGGGTAATCATCAAGTTTGCCCAGGACAAGGAAGCCGACCTGATCGTGGTCGGTACCAAAGGTACCAACAGTGACAAGGACGGCATGTTTCTGGGTAGCGTGTCCCACCGGGTGGCGTCCCACGCCAAGTGCCCGGTTCTGGTCGTCTGACGATCAGAGGATGGCGGTAACCACCCGGTTGCGGCCATCCTCCTTGGCTTTGTACAACGCCCTGTCCGCTGTCCGGAAGAGTCCATCAAATTCCGGGCAGTTCTCTGGCCAGCAAGCGATACCCGCTGAAATGGTCAAACCACCCAGTTCTTTTCCCATGTACTCAACACGCTCTGTGGCGATCGCCGCCCGGAGCTTCTCGGCTCTGTGGCGCGCCTCCTCGAGGGACGCGCCAGGCATCAGCACGGCGAACTCCTCGCCACCGTAGCGGCATACGGTGTCACTGCCACGGAAGTATCTGCCCAGCACCCTCCCGACCATCTGCAACGCCTGATCACCGGCTTCATGACCATGGCGGTCATTGAACCGCTTGAAGTGATCAATATCGAAGATCAACAGACTCAACGGACGGTCCGATCGCATGGAGACTTGCCGCTCATGACGGAACAGTTCATCGAAGTACCGGCGGTTCTTCAGGCCAGTCAGGCTGTCTTCGTAGGAAAATCGCTGCAGTTCTGCCCTCAGGGCAAGTCCGGAGAGGGTAATGCCGACCTTCTCCACAGACTGATGCAGCCAGGCAATTACCCGGGCCATGCCATAATCCTGCACCGTTGCCGGAAATTCCGGTCGATCCAGCAGCAGGACTCCCTCCGGCACGGTTCCCGAGTGTGCCGACTCCACCCTCAGAAAGAAGCACAGCTGAGCGGGCAAATCGTGGTTCCGCAAAGGTAATATCATTTCTTGCAGGCCCGCGAGGTCACGGCCAAGAGTTGAGGGAAAGGCATTACCGCGGGCCTCTCCCCACTGAATCATGCGCTCATAGGTTCCGCACGGGGTGCGCCGGTAGAAACAGCCGCTCATGGGCAGATAAAGTTCCGGGAGAAAACGAATCAACAGAGCGAATGCCTGTTCAAACTCGGCACAATCCTGCAGAGCAGCGATCACATCCGCCAGTTTCTGGCTTTTCTTGTTCTCAAGCGCAAGCAGCCTCGATCTAGCCACCTCCCGCTCAGCGAGTGCTTCTGCCCGTGCCGTTCGCTCAGCCACCTTCTGCTCCAGCCGGAGGGTGAGCTGATGCAATGCCTGCTGGGTCTTACCGTAATGCCAGACCGAAATGCTGATCACCGCCAGGGAGAAGGCGAGTGCTCCCCAACTGACCGGCACCCGCGCCCAGGGCAGGACCCCGTGCGCGACTCCCATATCCAGGATCAGGAGCGCGGCGAATAACCCGCAGGCCAGTAAAAGAATCTGCTGCTCACGGCGTAACACCATGAAATGCCGGAGCACGATCGCGGTCATCAGCACCAGAGACACCAGGAGCAACCCGTCAAAGACCGGGAAAGTGGATGACAGATCAACCAATCCCGACAAAGCCAGAGCCAGGGCAACCACCGCAAACCCGAGATGACACCATATCAGCCAACTGATCAACACCGGCCTTGGCTCGTCAAGCCACTGGCGCAGAAACAACGCCAACGCCACCGGAATCAGATAGTAGGATCCGGCCGCCAGGTAATCCCAGAGCAAAGGCTGGTAGGCAATCAGCAGACTGGCCTGGCTTTCCGCCACCAGCATGACCGCCGTCAGGAGAGAAAACAGGGTAACGCTGGCAAAACTTCTCTGGCCCCGCTGGATCAGGGCAAACACCAGCGCCAGCAGGGCAATCAGTGCCGACAGAGCCGCTATGATCAGGCTCTCGGCCGATTGGCTGACGATGTGCAGGACCAGATCGGGGTGGTCAAGAATCGCCACTTCACCCCACAAGCCGATGTCCGTGTAATTGGAGAACACACGGAAATACATGGTCTCGCCTTCATAGCCATCCGGCAACGGAATCTCATGCCAGGGCCAGCCCTCGAATTTGCCCCGCCCCTGCTCATCAAACGTACCGTATTGGTAGAACAACTCACCCCGGAACCAGATCTGCAGGATAATGTCCACGCTGTAGATGTAGAGCGCCGGCGCGTACCACTCACCTTCCGGCAGAGTCACCCGAAACCAGACATGCTCCTGGCCTTTGCGCCCCGGGGGATTTGAAGGAAAGGCTATGTCCTGCCACTGGCTGGTCTCTCCGGCCCCTGTGATCCAGACCGGTGTACCATCAGCGAGAAAGGGAGAGTCGCCCCAACGGTACTGCCAACCTTCATCAACAGGCTGCATCGCCGAAAAAACTGGCGGGGACAAACAAAGCCCGAAGGCGATAACCACCAGCAAAAAACCGGGGCGACAGGGAGAGACGCGCAAAGCTGAACCTGCATTCAAAGGGGACGTCAACCAGTATAAACAGTAACCGCTGGATACAGAACTTTCTCAACTTTTTTGTCTGAGGGTGACCATGGCCAGCAGGGCCGAAACCAGCATCAGGAACAGCGCCACGGCGTTCAGGACAGGTGTGGAACCCTCCCGCAGCCGATTGAACAGGGCAACGGTCAGTGGGGTATCACTGCCAGTGAGCATCACCGTAGTGTTGAAGTTCTCGAAGGACATCAGAAAGGCCATGGCGGCAGCTCCGAAAATGGACGGCAACAGCCACGGCAGCGTGACCGTGAACCAGGCAACCATTGGCGTGGCCCCCAGGTTCAGTGCCGCCTCTTCCAGCTGGCGATCAAACTTGCGTAAACGGGCGGCGATCACAAGGGTTGCCAGGGTGGCGATAAACGTCACCTGGCCCATTACCACCAGTGTCAGGCCCGGCCGGAAGATATCCAGCTCTATGCCCCACAAACGCGAGGCATCGTTGGCCATTCCGCTGTAGAACACCAGGATCGACACACCAAGAATGACTCCGGGGATAACGAGGGGTAACAGCATCAGCAGATACAGGAATTCCTTGCCACGAAACTCCAGGCGTTCGAACAGCACTGCATTGACGCAACCCAACGCCACGCTGACCACCGTCACCCAGAAGGCGATTCTGGTGCTCACCCAGAGTGCGGACAACAGCGTATCATCGTGGAACAGACCGGTACGGCCTCCCGAGCCGTCTGCCAGATACCAATCCAGGGTAAACCCCTGCCAGGGCAGGGACGGAAACGGCGAATCGTTGAAGGCGAAAACCGCCGTCACCGCCAACGGCATGGCGAGGTAGATGAAAAACGCCACCAGGTAGGCCAGGTACAGGCCGTCAAACCAGCGGGAGCGGGGAACGGACCGGATCATGCCGTCACCCCATGACCTTGCGCAGGGACTGGCCGGAGAGTTTCAGCCCTAACCAGACCATCAGCGAGGACAGCACCAGCAGCAAGACACCAAGTGCCGCGCCCTGCTCCCAGTTAAAGCGGGTAATGAACTGGGTGAAGATCTGGCCGGTGAACCAGGCGCTGTCCTTACCACCCATGAGGATGGGGGTGAGGTAACTGCCGAGGGTCAGCATGAACACCACAATACAGCCGGACACGATGCCGGGCATCGCCCAGGGCACCACCACTTCCCGCAACACGGTCAGGTGGTTGCCCCCGAGATCGTAACCGGCTTCCACCAGGTTCTCGTCCATACCATCGAGCGTCGTAACCAGCGGCACCACCATAAACAACAGGCCGTTGTAGACCAGACCGATAATCACCGCCACATCGTTGTAGAGCATTTCCACCGGTCCGTCGGCCCAGCCCAGGGCCTGCAGCCACGAGCTGAACAGGCCACTCTCCCGCAAAAGGATCATCCAGCCATAGGTTCGCACCAGCTCACTGGCCCAGAACGGGATCAGGCAGGCCAGGAACAGAAGTCCCCGGGCCCTGCCCCGCGCCAGTCGGGCGATGTACCAGGCGACCGGGAAGGCAATCAGGAGCGTCAGGAAGGTGGTGAACAGCGACATCACCCCGGTACGGACAAAGGTGCGCCAGTAATAGGACTCGGTGAAAAAGTTCTGATACTGCTCGAGCCCCCAAGCCAGGGTGTCCCAACTCTCCCGTACCTGGAACGAGACCCGCAACATCTGGAGGTGGGGCACCAGCACCAGCAACACGATCCACAGCAGGAAGGGTGTGAGCAGCAGCCACAGGGACAGCCGGGCAGCACCGGAGTTCATGCTACCCCCGGGGCAAACACGCGCGCCAGCATCGGGTCCCAGGCCAACTGGACGCTGGCTCCTTCCCGCAACCGGGGCGCCGAGCCATCCTGGGGCAACCGGGCATACAGGGTCTGGCCGGCGCTGTCGGCCTCAAGACGACTGTTTGCGCCATCAAACAAGGTGGTGGTTACCGAAGCCCGGAGAGACGAGTACTCCGGCTTCAGCGCGTCTCCGCCCAGCACCAGGGATTCCGGGCGAATGTAGAGATCGGCCCGTTCTCCGATGTTCGGTGCAGCCTGTCCGAGCCGGCCACGGATCAGGCTGCCATCATCCAGCCGGAGATCCGCCAATCCGTCCCGCACCGACTCCAGTTTCCCGGCGAGACGGTTGTTGTCCCCGACAAACCCGGCGACAAAGGGCGTTGCCGGCTCCCGGTAAAGTTCCTCGGGCGGTGCGACCTGCTCGAAACGGCCATCGTTCATCACGGCCACCTGATCAGACATGACCATGGCTTCGGACTGGTCGTGGGTGATGTAGACGAAGGTGGTGCCGAAGGCCTTTTGCAGGTGCTTGAGTTCGATCTTCATCTGCTCCCGCAGTTTCAGATCCAGAGCGCCCAGGGGCTCGTCGAGCAGCAGCAGGGTCGGCTCCAGCACCAGGCAGCGGGCCAGGGCTACGCGCTGGCGCTGGCCGCCGGAGAGTTCCCCGGGATTCCGGTTCTCCATCCCGGGCAGGCCGACCTGTTCCAGCACCCGGGCGATCCGGGTGCGGCGGTCACTAGCCGGCACTTTCTGGCGTTTCAGCCCGTAGCCGATGTTGTCTCCCACAGACATGGTCGGGAACAGGGCCAGGTGCTGGAACACCATATTGACCGGGCGCCGGTTCGGCGGCACATCGTTCATACGTGCGCCGCGGATGTGGATATCGCCTTCGTCGGGCCGGTCAAACCCCGCCAGCAAGCGCAGCAGTGTGGTCTTGCCGCATCCGGAGGGTCCCAGAATGGAGAAAAACGTGCCCGCAGGCACGTCAAGGGAGACATGGTCCACCGCGGCATTGTTGCCAAACCGGCGGACCAGACCCGAGCAGAACAGGTCGGACTCTATTCCCATGGAAATCAGTTCGCAGCCTGTACGCGATCGAGAACCTGCCCTTCCAGGGTTTCCAGTCCGGGTGGCACCGGCGGATACCACTTGATGTTGTTGATCGCCTGGTCACTGAAGCTGGCCCGGTAGGCATCCCGCAGCTCCGCCCGCACAAACTCGTCCGCGCCTTTGGATGCGGTGAAGTTGCCCGAGGCATTGGTAATCCGGGCAGCGATTTCCGGCTGCATGACGAAGTTGATCCACTTGTAGGCCGCGTCCTCGTTTTCACTGCGGCGGGGAATGGCGAAGGTGTCGATCCAGCCCAAAGCACCGGAGTCCGGAGCCACAAAGCGGATCTCCGGGTTCTCCGCATTCAGCTTCCAGCCGCCGGCATCCCAGGCCATGGCCGCGGTCACCTCTCCTGTGCGCAACAGTGCCAGCAACTGATCGCCACCGGTCCAGTAGGTCTTCACGTTGCTCTTGCAATCGATCAGCTTGCCTTCCACTTTCGCCAGGATCGACTCGTATTCGTCACGGTCGTTATAGGCGGCAAAAGGATCCATGCCCATGGCGAAAGCGAAACCGATCAGAGTGGGACGCTTGAGGCGGTAACTGACCTTGCCGGCCACCGCCGGGTCGCACAGATCGGTGTAGTCAGTGACCGTATCCGCCACGGAGCTATGGACGATAAGGCCGCTGGTGCCCCAGACCGAAGGCACGCCGTAGTACTTTCCGTCGAGCTCGGTGGAATCCTGGGTCGCCTTGACCATCGACGGCTGAAGCTGATCTGTGTTGATGCGGCTGAAATCGATGGGCTTGTAGATATTGAACTGGCGCTGTACCCCGATGATCCGGTCCTGGCTCGGCTGGGCCAGGTCAAAGCCGGCACCACCGGTGGCGCGCAATTTGGAGATCATGTCCTCGTTGTTGGAGAGGGTGACCTTCACATCGATCCCGGTCTCTTCCTCGAACTGGGCCACTACGTCGTCCGGGGCATAGCCGCCCCAGGTGATCAGGCGCAGCTCTTCAGCGAGCAGGCTGCCGGAGAAAGTGACAGCAGCCAGAAAGGTGGAGCCAAGCAGTGCGGATGTCCTTGCCGTGCGCGATCCCATGATCTTTTTATCTCCTGATGACGGTAGGTAACAAGTTTGCTAACCAGTTGTTATCAGGAAGGTATAGACCATGTATGTCAGTTTTGTGAAACCGCTTTGATAAAAAACGGAGGCCAAAGCCTCCGTTTCATGGGTCACTCAAGAACTGACAGAAATTCACCGCCCGGACTTGAGCATCTCCCAGTACTTGGCATACACCTGCAGCGCCTCGTCACCGATGTCCACCTGGAACTCGGCGTTGGTCATATCCTCCGGCGTCGGGTAGCTGGCACGGTTGTTGGCCACCTCGTCTGGCAGCATTTCGCGGGCGGCCAGGTTTGGAGTGGCGTATCCGATCTCCTCGCTGATCAGCGCGGAAATTTCGGGCTGCAGCACGAAGCTGATGAACTGGTGGGCGGCTTCCGGATTCTTGGCGTTTTTGGGAATCACGAAGCTGTCCAGCCAGGCGATAATGCCTTCTTCCGGATACACGTACTCGAGCGAGGGCATGGTTTCTTCCGCCATCACCGCTTCGCCGTTCCAGATCATGCCGACATCGGTCTCGCCTTCCAGGTAAGGCACCCGGGGGGCATCGGAGTTGAAGGTTCGCACAGACGGCATCAGTTCGGTGAGCTTCTCATAGGCCGCTTCGATCTGCTCCGGATCGGTGCTGTTGCCGGAATAGCCCAGCACCCGAAGGCCCACGTGGAAGACTTCCCGCATGTCGTTGGTCAGCATCACCCGGCCTTCAAAACGCTCGTCCCACAGATCAGCCCAGGCATGTACCGGATCGCCTTCAACATCGGCGGTGTCCACCGCCAGACCGGTGGTGCCCCACAGGTAGGGAATACTGAACCTGTTGTCCGGATCGATGTCCAGGTTGACCAGTTCCGGATCCAGGTTATCGAAACCCTCGATCTTGCTGCGATCGATGGGCATCAGCAAACCTTCCTGACGCATTTTGCTCACGTAGTAGGTGGAGGGCACGGCCAGATCATAGGCAGCGCTGTCATCCAGCAGCTTGAGCTTGGCATACATGGCTTCGTTGCTGTCGTAAGTGGTGTAGACCACCTGGATGCCGGTCTCTTCCTCGAAGCGGGTCAGCACTTCCTGAGGCATGTATTCGGACCAGTTATACAGGTTGAGAACCTTCGGTTCCTCGGAACTGCAGCCAGTCAGGCCTACTGCCAGCAGGCCGGCCAGTGCGAGTTTCTTCATCGTTTGCTCCTTGTAAGTATCCATTGCGACAACATCAGCATAACCAGTGAGAACACCAGCAACAGCGTGCCCAGGGCATTCACCTCGGGCTTGAGCCCCACCCGCACCATCGAGTAGATGCGCAGGGGCAGAATTTCATAGCTGGGGCCACTGACAAAGGTACTGACCACCACATCGTCCAGTGACAGTGTAAACCCAAGCAGCCAGCCCGCCAGTAATGCCGGCATGATGACCGGAATCAGCACCGTCCGGGTCATGGTGAAATCGGAGGCACCGAGGTCCCGGGCTGCCTCGGGCAGACTCTCGTCGAAGCCGCTCAGCCGGGCCATGACGGTAATCACCACGAACGGCAGGCAGAAGGTGACATGGGCCAGCAGCAGGGAGACGTAACCAAGCTGGATGCCCACCAGCAGGAACAGCGCCAGCAGAGAGATCGCCAGCACGATCTCCGGCGACATCATCACCACGAACAGCATGCCGTTGAGCACCTTCTTGCCCCGAAACCGGTAGCGGTGCAGCGCCAGCGCCGTCAATGCACCGATGATGGTCGAGACGGTAGCCGCGGAAAGCGCCAGCCACAGGGAGTTCCACATCGCCTCCACCATGGCGTTGTTATTGAATAACGATTGGTACCAGCGCAGGCTCAAACCGCCCCAGGTATAGCCGCTGCGGGAGTCGTTAAACGAGAACACCACCAGCACGCCAATGGGCACGTACAGCAGCAGGTAGACCAACCCCAGATAGACTCTCGGCAACCACCGGGTCATCCCGCGCCCTCCTCACCGATGCGCTGTTTGCTCAGACGGTGAGCCAGCATGAGGATGGCCATGGTGACCGTCAGGACAATGCTGGCGGCGGCACCAAAGGGCCAGTTCCGGGCATCGAGAAACTGGTTCTTGATCACGTTACCCACCAGCAGGTTGCGGGAACCGCCCAGGATGTCGGGCACAAAGAACAGGCCCATGGCCGGCAGCAGCACCAGCATCACCCCGGCCAGAACGCCGGGCAGTGTCAGGGGCACAATCACGTGGATGAAGGTTGCGAAGCGACCGGCGCCCAGGTCATGGGAGGCCAGCAGCAACTCCTGCCGCAGGTCATCGAACACCGAATACAGGGGCAGGATCATGAACGGGAGCAGCAGGTAGACCAGACCGATGATCACCGCACCCTCGGTGTAGAGCATTTGTATCGGCTCATCGATCCAGCCCAGGCCCATAAGGGAACTGTTGATCAGGCCGTTGGTGGCCAGCAGCATCTTGAGGGCATAGGTCCGAACCAGTGAGTTGGTCCAGAACGGTACGATGAGGAAGAAAATGAGCAACAACTGGCGCTGTTTTCCCAGTTTCGACAGGGCCCAGGCAAAAGGGTAGCCGATCAGCAGGCAGACCAGGGTGGTCATCGCCGCCATGTACAGTGAGTGCAGGAAAACTTCCAGGTACAGCGCATCGAACAGCTGCCGGTAGGCATCCAGGTTCAGGGGTAGTGAGATAAAGGTCCCCGGATCCCGGGTCATCACACTGGCACCAACCACCAACAGGTTCGGCGCCAGCACCAGAAACAGCAACCAGCCCCACACCAGCACCAGCACCGCCGTCCTGAACGGCTGCCGGGTAATGCTAGGCATCGGTCAGTGCATCCTCATGGACAGGTTCATCCGCCTCCTCCGGGAGCAACCACTCCCAGCCATCGACCCAGCTGACCTTCACCGGTTCGCCCAACCGGTAATCGAAGGCGGGGTCGTCCTCATCGAAGAATTCGCTGGCCAGTACTTCGGTGCCGTCTTCCAGGTGGATCACCGAATCCAGGGTACTGCCCTTGTAATTCCGCTCGACGATCTTGCCGGCCACCCCCTGCTCATCGGCGGGGTCGAGTACCCGGATATCTTCCGGGCGCAGCAGCACGTGTAGTGGCTGCCCTTGCCGTACCGGAAAATCCGGGCGGCGCAGGGTCCGTTTCAGTCCGAATACATCCACGGTGATGGAACCGTCATGGATGGATTCCACTTCCCCCGGGAAGAAGTTGGTTTCACCAACGAAGCGTGCGGTGAACAGGTTGGCCGGGCGCTCGTACACTTCCCGGGGCGTGCCCAATTGCTGCACCAGACCGTCCTTGAGCACCACCACACGGTCGGACATGGACAGGGCTTCTTCCTGATCATGGGTGACAAACACGAAGGTGATGCCCAGCTCCCGCTGCAGCCGCTTCAGTTCAACCTGCATGGTGCGTCGCAGCTTGTAATCAAGCGCGGAGAGCGGCTCATCCAGCAGCAACAGCCGTGGACGCTTGACGACGGCCCGGGCAATGGCCACGCGCTGCTGCTGGCCTCCGGACAACTGATGGGGCTTGCGGCGCGTGTAATCCTGCAGCTGCACCATCGCAAGGGCTTCTTCGACGCGCTCACGAATCTCCTCCTTCGGCCGCTTTTCCATCTTCAGGCCATAGGCCACGTTGTCGAACACCGACATGTGCGGAAACAGCGCGTAATGCTGGAACACGGTGTTCAGGGGCCGGTGCTCCGGCGAGGTGCCGGTCAGATCCTCACCGGACAGGGTAATGGTGCCGGCATCGGGATGTTCGAAGCCCGCCATCAGGCGCAGCAAGGTGGTTTTACCACAGCCGGACGGACCCAGGAGGGTAATGAATTCCCCGTCGTAGATGTCCAGGTTCAGGGAATCCAGAACGGTTTTGCCGTCAAACTGTTTGGTGAGATTACTCAGAGAAAGCAGTGTCTTTTTCATCGGCCCTGCCCGGAAAGTGAGCCCGCTATTTTTCCAGAAAGCGTAGCAAACAAAAAGGGGCGTCGGGGTAATCCGAAACCCCGACGCCCCTTGCTTTCAGGACCTTACGCGTTTTGGGCGATCACTCGCCGGCAACACTGTTCAGGTAGGCCTTGTCCGAGATATTGATCCAGGGGCGAACCTGCTTCAGATAATCGCGCTGGGAAGTGATGATTTCCTTGGCCAGCGGATCCTTTTCCGCCGCTTCTGCGAGCAGACGGTCGGTGGTTTCGCGCAGGGCCTCGATGACTTCCGGCGGGAACACTTTGTGGGTCACGTCCGGATAGTCTTCCTGCATCTTGTCCCAGGCAACACCGCTCTCATGCACGCTCTGGATGTACATGTCATACGCTGCGGTACGCATGGCGACCTTGAGGATGTTCTGCAGGTCCGCAGGCAGTTTTTCCCAGGTCTTGTTGTTGATCAGGAACTGCACCTCGGCGCCCGGCTCCTGCCAGCCGGAGTAGTAGTACTTGGCGATCTGGTGGAAGCCCATCGGGAAATCGAGGGCCGGACCCACCCACTCAAGGGCGTCAATGGTGTTGCGCTCAAGGGCGGTGTACAGCTCACCCGGCGGCAGGTTCGTGACCGCCACGCCCAGCTCGGACATAACCTCGCCGGCGAAGCCCGGAGTACGCATCTTCAGGCCCTGGAGGTCTTCCACGGAATTGATCTCCTTACGGAACCAGCCACCCATCTGGTTGCCGGTGTTACCACCCGGGAAGGACAGAAGGCCGTGAGGCTCGTATACCTTCTGCATAAGTTCCATGCCGCCACCGTGGTAGAACCAGGCGTACATCTCGGGGGCGATCAGACCGAACGGAATGGTGGTGAAGTACATGGCATTGGGAATGGTGCCCTTGTAGTAGTACGAGGCGGTATGGCCCATGTCGTACTGACCAGTGCGCACCAGATCGAAAATGCCGAAAGGCGCCTTGTGCTTGTTGGCAGCATCGACCCGGACTTTCAGCCGGCCATCGGACATGGACTCGACCATGTCAGCGAAGTGCTCGGTGGTTTCCCCCAGGATCGGCGAATTCGGCCCCCAGGTCTGAGCCAGGCTCAGGGTATAGGTTTCCTGTGCCAGCGCGGACGCGCTGAAGGCCGACGCCGCAACAGCCACAGCGGCAAAGAAAGACTTGCGTAAATTCATGGTGTTGGCTTCCGTTTTTTATAGGTATGAAAAGGTATTTCGGGTCCATGTCCATCATAGCCTGCTAACGGCCTTGAGCCAATCTTTGTCATAAATCAACGGCAGACTCTGCGACATCATGCCACACAGGCACTACGCTATTATCAAACCCCATTGACCCTGACTTCCCATGAAACACCTGTTCCTTGTACGCCATGCCAAATCCAGCTGGGCCGATGATACGCTCACCGATCGTCAACGCCCGCTCAACGGCCGGGGCGAGAGCCAGCTTGCTCCGCTGGGCCGGGCACTGGTCCGCAGCGGCGCCTTCGGCGGTACCATTCATGCCAGCGACGCGGCCAGGGCACAGCAGACCCTGGCAGGCGTCCTGCCGGAAGGTTTCCCCAACAATCGGGTTTACATCCATCCGGAGCTCTACACGCTCGACTACCGCCGGCTCCTGCACTGGCTCAGAACACTGGACACCGACGAAGAAACCGTAACCATCATTGGTCACAACCCTGCTCTGCTGGAACTGGCCGAACACCTGCTCAAACACCCGCCCGCCAAGCTTCCGACGGCGGGCTTCGTACATGTCCAATTGCCGGACAAACCCTGGCACAAAGTGGGCCCCGGTAAAGGTCGGCTCGAGGCCTTCCTTACTCCCAGGGAGTTCAGCTACCAGCAGTTTGCCCGCAAGCAGAAAAAACGGGCCCGTACCACCGGCGACGAGCCCGGCCAAGACATTCCCGAGGCGCTGACGCATCAGCTCCAGCGCATGCGGGAGCTGGAAGCGGGGGTCAAGGTGGGGCTGGATGACGAGTTCCTGCACCAGTTCCGGATTGCCATCCGGCGCAGCCGGGCCATTGCCGAATCGGTCGAGGAAGTCACCGGCGACAAATCCCTGAAGCAATCCATCAAACAGCTAAAAAGCCAGGCCCAAGCCACCAGCCCGCTCCGGGACCTGCATGTATTCCTGCAGGACCTTCCCGCGCTTTGCGAACACAACAGCGAGCTGCAAACCGCCCTCAGCACCTGGGCCGAAACCGAGACCGACCAGGAGCACCGTGCTCTCGTCAAACGCCTGGAAAGCAAGCGCTATCGGGACGCCACGCACCGGTGGGAGGACCAGATTCATTCCCGTCAGTTCCGGAAACTGGCAGGTCGGCTCACCCCGAAAGACATCCGGAAGGCGGTGGAGAACCGTATAAGGGAGTTCAACAGGCGCACCGCCGAGCTGCTGCACAACTCACCGGATGACGACATCCACCGTCTCAGGAAGCTGCTCAAGCGCATCCGCTACCTGATGGAACTGGATGCCAAAGGCTGGAAACGGCCGCTGAAGACGCTGAAATACCGGCAGGAACTCTACGGCCGGTTCCAGGACCTGCACGTGCAGGTTGAGTTGATCAGAGCCTTCAGAGCCCGGGCACCGGAAACCTTGCCGGGAGCCGTCGACGGGCTCAAGGAACGGCTGGAACAGCAGAAAGCGGACGCCCGACGCCAGATACTTGCGTTAGGAGGACTCGATGGAGCCCCGGTATGACACACTTTTCTACGATGGTCAGTGCCCGCTCTGCGCCCGGGAAGTGCAGGCGTTACGGCGCTGGCAGAAAGGCAACCTGGTTTTGGCGGATATCCACCAGCAACGCAATGGCAGCCTGATCCTGCCACCCCACGAGATGCTGCTGCGCCGCCTGCACCTGATGACCTGGACCGGCGAATGGGTCACCGGCCTGCACGCGACCGTCCGTGCATGGTCCCATACCCCGTTCGGCTTCCTGTTCAAACCGCTGCTCTGGCCGGGGATCTACCAGATTGCCTCACCGGTCTACGAGCTCTGGGCTGACCGCCGCTATGAACGCAAATACGCCTGCGCGGAGTGCGACGCTGGCTGATTTGCCAGGCCAGCTCATCAGGGTTGCTCGTCTGGCGGGGCGCCCTGGTCACATTTCTTGCAGTTCAGCTCGAAGCCCAACATGGACCGACGACCGTCCTCAGTGGTGACCCAGGGGCGGTTCACCCAGGGGGGATCATGGCGCACATGCTGATTGTGACCACAGGCGAGCTGGGCGACCCAATGGTTCTCATCGTCCCTGTGGTAACCGGTGATGGGTTGTTTCATTGCGGTGCTTTCCTCCCATTCCAGGCCGACCAGGAGTAGATGGCCAGCGCCACCCAGATCATGACAAAACTGGCCAGCTTCTCACCACTCAGAGGCTCTTCGAACACGAACAGGGCTATGAGGAACTGGATGGTCGGGTTGATGTACATGAGGAATCCCACTGTTGCCAGCCGCAGGCGGCGGGCCGCCCCGGCGAACGCCAGCAGCGGGATGGCGGTGACGATCCCCGATGACAGCAACAACAGCATCATGCCGGTGCTGTCGGAGAAATGGGACAAGCCCTCGGCACCGAGCCAGGCCCAGGTCATAAGGGCTACAGGCAGCAACAGCAGCGTTTCCACGAACAGGCCGGAGAGACCGTCCAGCTCCACCTTCTTGCGGAACAGGCCATAGGTGCCAAAGCTGAAGGCCAGTATCAGGGTGATCCAGGGTACGATACCCAGCAGGAACAACTGGTACAGGATCGCGACGGTGGCCAGGACCACTGCAATGCCCTGCAGGCGGGAAATGGTCTCCCGGAGAATGAGCATGCCCATGGCGACATTCACGAGGGGCGTGAGGAAGTAGCCCAGGCTGGCCTGGAGGACATGGCGGGTTTCCACCGCGTAGATGTACACGCCCCAGTTCAAGGCAATGAACACGGCACAACCGAGCACGAAGCCCAGTTTTCGCGGTCGGGCCAGGGCCGACCGGACCGGTTGCCAGCGCTGCATGAGGGTAATGACGATGGCGAGGAACAGGCAGGACCAGATCACCCGGTGGATCAGGACCTCCCAGGCGGGCACGCCCTCGAACAGGGCGAAATACAGGGGAAAACTGCCCCACATGGTGTAGGCCGCAAGGCCGTAGAGAACGCCCTTGGTCGTCTCGGGTGTCGCTGCTTTCATAGGTTCCTCATCATCCGGCCGGTCAATCTACCACAAGGACGATGATGAGTGCGCTTGAACGAACGGCTTACCGGCAGCAGGCCTTGAACTTTTTCCCGCTGCCGCAGGGGCACGGCTCGTTGCGGCCGGGTTTGAGCTGCCCCTCCCTGGTCTCGCCGGAAAGGTAATACCAACGCCCGTCTTCCCGGACAAAGTCTGAGTTTTCCTCGAGATAGCCCCAACTGTCTCCGGCACGGTAAACCGCGCGAAAATGGACCGTGCCCCTGCTACCCTGTTCCGTGCTGTCCAGGATCTGCAGCGATACCCATTCCGGCGACCCTTCCAGGCCCAGGTCGGCAGGGCGGGTATCGGGATGCCAGGTCGCAAGCAGATACTCTGCCCGCCCCTGCACAAACGCCGTATACCGGGACCGCATCAATGCTTCCGGCGACGGCGCCGGTTTTCCCTGGTGCCAGAGGCCACAACACTGTTGATAGGTCTTTCCGGAACCGCACGGGCAGAGGCTGTTTGACTGGTCGGGTATCATGTCCTGCGTTTGCTCCGGTTTGGCTGTGGAGCTCCAAGTGTATCAATTTCAGAAGGATGAAAAGGCTTGTTTGACCTTTCCGTGGTTCAGCTCGTGCTGGCCAACCTGGCCATTATCGCCGGTGCCTGCCTTCAGGGAGTTGCCGGATATGGTATCGGCACCCTGTCCGCACCGCTGCTATTCCTGATCAGCCCGATGCTTTTGCCGGCACCCCTGGTGCTGAATGCCACGCTTCTGACCATTCTGATGCTGATCCGCAACCGCGGTGCCCTGGAAATCCGACAGGTGCGGTTTGCCATCGGTGGCGGGTTTGTCGGCATGATCCTGGCAGGCATTACCCTGATACTGATCTCTCCAAAAGGGTTTGAGCTGGTGTTCGGCATTCTGATACTGGCCGGTGTCGCCATGAGCCTGGGCGGCCTCAAACCACGACTCAATGCCCGCAACAGCGCGATCGCTGGTGCCGCTTCCACCTACATGGGCACGATCACCGCCGTCGGCGGGCCGCCGATCGCCCTCATCTACCAGAATGAGCAAGGCCCCCTGGTGCGCGCGAATATGTCCGCGTTCTTTCTGGTCGCCAGTTTCTTCAGCCTGACCGCCCTGTCACTGTCCGGTTACCTGGGGATTCGTGAGCTGGGACTGTTCGCAGCCACCTTCCCCGGAGTGCTCATCGGCTTCCTGCTGTCCGGAAAACTGGTAAATCGCATGCCTTTTGAAGGGCTCAGACCGATCATCCTGGGGATCGCGGCGGTGGCGGGAACGGCGGCGCTGGTGCGGGGGTTGATGTCGCTCTGAAGGCCAAGCGGATCGCAAAAACCTATATTTCACAAGATTTTACATTTCAGGCGAACAAACTTTCGCCAATCAGGGCCAAAATGGTGCAATAAAAAGGAATCAAAAAGAAGCGGACTCCATCATGGCTCTACGGCATCAGGAAGTCGTTGAAACCCGGATCGACGTTGCAGACCTGGAAATCGGTATGCACGTGGTCCGGCTGGACCGGCCGTGGGAAGACACCGATTTCCTGCTTCAGGGCTTTGTCATCCAGCACAAGTCGGAACTTCAGGCCCTCCAGGCCCAGTGCCAGTTCGTGTTTATCGAGGGTCGCATAGAACAGACTGTCCGCGAGGCCAGGCCTGAACAACCTGCCCGGAAACGCTTCAGCCTGTTCGGCAAACGCAAGAAATCCCCCGCTCAACCTGTCTCTACCAACTCGCCCCGAAGCAAACTGCCCCGCAAGCGCGTCAACTACATCAACAAGGTCAGCATGACGGAGGAACTGGAACCCGCTGTGATGCGCTTCGAGGAAGCCCGGGATACCGCAAAATCCCTGATGGCCGGGCTGCGGCTGGGACGCACCCTGGATCTGAACAATGCCAGAAAGGTCGTCAACAGCTGCGTGGACAGCGTCCTGAGAAACGAGAACGCCCTGTTGCTGCTCACCAAGATCAAGAACCAGGACGAGTACACCGCCGAGCACTGCATCAACGTATCCATCCTCTCGGCCGCATTTGGCAAACATCTGGGACTGCTGGAAGGGGAAATCCGCAACCTGGCCCTCTGCGGGCTGCTGCACGATGTCGGCAAAACCCGGATCCCGGACCGGGTGCTGAACAAGCCCGGCGCCCTGACCCCCGACGAGTTCAGCATCATGCGGGAGCACACCAGCCACGGCCGCACCATCCTGATGGGCACCAGCAATGCCCTGGCGATGGCGGTCGACGTGGCCTTCAGCCACCATGAACGGGTGGATGGCTCCGGCTACCCTCGCGGGCTGCAAAGCCACCAGATCCCCTTGTTCGCAAAGATGGTCGGTCTGGTGGACACCTACGACGCCATCACCAGTAACCGGATCTATGACAAGGGCCGGGCCTCCATGCAGGCGCTGGAGATCATCCACACCCATCGGGGCACCCAGTTCGACTCGGAACTGGCCGAAGCCTTCATCCAGATGATCGGCGTGTACCCTCCCGGCTCCATCGTCGAGATGCACAACGGTGAAGTGGGCATCGTGGTGGAGACACACCCCGGCCACAAACTCAAACCCAAGGTGCTGCTGGTCCGGGAAGCGGACAAATCGCTGCTTGAACCCTACCGGCTGATCGACCTGATGACCTCGCCCGACGACCATGCCGGCAACACCTACCGCATCAAAAAAGAAGTGCCGGATGGCAGTTTCGACATTGTCCTGCAGGACTTTGTCGATCAGGGGCTGATCACCAGCAAACCCCCACCGCCCAATCCGTAAACCGCTTACCCGGGACGCTTGGTGACCGCCATGGTCAGGCGGGAGATACAGGTGGTTTTGCCCTGTTCGTTCTCGATACGGATTTCCCAGACCTGGGTGGCACTGCCAATGTGCAGCGCGGTGGCGGTACCGTACACCCAGCCTTTGCTCACCGGCCGGATGTGGTTGGCGTTGATGTCCAGGCCCACGGCAACGGTCTCCGGATCTTTCAGACAGCAGTTGGCGGCCATGCTACCCAGGGTTTCCGCCAGCACCACCGAGGCACCGCCATGCAGGATTCCGAACGGCTGGACCGTGCGTTCATCCACTGGCATCCGGCCCTTCACGTAATTGTCACCGAATTCCAGGTATTCAATTCCCATGTGGCCAACTGCCGTTTTCCGGCTGGCTTCCATCATTTGCTCAAGATTCGGGGTTCTGGTCCAGATTGCCATGGTGTTATGTTGCTCCTGAGTTGAACTTTTCCAGCGACGGTTTGTCTGGAAAGAGTCTATACGGGTAGCATGCTTACCACCATTCCTTTAGGTAAGATTTTTGTTCGACCGTCATACCAACGAGAGAGGGAACTGACTCATGAAGAAAGCAGGCTTGATTTCCACCACTGTACTCGCGGCTGCACTGGCCACACCGGTCATGGCACAACTGGACGTGGAAGAGCAGATCGAGAAACGCCAGGCCGCATTCCAGTTTGCCGCCTGGAACATGGGCAAGATCAAGGCCCAGGCCGTGGATGAAAGTGTTGCCTACAATGCCGATCAGATGCAGGCCGCCGCCAATGCCGTGGCGGCGGTTGCCAACTCCGGCCTGGGTGCGCTGTTCGGCCCCGGTACCGGCATGGATCAGGCCGACAACACCAAACTGAAGCCGGAGTTTTTTGACGAGCCGGACAAGGCCCGGGAAGTGGCTGTCAACTTCGCCCAGCAAGCCACCAAACTGAAGGAAGTGGCCGCCACCGGTGACAAGGCGGCCCTGGCAAGCCAGTTCAGCGAAGTGGGTAAGGCCTGCAAGGCCTGCCACGATCGCTACCGGGCCGAGTAAGCCCTCACACCTTTACCACCCCAGATCCTGGGGTGGGGGTGGCGGCGGAGGCAGCAACCCGCCCGTCGCCACCCAGATCACCCCGGCCGAAACGGCCACCGCAAACAGGAACGCATTGATGCCGGCCATGCCGGTGTCTTCACCCTGCCCCTCTGGCACCTCTTTTCGACCAGTAATCATCGGTTTCACCAGATTGTCCTTGCGCACGCGGGTGTAATACAGCACCGCCAGGATATGCAGGGCAATCAGTCCGTACAAAAGCCATTCCGCCAGTTTGTGCCAGCGAGTGAACAGTTCGTTCCACTCCGAGGACACCGCGCGATAAAGGGGGCCATTGAAGGCAATTTCGTCCGTCGCAAACAACCCGGTGACCGCCTGCAATGCAAACAGTCCGATGAGCGCCAGGACCGACAGCGCCCCGAGGGGGTTGTGCCCCACGCCCTGCCATTCACCTCTGAGGTAGCGACGAACCGCGGACGGCCCGCGGACAAAGCTGGCAAACTGAGCGTGCCGACTGCCCACGAACCCCCAGACAACCCGGAAACTGAGCAGCGCCAGAACCATCAGACCGAAACGCTCGTGCCACACCATCCAGGTTCCGCCCAACTTCACCGTCGCAATGGCGCCAGCCACCGCAAGGACCAGTAACCAGTGGAACAACCGGACGGGCAAATCCCAGAGCTGTATGGTTTTCATGTGCTTACCTTTTCCTTGTCAGCAATTCGAAGTCCCATGGACACCGGTAAGCTTGCTAAGTTCCCGAAAAAGAATCAATAAACCCGGACCAACTCCTGCTTCTCCCAGCCAAGCCGGCCGGTTTCCACCACCTGGCGACGAATCCCCGGCACCGGCCGGATCATGAACAGATCGCCGTCCCTGCCCACCAGTGTTCGCGGCACGCCACAAGCCCGGGCGATATCGGCATTGGTTTCCATGTGTTCCATTTCGCCGTGGACCGGGATCGCGAGCCTGGGTCTGACCCAGCGGTACATGGTTTCCAGCTCCTCCTGGGCGGGATGGCCGGAGGCGTGGATAGGAACGCCGGCGTCCTCGGCGGTGATCACCCGGACGCCCAGTTCCCTGAGTCTCGAAATCAGGGCGTCAATGGCCTCCTCGTTGCCCGGGATCGCCCGGGCACTGAAAATCACGGTATCGCCAGCCTCCAGTTCGAAATCCGGGTGGGTGCCCATGGCCAACCGCCGAAGTGCGGTTCTGGGCTCACCCTGGCTGCCGGTCGCCACCGCCAGCACCTCTTCCCGGGGCAGGTAACCCAGGTGGGATGGGTTGATCAGTTCATCGGCCCGATTCCAGATACCTGCCGCCCTGGCTGCGCCGCTCATATTGATCAGGGAACGCCCGAGTAGACCCATGTAACGACCGGTCTCACGGGCGATACCGGCCAGGGTGTGCAGCCGGGCAATGTTGCTGCCAAAGCAGGTCACCACAACCCGGCCTTCGGCGCTGCGTACCGCCTGCAGAAGCCCCTCGTGCAGCGCACCCTCCGACACCGAGTGACCCTTGACAGTGGCGTTGGTGGAATCACAGACCATGGCATCCACGCCTTCCTCGGCCAGATCGGTAAAGGTCTTCGATGAGTAGCCGTGGCCGACCAACGGCTGGTCATCCAGCTTCCAGTCACCACTGTGGAAAATATTGCCCAAAGGCGTTCGGATCATCAGGGCATTGGGATCGGGAATGGAATGGGTCAGGGCCAGCCATTGCACATTGAACGGACCGATCTGCCTTTCCTCACCGGTATTGACCTCGATAATCGGCACCCGGTGCAGCAGGTCGAATTCCGCCAGTTTCCGGCGCAGGATCTCGGCGGTAAACCGGCTGGTGTAGACCGGGCATTGCAGCAGCGGCCACAGGTAGGGCACCGCACCGACATGATCCTCGTGGGCATGGGTGATGACCAGGCCCGCCAGCTGTTCGCGACGATCGGCAATGAAGGCCGGATCGGCCATCTGCACCGGCGGCTCGCCGCGGTGATGAACGGTGCCATCGGCGGCAATCCGGCCCGGCTTCGGGAAGGTGACACCACAATCGACCATCAGCCACCGGCCATCGTGGCCATAGAGGTTCAGGTTCATGCCGATCTCACCAGTCCCGCCAAGGGGTAAAAACCAGAGGTCGTTGTGGTCCGGGGTCATTGCGGGGAGTTTTCCAGGTATTTCAGCACCAGGGCCTCGTGGGTTCCATTCATTTCAATCAGCTTCAGGGCAGCGCGGATGTCATCGGCATAGGCGAGGGCCGGCGAATCCTTCGCGATCGCGATCCAGGAGCGCTCCCCCGGCACGAAGAAAGGAGACACCCTGGCTGCCAGGTCCAGTTGCCGCACAGTGTACAGGCCCACCAGTTCCGGGGCGATCACCACATCGACCCGATCCCTCGCCATCATCAGCATCAAATTTTCATAGCGCGGTGCCGGCTCCTTCATCAGGTTCTCATCGTTGTCAAAGCGGTTGAAATACCGTGCGCCTTCCAGCACCCCTATGCGTTTGCCGTACAGGTCGGAGTATCGTTCAATCCGGTGTTTGTCATTCAGGTAGAAAAACAGCCGGCGTTCCGGCGGAAAGGCCGGGGCCACGAATTCCAGCTGCTCATCACGGGTTTCAGTGCGTAACGGGCCAAGCATGATATCCACCTCGCCCTGGGTCATCATGCGAAGCACACGGCGAAAGGGGGCTTCGCGATAATGCACCTGCCAACCAAGCAAGTCCGCGATTTCCTCGAAGATTTCCACGTAAAGACCGCTCTTCTGATCCGCTTTGATAATTCGGTAGGGAGGTGCGTGGTTCACCCCGACCGTCACGGCTAAAGCCTCGACGGTCTCCGTACCCCGCTGCGCCATTGCGGGGGCAGCCACCAGCAACAGCAGTAGAATAACGTTACGTCCCATCAAAAAAGCGTCCTTTCCGGATTTTCCATACATTTGGAACAGACGACGATCTGTTTCTGACCACTTACGAGTATAGCTGCTCCAGATCTGCTCCCCGTGAATTTACGTATGCAGGGTTGAATCCGGACCGTTCCGATGCCAGCTCAGATAGTACATCGGACGAAACTTGCCATTCATTCCGAGACGAGAGGTAGCAATCCGTATGAAGATCCTGATGGTTCTGACATCACACGACCAGATGGGCGACACCGGACACAAGACCGGTTTCTGGCTCGAAGAGTTCACTGCGCCCTATTACGTGTTCAGGGACGCCGGAGCCGACATCACCCTTGCCTCTCCCAAGGGCGGCCAGCCGCCAGTTGACCCGAACAGTGAGGCCGACGACGCCCTCACCGAGACGACCGAACGGTTCATGAGCGACGCCCACGCCAAGGAAATGCTCGCCAGCACCAAGAAGCTGAGCGATGTCGACATGAACGAGTATGACGCGATTTTCTACCCCGGCGGCCACGGCCCGCTGTGGGATCTTGCCAACGACGAGACGTCCATTGCCCTGATCAAGAAGGCTTATGATCAGGACAAGGTGATCGGTGCTGTGTGCCACGCCCCGGCCGTGTTCAAGAACGTGTTCATCAAGCCGGAGCAGAATATCGTCGGCGGCCGAAAGGTTACCGCCTTCACCAACACCGAGGAAGACGCGGTGCAGCTGACCAACATCGTGCCGTTCCTGGTCGAGGACATGCTCAAGGACAACGCCGGGGACTACACCCGGGGTGACGATTGGGCCCCACACATCGTGGTCGACGGCAAGCTGATCACCGGGCAGAACCCGGCCTCCTCCGAGGGTGCTGCCAAGGCGGTGGTTCAGGCGTTGCAGGAAGGCTGACCACTGGTAAAGATGGGGTCAGATGACGGTGTTCATCAGACCCCTCTTTTCTGTCTCCGCCTCCCTCAATACACATTCCGCAGCCTGTGCTATGTTTCTGTGAAACTTCCTGCAGACTGGCCTTCGTCATGAGCAACCCCAAACACACTCTTTTCTGGATGACACTGTTCCTCGGCGTGGTGGTGGTCGTTGGTGTTCTGATCCACAAACCGCTGATGACGGCCTTCATGGCCAACTGGGTCTTCAACCTGCTGATCGTCGGCGTCCTGATCGTCGGCATTGCCCTGACCTACCGACAGGTCTTTGTGCTGTTCCCGGAGCTGCGCTGGATTGCCCAGTTCCGTACCGGCCACGCCGGACTCTCCGTGGTGCAGGAGCCCCGCCTGCTCAAACCACTGGCCCGGCAGCTGGGCGAGGACGCCAAACGGGACCGCTTCACCCTGTCGACACTGTCCCTGCGCACGGTGCTGGATGGCATCCATTCCCGCATGGATGAACAGCGGGAAATCACCCGGTACTTCATCAGCCTGCTGGTATTCCTTGGTCTGCTGGGCACCTTCTGGGGGCTGTTGGGCACCATCAATGCCGTAGGCCAGGTCATCACCGGGCTGGACATGAGCCAGGAGGATTTCGGCAAGGTATTTGGGGAACTTCAGGATGGCCTGCTCAAGCCGCTGGAAGGCATGGGCACGGCCTTCAGCTCGTCCCTGCTGGGACTCGGTGGCTCCCTGATTCTGGGTTTTCTCGACATTCAGGCCGGCCATGCCCAGAACCGTTTCTACGACGGCCTGGAAGAGTGGCTGACCGGCGTTACCAACCTGGTGGACCGGGTCGATGACGAGAAAGAGCTGTCATGATCGGATCCAAACGCCGTAGCCGGAGCAGTACCAACATCTGGCCGGGCTATGTGGACGCCCTGTCCGCCCTCCTGATGCTGGTGATCTTCATGCTGCTGGTCTATGTGGTCAGCCAGCTCTACCTGTCCCAGACCCTGTCTGACCGCGATACCCAGCTCGCCCGGCTGAACGCCCAGCTGGATGAACTATCCGAGCTGCTGGGGCTGGAGCGGAGCAGGACCGAGGCCCTGGAAGAGCAGATGATCACGCTGCAGGAGGACTACAGCAGCAGCCTGGCCCGCAACGACGAACTGGTGAACAGTCTCGAGTCCACCCGGGAACAGCTGATGCAACAGACCGCCACCGCCGAGGCCCAGGCCGAGCGACTGGCCAGCATGGAGGAATCCATCGACGAGAAGGATGAGATGTCCGCGAGCCAGCAGGCCATGATCCTGCGCCTCTCCAACCAGATCGCTTCGCTGCGGGAACAACTGCGGAAGATAGCCTCGGCACTGGAGCTACAGGAAAAGATGACCGCAGAGAAAGAAGAGGAGCTGGCCAAGGTCAGCCAGCGACTGAACGCCCTGCTGGCCGAACGGGTGAGCGAGCTGCAGCAATACCAGTCCGAGTTCTTTGCACGGCTCCGGGATATTCTGGCCAGTAACGAGAACATCCGGATCGTGGGCGACCGCTTCCTGCTGCCTTCGGAACTGCTGTTTGCCTCAGGTTCTGCGGAACTGGGCGAGGACGGCAAGCGTGAACTCGACAAACTCGCGAACCTGCTTCTCGACGTTGCCGGCAAGATCCCCGAGGATGTCGACTGGATCCTGCGGATAGATGGCCACACTGACATCGTGCCCATCAACACGCCGAAATTTCCCTCCAACTGGGAGCTGTCCACCGCTCGCGCCGTGGCGGTTGTGCGTTACCTGGCTGCCCAGGGGGTACCCGAGCGGCGCATGGTGGCCGCCGGCTTTGGCGAGTTTTTCCCGGTGGCGGAAGGCACCAGTCCGGAAGCGCTGCAGAAGAACCGGCGGATTGAGTTGAAGCTGACGGATCGCTAACTGTGCAGGCCTCCCGGAAGGCTACCTCATCCAACCGAACCCGGAGAGCATCCGCGCGGAATTATTCATGCCGCTACTGAACATCCTCTGGGGAAATTGCGAACCTCCAAGGCTGAAGGCTGCGTTGAGCAGGCACACGGTGGGGTCATCCAGTCGAAGGGTCTGTGTGGTCTTCCGGGAATCCCCCTTGAATGTCATCACTGCTCCCCACTGCTGGTCCTGAACCCAGCCGTTGATCATCTCCCGCAAGTGACGGTCATGGAGCATCACCTGGCTGTCTGCCTTGTCGTCCAGGCAGATGATCAGTACCCCTTGTTCACGCAGAACCTCAAGGCACTGTCCAATACGCCGATACTCCTGCTCGCTCATGCCGGTATTCAAACGGAGTTCCGACAGATCCCCCGGCTCCTCGGAGAGCAGGACACTAAGCAAGCCGTCCCGGCTGTTTGCGCTGTCGGAGCGACTATCGGGTGCAAAACCCTGTGACCCCAGCAGACTCTTGATGCTCTCGGACCGGTCAGCACTGCCTTTGAGATGAACTATCAGAGGCGACTGGAGAGCTGTATCAGTGCTGATCAGCACAACGCTCTGGTAACGCTTTCCCCAGATCATCCGGGCCGGACCGGAGCCAGCCTCCCGCTGAGACTGCAGGCTTTCCGCGTTGCAGGAGACAAATAGCACCGGCAGTTTGTTCACAAGTGTTTCTCCAGAAAAAACAGTTCAAATGCTGGGGCTCATCGCCCCAGCTTCTTTACAGATTGACCACCAATACCGAAGTGTTGCTTGGGCATTTCGGTAATGATGATCCGGACACTCTCTGCGGGCGCGCCCAAAGAGCGTGCGATTGCGTCGGTTACTTCCCGGATCAGCATTTCCTTCTGCTCATCGGACCGACCTTCCAGAATATTGATCTGCGCAACAGGCATTAATCCTCCTTACTCGAAACGGGCGGACACAGTACCCAACCCCTGGTAACGGACGGTGATATTGTCACCGGGTTCAACCGTGATGGCTGCGGTAATACCCCCGGTCATGATGAAGGTGCCGGCCGGGATGTGCTCACCGCGCTCTGCCAGCAGGTTGGCCAGCATGGCGACACTCGAGGCCGGATGGCCCAGTACCGCAGCACCGGCACCCACGTCCACCACCTCACCGTTCTTCTCGACAACAACCCCCAGGGTTTTCAGGTCGACATCGGCGACATCCGCCATCTGGCCACCGGTAATGAACCGGGTGGAGGAGGCGTTATCCGCCACTACACTCACCAGGTCGAACTTGAAGTTCTCGTAGCGGGAGTCAATCACCTCCACAGCCGGGATGACAAAGTCGGTCGCGGCCAGCACCTGGCCGATGTGACAACCCGGTCCCTTGAGAGGCTCCTTGGTAACAAAGGCGATCTCGGCCTCGATTTTCGGGTGGATCAGCTCTTTGGTGTTGACCACACCGCCATCGGGCACGCTGAAGTAATCCGCCAGGAAACCGTAGATCGGGGTCTCCACACCCATCTGGGCCATCTTGGCCCAGGAGGTCAGTCCCATCTTCATACCGACCACCTTGTTGCCCCGCTCTTCCTTGCGACGGCGGATTTCCCACTGCACGTCGTAGGCATCCTCGAAGGTCATGTCCGGGTAGTCGTTGGTGACCTTGGTGATATCGTGGGCCTGAAGTTCGGCGTTTTCCACGTGCTCGGCCAGCGCCAGCACCTGCTCTCGGGTCAGTGTCTTGCTCATGCGTTTTGCTCCTTCTGTGCGGCGAGCAGATCCAGCGCCACATCCACAATCATGTCTTCCTGACCACCCACCATGCGGCGGCGGCCAAGCTCTACCAGAATGTCCACGGTCTTCAGGCCGTACTTCTGTGCCGCCACCTCGGAGTGACGCAGGAAGCTGGAGTAGACGCCGGCATAGCCCAGGGCCAGGGTTTCGCGGTCCACCCGCACCGGGCGGTCCTGCAGCGGGCGCACGATGTCGTCGGCCGCATCCATCAGAGCGTACACGTCCGTGCCATGCTCCCAGCCCATCTTGTCGAAGGCGGCAATGCACACCTCGAGCGGCGCGTTGCCGGCACCGGCGCCCATGCCGGACAGGGACGCATCGATACGGTCACAACCCTCTTCCACCGCCACGATGGAGTTGGCCACACCCAGAGCCAGGTTGTGGTGGGCATGCATGCCGGTCTGGGTTTCCGGCTTCAGCACGTCTTTGAGCGCCCGGAAGCGGTCCCGGATGTCGTTCATGTTCATGGCACCGCCAGAGTCCACCACGTACAGGCAGGTGGCCCCATAGTCTTCCATCAGCTTGGCCTGCTCGGCCAGGCCCTGCGGGGTCTGCATGTGGCTCATCATCAGGAAGCCGACGGTGTCCATGCCGAGTTTTCTGGCGTGCTCGATGTGCTGTTTGGACACATCCGCTTCGGTGCAGTGGGTCGCCACCCGCACGATCCGGGCACCGGCGTTGTAGGCGTTGTCCAGGTCATGGACGGTGCCGATGCCGGGCAGCAACAGGGTGGCAATCTTCGAATGGGTGACTACTTCCGCCACCGCTTCGATCCACTCCAGGTCGGTGTGGGCACCGAAGCCGTAGTTGAAGCTCGAGCCCTGCAGGCCGTCGCCGTGGGCCACTTCGATGGAATCGACTTTGGCCTTGTCCAACGCACGAGCGATGTCCTGCACGTTCTTGATGGAGTACTGGTGGCGGATGGCGTGGCTGCCGTCGCGCAGGGTCACGTCGGAGATGTACAGTTTCTTGCCGGGATTATAAGTCATGGTTCTGTCTCCTCACTTGACCAGCGATTCGGCGATGCGCTCGGCGGTGCCCAGCGCGGCGGAGGTCATGATGTCCAGGTTGCCGGCGTAGGCCGGCAGGTAGTGGGCGGCGCCCTCCACTTCCAGGAAGATGGAGGTCTTCAGGCCGCTGAAGCGGCCCAGACCCGGGACGTTCATGGGCTGGTCTTCGGGGATGTCGTCGAACTGCACCTTCTGCTTCAGTCGGTACCCCGGCACGTAGCTGTTCACCGCCTGGACCATTTCCTCGACGGAGGCTTCCACCTCGGCCTTGTCGGCGGCATCAGACAGCACATAGACCGTGTCGCGCATCAGCAGCGGCGGCTCGGCCGGGTTCAGGATGATGATGGCCTTGCCCTTCTGGGCACCCCCGACCACTTCAATGGCCTTGGAGGTGGTTTCGGTGAACTCGTCGATGTTGGCACGGGTACCGGGGCCGGCAGACTTCGAAGAGATGGACGCCACGATCTCCGCGTAGTGGGCCTTGGCCACCCGGGACACCGCCGCCACCATGGGAATGGTGGCCTGGCCACCGCAGGTGACCATGTTAACGTTACCTTCCTGGAGATTCTGCTCCAGGTTCACCACCGGCACGCAGTAGGGCCCGATGGCCGCCGGCGTCATGTCGATGATCTTGATGCTCTCTTTATGGCCGCGCAGGAACACCTCGTTGTGCATGTGCGCCTTAGCGGAGGTGGCATCGAACACGATGTCGATGTCGGCAAACTCAGGCATCTTCACCAGGCCTTCAACCCCTTCGTGGGTGGTGGCCACGCCCATGCGACTGGCCCGTGCCAGTCCGTCGGATTCCGGATCGATCCCGACCATGGCGCCCATTTCGATGTGCCGGCCGTTGCGCAGGAACTTGATCATCAGGTCGGTGCCGATGTTGCCCGAGCCGATGATGGCTGCTTTGATTTTCTTGCTCATGTTGTTGTCCTCTTCAATCCGGGTCAGGCGAAGCGCACTGAGGCGCTGCCGATACCACCAATATCCACCCGCATGTAATCGCCGGCCTTGACCGGCTCCAGCGGCACCAGGGAGCCGGACAGAATCACCTCGCCCGCCTTCAGGGGAATACCGAACTCACCCAGGGTGTTGGCCAGCCAGGTCACACAGTTGACCGGTGAGCCCAGGGCGGCGGCACCGGCGCCCGCGCTGATCACACTGCCGTTCTTCTCTACCACCATGCCGCAGGTGACCAGATCCACCTTGCGCGGGGAGACCGCCTGGTCACCCAGCACGAACAGTCCGCAGGAGGCGTTGTCGGCGATGGTGTCCTGGATGGCGATCTTCCAGTCCTGGATACGGGAATCGACGATCTCGAAACAGGGCATCACGCACTCGGTCGCAGCCAGCACGTCGGCGTTGGTGATACCCGGCCCGTTCAGATCCTTTTTCAGGATGAAGGCGATCTCGCCCTCGGCGCGGGGTGCGATCAGCCGGTCGCTGATCGGCATCACTTCACCGCTGTTGAACACCATGTCGTCGGTGAGGTAGCCGAAATCCGGCTGGTGCACATTCAGCATGTTCTGCACCGCCTTGCTGGTGACACCGATCTTCTTGCCAATGACCGAGGCCCCGTCCGCCAGCCGGCGCTCGAGCATGCGCAAGGAAATGTGGTACGCGTCATCAATGGTGATGTCCTCGCCCCGGCTGGTCAGGGGCGCCACGGCCTCCCGTTGGACCATCGCCTGGTAGAGCTCGTCGCCGAGCGCCTGAATTCGTGTTTGTTCCATCAGGAGTCTCCCGCAGCCGCTTGATCGGCTTCATTGAGAAAATCGTTGACCAACCGGGCAAACCGGTCGGCATGTTCAATCTGGGTCCAGTGGCCGCAGCGGCCGAACACGTGCAGCTGGGCACGATCAATCAGCTCAGCCAATCGGTAAGAGGCTTCCAGCGGAATTACTTCATCCTCGCGGCCGTGCAGAATCAGAGTTTCATGGGGCACCGCACGGATATCCTCTTCGTCGCTTGCCAGGTTGTCGACCCAACGTTGACGCGGTGCCGGAAACATGGCCGAGAACGACTCCTGGAAGCCTGGGCGAACGCTTGCGTGATAACGCATTTCCGCCAACTCATCGGTCAGCAGGCCCTTGTTGTAGGCGAATACATCCATCAGGCGGCGCATGGTTTCGATAGAAGGCTCGTAACCCCATACTTCATCCAGACCCTTGGTGATCGGGAAGCTGACGCCGACCGAACCCATCAAAACGAGGCGACGAACACGCTCCGGGTGTTCAATGGCCAGAGCCAGTGCCAGACCGCCACCAAAGGAGTTACCTACCAGGTCTACCTGCTCCAGGCCCAGCTCATCCATTACTCCGAGTGCATGCTTTACCCAGCGCTCCCGGTTGTAGATCTTGTCATCCGGGCGCTCGCTGTAACCAAAGCCGAGCATATCCGGGGCCACGACACGACGGTGTTTGGCCAGTTCGGGAATGACCAGGCGCCAGTTGGCCCAGGCCGTCACGCCGGGGCCGGAACCGTGAATCATCATTACCGGGAAGCCGCCCTCTCCGTGGTCATGGACATTGGTGCGGTAGCCCGCCGCGATGATCTCACGCCCGATCTCCGGGCTCTCTACAGGTGCGTTCATGGCTACCTCACAGTTTGATGCAGACGTTCTTCATCTCGGTGTAGAACTCCAGGGAGTGAACACCACCCTCGCGGCCGACCCCGGACTGCTTGCTGCCCCCGAATGGGGTTCGCAGATCCCGCAGGAACCAGCTGTTCACCCAGATGATGCCGGCTTCTATCTGGCCAGCGACGCGGTGGGCCCGCGTTACGTTCTCCGTCCAGATGGCCGAAGCCAGGCCGTAAGGCAGGCTGTTGGCCAGTTCGATGGCTTCCTCTTCGGTGTCAAACGCACGGATGTGACAACAGGGCCCGAAGATCTCGTCCGTGACCACCGCCGAATCGTCCGCCAGTCCGGTCCAGATGGTGGGCTGAACCCAGGCACCGCCAGCCAGTTCCTCCGGCATGTCGGGAACACCACCACCGGTGATCACCGTGGCACCGTCATCAACCGCCTTCTGGTAGTAGGACAACACCTTTTCGCGATGCTTCAGGCTGACCAGTGGCCCCATGTTCGCCTCGCTGTCCTCGGGCGGACCAATCTTGAGGCCTTCCGCCGCTTCCTTAAGGCGCGCAACGAATTCGTCAAAGATGGCACGCTCCACGTATACCCGCTCGGTGCCCAGACAGACCTGGCCACAGTTGGCGAACGCGGAACGCATGGTGCCCTCGATCGCCTTGTCCATGTCGCAGTCGGCAAACACCAGGCCCGCGTTCTTGCCGCCCAGTTCCAGGGAGATGTCCCGGATACCTTTCGCGGCGGCCTTCATGATGGTCTCACCGGTCACCGTTTCACCGGTGAACGTGAAGCCGTCTACGTCGGGATGTTCGGTGAGGAAGGCTCCGGCGGAGTTGCCGCCAAAGCCATGGACGACGTTGTAGACACCATCCGGCACACCGGCTTCCTTCATTACCTCACCCAGCAGCGCAGTGGTGGTCGGCGTCTCCTCGGAAGGCTTGACCACCACCGTGTTGCCGCAGGCCAGGGCCGGACCCACCTTCCAGGTCATCAGCAGCAACGGCAGGTTCCAGGGACTGATTACGCCAATCACGCCCTTGGGTCGACGCACCGCGTAGTTCAGCGCGCCAGTCCCATCCGGGGTCGGCATTTCAAAGGATTCGGTGGGCACATTCTTGATCATGTCCGCGAACACCTTGAAGTTGGCCGCGCCCCGGGGGATGTCGATATGGCTGGCCATGGATTTGGGCTTGCCGGTATCAAGACACTCCGCTTCCAGGAACTCATCAAAGCGGGCATTGATGCCGTCGGCCACCTTGTGAAGAATCCGGGTGCGCTCGTCCAGGGTCATCTTGCCCCAGGGGCCACGCAGGGCGGCACGGGCAGCCTTGACGGCTGCATCCACCTCTTCCCGGCCGGCCTCATGCACCTTGCTGATGACTTTGCCGGTGGCCGGATTCACGTTGTCGAACAGCTTGCCGTTGGCTGAACCAACATACTGCCCATTGATGTAGTGCTTGATATCTTTCATTGCTGTTTTGTCCTGTTAAATCAGTGTCGGGTCAGGTCAGTACCGTCAGGAAACGCTCGTTGAGCTGGCGATCGTGGTAGAAAATCGCCTTGCCGAGCTGCTCGGCCTGCCAGGTCACCGGCTTGTGATCGGGATAGTTGTAATCACCACCGCAGAAGACCTCGTTGCGGTTACCGGAGGGATCGAAGAAATAGATGGTCTTGCCGTGAGTCAGGCCGTGGCGTGTCGGACCGATGTCAATGGAGGTATCGGTCATGGAAATGAGGTCTGCAGCTCTGAGTACATCTTCCCAGGTCTCGAGATAGAAAGACGCGTGGTGGAATTTGCCTTTCTCTTCATGATGGATGAAGGCAATATCGTGTGCCTTGGTGGAGAGCGTCAGGAACTGGGCAATCCGGGTGCCATCGCCGTCCAGAACCTGCTCCGCCAGATAGAAGCCGAGAACATTCACAAACAGGTCGTAAGTTGCAGCGAGTTCCGGACCATAAAGCAGACAATGGTCGAACCGTACAGCTTTCATTCCGTCAAGGCCCCGCGGCCACGCTTCCGGGTTGACTTCGGTCACACCCCACTTGCCGGTATATTTTTTATCGGCATAGAGCTCAAAAGCATGACCCGACGGTGCAGTGAACCGAACCCTGCGGCCACAGTCCTTCAATTCACCCTCGGGTACCTGTTCGATATCGATACCATGTGCCACCAGATCCTTCTCAAGCTGCTGCAACGAGGGCTCGTCGACAACTTTGAACGCCATAAAGTCCATGCCAGGCTCATCTGCTTCACGCAAGACCACGGAGAACTTGTCAACTTCTGTCCAGGCCTTCAGGTAGACCCTTCCCTGATCGTCACGATCCATTTCGATCAGCCCCAACAGGTCTGTGTAGTGCTTGACTGCGGCATCCATATCGAGGACACGAACCTGAACGTGGCCGGGACGCATTACACCTTTTCTCATGACAGTTACCTCAACGCTTTTGTTGTTGTTTGCTGGTTGGTGAGTTCCGCCGCCGGTTGCGGTCGGCACTCGATGATCAGGTCCGTTTGGGGGTAGATCCGGCAGGCCAGGACCTCGCCCCTTTCCAGACACTCAGGCGGAACGTGCACCTTGCTCATTTTTCCGCATTCGTAATCACCTTTGATCACGGTGACCTTGCAGAAACCGCAGCCACCGCCACGGCATCCAACGGGTACGCACTTCAGGCCTCTCTGCTCCATGGCCTTGAGGATGCTCTGGTCCGGAGCGCACTCGAAAGACTGGCCGGTGGACTGCTCCGTAATCCGGTAGGTCTGAGCCATGGTCCACCTCCGGTCATATCTTCTTGAACAGGGCGGAGCGCTGGGTTTCTTCCGCGCCGTCCGCCGCTGTCAGGAACTTCTCCATGAAGATGTCCCGCTCGAACAGCCGGCCCTGCATCAGAGCGGTGATGGCAGCATCGATCATGGGAGGCGGTCCGCACATGTAGGCCTTGTTACCGGCGAAACGACCGTCGAAGTGTTCCTTGGCCGCCTCATGGACATAGCCCCGGAACCCCGGCCATTCGACATCCTCTGCGGCATCACTCAAGGCCGGCACATAAGTGAAGTTGTCGTAATCACGATCCAATGCCTCAAACAGCTCCCGGTTATACAGCTCGGCCTGATTTCGGGCTCCCTGGAACAGGGTGATCTTGCGTTCATCGTTTTGCTCCAGCAGATCCAGGATCATGGATTGGGGGCTGGACAGTCCCGAACCACCGGCAATGAAAATCAGATCCCCTGGCTGGGAGTTGCGAACGAAAAACTGACCGTAGGGACCGGAAAGATTGAGCTTCTCACCGACTGTCAGTTGTTCGTGGATGTAAGTGGTGGCGGCACCGCCTGGCACCAGGCGCACATGCAACTCCACTTCATCAGACTTGCTCGGCGGGTTGGCCAGTGAGAAGGCCCTGGGACCGTCCACGCCCGGCAGCTCGATGTTGATGTATTGTCCCGCCTGGAAGGTCATCGGCCGGTCCAGTTTCAGATGCACACCCTTGATGGTCGGCGACAGGTCCACGATATTGGTGACCGTGGCGTCGTAATCCTCGACCGGGTACCCCTCGAAATCCGGATCCACGTCGATATCAGCCTCGATGGTGACGTCGCTTTCAACCGTGGCGCAGCATGCCAGGACCTTGCCCTCGTCCCGTTCCACGTCCATCAGGGCAAACGGCGATGCATCGCCAACTTCAACATCCCCTTCCAGCACCTGGACCTTGCAGGTGGCGCAGGTGCCATGGCCGCAGGCAAACGGCAGCCAGACGCCCTGGCGGAGAGCCGCCTGGAGAATGGTCTGGCCATCCTCCACCTCAATCTGCTCGCCAATCGGCTCGATGGTTACGGTGTGACTCATGGCAGTTTCCTCAGGAAGCAGTCCCGGCAATGCCGTCCAGCCCTTTGGTGGTGACGGTCAGCATGCTCTTGTGATCGATACCGCTGTCTTTCAGCGTCGCGTTGGGGTCAGGTGTGAAGGCCTCTCCGTTGAGCTGCCACTCCGCGCCGAGGAAATCGGCTTTCGCCGCATCCGGGTGAGCGGCTACTGCCGGCTTGAGAACCTCTTCCACCATCGCGCCAAAGGTCATGTCGGGCCCGACCAGGAACGCGAAGGGAGAGCAATACATCAGGTGATGCGGCCAGTAGACATACAGCAACTGCATGCCGTTGAAGTTCTCGACCTTGTCTTTGGGTTCGAATTTGTAGTCGTATAAGGCATTTACACTCATGTTGTTCACCTTGTTGTTTTTGTGGGTGAGACACCCGGAGCGCGCAGGCTCCGGATGAATCCCGGATCAGGCGGCGTCCTGACTGGAGCTGCTTTCTTTATCGCCGGTCTGTTTGCCCTTGATGGACAGCCAGCGCTTGTGGTCCGGGGACCCGATATACTCGAAATTGTCCTGCCCGATGTTGATGTGGTAGTACTTCGAAACCACCGTCTCGACATCGCCACCCTCACAGTTGCCCTGGTAGATCTGGTGTACCGGCAACCAGGCCTGCACGTATTTCTCCGGCTCGTTCTTGAAGATGTCGCAGCACCCGTCAGAGCAGAAGTGATAGCGCTCGCCCTCGTGCACGATTTGCCGATGGCTCAGCACTGTCGGGTCGTCCTTCTCGGTGAAGATGGTCGGGATCTGACACACCTGGCAGAGCTGTGGCAGAGTGTTGTTGTAGAAACGGCGCCCTTCGGCGTGCTCCCTCGCCCAGTACTCGAAGCGCGGGCGATAGTACTTGTCGAAAGTCTCCGGGTATTTCTCGGACAGCCAGTCCAGCTCATCCTTCTCCGGCATCCAGGTGTGGAAGTTGGTGGCGTGGCCGTACTGGTAGAAGGTGCTCCAGGCCTGATGACTGATGTGATGCTTGGCGTCGTTGGCAATGTCCTGGTACTTCGGCGGACGGATACCGTAGCGCTCCAGATCCTTGAACAGGGCCCCGCCGTTCTGCTCGTAGTACACCTCCCAGGCCTCGGCCCAGGACATGACCCGGTTCGGCAGCATGTAGTCCATCATCATGCCCACCAGGCTCAGCATCCGGAAACCACGCCAGAACCACTTGTCGATCCAGCGCTGGACGATGGGTACGTTGTCCTCGTGCTGCTCCAGGATGAACTTGATCACCTCAAGACCCAGGGTCATGTGACGGGCCTCGTCGGACTGCGCCGAGAAGCCGAAGGTCACGGTGGCCATGTCACCGTTGTAGGCAGCGCCGGACATGAAAGGCACGAACAGCAGGTTGGTCAGCACGTACTCAAAGGAGAACGAGATTGCGGTCAGGAACTCGAACGGGCCAGCAGAGCGGGCGTCGTCAAAGAACGACTTGGGCACCGACAGGAACCACACCCGGTCGTGCATGTGCGCGGCATCGTGCAGACCGTTGAAGTGCTTGTTGTAGTGGCTCATGGCGTGCTGCTGGGTCTGGGAGTGGCGCAGCTCGTCGATGGCCTGCATCTGGCAGGCAACCCGGGCACCGGCGCCACTGAAGTCCCGTCCCACGCGGGCATACCCCTGGAAGGCTGCGTGCTCCAGCGGAGAGACCCCGGACAGGAACAGCTTCAGGGCATTGACGTAACGGGCATCCGAAATGTTCTGGTGGCCGTTGTTCTGGGCAAACGCGTCGAAGATGGCGTAAAGCTTTTTCTCTTTCTCTGCCTGGTACTTCCAGTAGGCATCCATGGTCAGACGGAACGGATCTTCCCACTGGGACCAATCGGTGATCTTGATACCCTCGAACGACTCGTTCGGGAAGATGTCCTCTTTCTTCTGATAGGTGGGCTCCCAGGCCATATCCCGGGTGAGGTACTGGTACTTGTCTTTGAGATTAAGCTTCTTGTTTTTAACAGGCATGGTATGTCTCCCAATCAGTTCCACTGAAGAATGAAGTGGTCGTCGTCCTCGTCGACGTTGCCGCCGATACTGATCACATCAATCAGCATCTCCTGAACGTCCCAGTCGCGACCGAGCTTTTCTTCCATGGTTTCCCGGTTGATCACCAGGCGTTTCTCCGCCTGGATCCGGATCATCGCGGGCTGGTGCTGGATCTCTGCTTCCGGGTTGTCCTCGGCAATGGCGTCCACCAGGTAGCGGGCGTTGTCGTTGTCCTGAAAGGCAATGAATACAAGCTGGCTCATGCGGATACTCCCTGACTCTGCAGTCCGAATTTCTTGAGGCGGGTGGCGAGTTGCGCCCTGGTTTCATCCAGCGCGTCGACGCCGGTGGAGGCTTCTGCGAGCGGCTTCAGGGCTTGGTAGACTCGCGGCTCCCAGTGATCGATCCAGGTCTGCAGCAGTTCGCGATTGGCATCGCTGTCTCCGGCCACTGCTTTCATCATCGCGTTGGTCCAGCGCAGGGACTCCTTGTACCAGTCGCGCATGAACTCGGTGAGCATGGAGACGTCTTCAGCATCCTGCTCGCCCAGCCACTGATCCATCTTTTCGTAAACCATCGGATAGAGCAGGCCGTCCATCAGCACGTTCTGCACCAGGCTCAGCTCGAACCAGTCCTGCATGACCAGGGTGTCTTCCACCAGCTTGCGCATCGGCTGCCAGAGTTCATCGTCCATCCAGTAGCCCTTGGACTCGTCCAGGCTGGTACCGGTGCTGCCGTCGATCAGCAGCGCGATCCGGGACAGGTACTGGCCAACGCCCAGGCGGTCCATGGCCTGATAGATGTGCATCTGGGCCACGGTCGTGGCGGTGGCGTCACCGGCGATCTTGCTGTTGTTCATGTTGGCGCCAAGCTCGACGTGACGGAGCGGAACCAGCAGGCGAAGCAGCTGCTTCTGGGTTTCTTCGGGCAGTCGGCCCAGCAGGTTGCGCTTCTCGCAGAAGCCGAAGCTGGTCTCGGCGGCTTCCTGCATCTTTGCGCGGTTGCCCACATAGGCGCCGTAATAGAATTGGCGTGGGTCAGTCACCGCATACCAGTCTTCCATCCGGATGGCAGTGCGGGTTTCATCATTGAGCTCATGCTCGGAATCCCACAGCGGGCGATAGTGAAAGTTGGTCTTGGCTTCGAGATCGTAGCTGGCTTCCTGGTAACGGGAGGCCGGCTTGTCGCCGAAGCGACGGGCGATGTGGCCAAAGGTCTGGCGGATGGGTTCCACCGAGTTGGTCTTGATTTCGATGCTCATATCAACGTTACCGTCTTGTTGTTGTGAACGTGGAGGTTGATGGTTGGTGCCTAGTAACGCTGTCCGCGCTCCCCGAACCGCCACTTGACCATGTCTTCGTCAATCTCGCGGATCATGTCGGAGTCCATGTGGACAACGTTGTTGTGCTTGCAGAAGAGTTCGAAGGCCTCGCGAGGCAGCACAAGCTCGACGAACAGTTCCGGGTAGCCAATGGCAAAGTCGAATTCAACGAACTTGTCATCCGGCTCGCTGCGGACCCGGATGTATCGGGTCAACTCGTCGAAAGTCTTGTTGTCAGTCTGAGTCGTCATTGTCGGCCCCGTTGTGTTTGTTGTTGGCTGGAACACTCGGAGCAACGGCTGTGCCAGATTAGCCGAACAAGCCGGAATAAGTTTTCAGGTCACTGTTTTTCAATGGGTTTTCAGAACACATCTAGTGTCAGCTTCGTGCAGACGCGATGGCATGAAGGAGGACAGGAGGCAGGTCGTTTTCATCAAATAATCAATTTTCACTAACCGGGTGAGCAAATGCTCAGGAGGGCTGACCTGACTATTTTCTAGACAAAAAATTTAACCATTTGGTTGATTTTTGACTTTCATCAGGTGTTATATAAAAGCGCACTATCGGAAAACGAGCTCCAAAAGAGCCGTCCCACTACAACTACAACAGGGACACCCCTCATGGCAGTTACCTACAAGCCACAACTGAATTATGTGGATTTCCGGGATCTTACGGATCAGATCCGATTTCAGAGTACGGAAGGTAAAATCTGGTTTGGTGAGCAGCGAATGCTGCTTATGCACCTCAATGCCATGGCCGCATTCCGTCGGGAAATGGTGAACAGCATGGGTGTCGAACGGGCCAAAGGCTTTTTCCTGCGCCTCGGCTACCAATCCGGCATCCGCGATGCGGAACTGGCGAGAAAGCTACGCCCCCATTGCGATGAGTTGGACATCTTTCTGGCCGGCCCCCAACTCCATTCCCTCAAGGGCATGGTGAAGGTGATTCCGCTGGAGATCGATATTGACCAGGAAACCGGTGAGTTCTATGGCAAGCTGGAATGGATCGATTCCTTTGAAGTCGAGATCTGCCAGACCGAGCTTGGCCAGATGGACCAACCCGCCTGTTGGGCGCTGCTCGGCTACGCCTGCGCCTATACCTCCTCGTTCATGGGTCGGGAGATCATTTTCCGTGAAATCAGCTGCCGGGGCTGCGGCGATGAGAAGTGCATCATCGAGGGCAAACCGGCGGAGCAATGGGAGGATGCCGAGGAATTTTCCCGTTATTTCAAGGCCGATCCAATCATCGAAGAACTGTACGACCTGCAAGCCCAGCTTAGTTCCCTGCGCAGCAGCCTCCACAAACAGCAGGGGCAGTATTACGGCATCGGTCAGTCGGCTGCATACAACAAGGTCTGCAAGATGATAGACAAGGCCGCGCAGGGCAAGGTTTCAGTTCTGTTATTGGGCGAGACCGGAGTCGGTAAAGAGGTCATTGCACGCAGCGTGCATTTGCGAAGCGAACGATCTGAGAGTCCCTTTGTAGCGGTCAACTGCGCAGCTATTCCACCGGATCTGATCGAGGCCGAATTGTTCGGGGTCGAGAAAGGCGCTTACACCGGAGCCAACCAGTCACGCGAGGGGCGCTTTGAGCGTGCAAACGGGGGGACCATTTTCCTTGATGAAGTGGTCGAGCTTACCCCGAGGGCCCAGGCCACGCTTTTGAGGGTGTTACAGGAGGGAGAACTTGAGCGGGTTGGCGACAACCGGACACGCAAGGTTAACGTTCGGGTCATCGCCGCCACCAACGAGAGTCTTGAGCAGGCGGTGGAGGACGGCCGCTTCCGGGCAGACCTCTTCTATCGTCTTAACGTTTTCCCGGTAAAGATTCCTCCTTTGAGGGAACGCCTGGAAGATCTTCCCGTCCTGATCGAACATTTTCTCGGAAAGTTTCATTCGGAATATGACAAACATACCCTCGGCCTTTCCGACAAGGCACTGGATCTATGCCTGCGTTACCACTGGCCCGGCAATATCCGGGAACTGGAGAACGTGATCGAGCGCGGTGTCATTCTCACAGAAAACAATGAATGCATCAGCCAGGAAGCGTTGTTCGCGGTATCGCCTCCAACCAACGATGATTTGCCGACGGATTGCGTGGACATGGGGGGCAAGGTAACCAATTCGCAAGGGGCGACTACCTCCGGACACTGGTCCGAACACATCCTGGGCAACCACATCAGCCTTGACGAAGTGGAAGAGACACTTATGCGCGAAGCGATGGAACGTGCCAACCAGAATGTATCCAAGGCCGCACGGATCCTGGGGCTGACCCGCCCCGCCCTCGCCTACCGACTGAAAAAATCAGGCATTCTCGCCGAATCCTGATACCCCATCGTCGTTGGACACGGATGTCCTTTCCCGCCCCTTGATCAAATCGACAAGCAGTTCCCCCAGTTAACGATTTGATAAAAATCAAACCACCTTCCAGCTCCTTGAAAGTCATTGATTAAATGCTCAAAAGTGCAATTTAAGCTTTATTTTTCAGTAGCTTGAAAATACTTTAGCCGTCATGGCACAGCCGTTGCTGAGTCACCGTCAGTCGCTTTATCCACAAAAACAAAGACGGTGACATAACATGCCATACGCTTCGGAATGCCCTCGTGGCAAATTCCCTCCTTCCTTTGCCATCGCCGGTCTGTCCGCGATGCTGCTGACCGGATGTGAAGCACCGCTGAATCTCGACGCTGTCAGGGAACAATCCCAACAGGCCATTCAGCGCACCGACTTCTTTCAATCCGTGGCGCAGAACGATCAGGTGGTTGCCATGGCCGGTAACACCGGCGCGCTGCTGGTAAGCCAGAATGGCGGTCAGGACTGGCAACGAATCCCCCTACCCACCAACGAAAGTTTCCTTTCCCTGGACACCTGTCCGGACGGAAGCTTCATTGCGCTGACCTTCGACAACCAGCTCTGGCACGGCACGCCCGCCGGAACCGAATGGAACTCCCACGAATTGCCAAGCCAGGAACAGATGATGACAGCCACCTGCGCGCCCGATGGCTCCTGGTGGGCAGGTGGCAGCTTCACCACGCTGCAGAGTTCCGCTGATCAGGGAGCAACCTGGAACGAAACCACCCTGAACGAAGACGCGATCCTGACCAATCTCCAGTTTCTGGATCCTGATACCGCCATTGCCACCGGCGAGTACGGGCTGGTTCTGAAAACCGAGGACGCCGGCCAAACCTGGGATTACGCCGGCTACCTGCCAGAGGAGTTCTATCCCCACTCCGCTCACTTCGCGTCGGCCGACGAGGGCTGGGTTGGCGGCCTTAACGGATTCATCTACCACACCACCGATGGTGGCGAGAGCTGGAGCCGCCAGCCTACTGATACCAGCATGCCGGTCTTCGGTTTTATTCATGCTGAAGGTGCCCTGTTCGCCCTTGGCGACAATGCCACGGTCCTCGCACTCCAAGGCGACCAATGGCAGAGCCTGGAAACCCCCAACCAGCCGCTGTATCTGCGCGATGGCGTTCTCCTGGAGAACCGTCAACTCCTGGTGGCCGGGGGCCGGGGGCTGCTTCTTCATCTCGACATTCCTGTGGCCAACCTGGCCAGTAACAACCGAGGAAACTGATCATGGCCGGACTGCACCGTTTCACGCATTTCCTGCACCTGCTGGAACTCTGGATCTTCAGGAATCCGAGGAAAGTACTGACGCTGATCGCACTGCTCACGCTGTTCTTCGCCCTGCGGATTCCGGGACTGAAAATCTATACGGACTTTGCGGATCTGCTACCGCAGCAGCATCCCTACATTGAGCTGCATAACAGCATCAAGGACGACTTTGGCGGCGCCAACGTCCTGGTGGTCGGGGTTGAGTTCTCTGACGGCGACATCTTCTCCAACGAAAACCTGGCGACCATCGACCGGGTGACCCAGGCCGTCGACAACCTGCCCGGGGTCAATCACAACCTGGTGGCCAGCGTTACCCACCGCAACTCCCGGGAGATCTGGCTGACCGAGGTGGGCAGCATCAACTCCGAGCCCTACTACGATTCCACCCAGGGTAAATATTCCGAACAGGCTTTGGCGGAGATGAAAGCGGCCGTGGCCGCCAACCCCCGGGTTTACGGCCCCCTTGTGTCACCCGATATGAAGATGGCTTTGGTCAAGGCGCAGCTGATTGAGGGCAAGCTCGATTACGCCGAGACCTTTGCCCAACTGCAGGAACTGCGTCAGCAAGAGGCCCATGACGGCGTCACTATCTACGCCACCGGCCAGCCGGTGCTGGTGGGCTGGGCCTACACCTATATGGACCAGATCCTGCAGATCTTTATCTTCACCGTACTCGCCATGCTCGCGTTGCTGGTGTTCCACTTCCGCAAGGCGTACGGCGTGCTCATTCCCCTTGGCGGCGTCCTGATCTCCACGATCTGGGGTCTTGGGATCATCAGTCTGCTCGGGTACAACCTGGACCCGCTCGGGCTGGTGATCCCCTTTTTGATTGCCGCCAGGGCCATGAGTCACGGCGTTCAGCTGGTGGAACGATATTACGCGGAGACGCGCGCCCTGGGCGAAGGCCCGAAGGCCGCCAAGGCGACCTTTGACAGTCTGTTCCGCCCCGGCTCCTTGGGTGTGGTTTCCGATGCCATCGGCCTGTCCCTGATCGCTATCGGCTCGATCCCACTCAATACCCACCTGGGTATCTATGCCTCCCTGTGGGCGATCACCGTAGTCTTCACCGTACTGATCGGCGTCCCGCTGCTACTGTCTATCCTGCCGACGCCCAGGAACGCCGAGATGCGGGAAACCGCACTGCGTTACATCGGCAGCAGCTGTTCCCGGACCGTAACCCGCCCCGGCCGCGCCAAGGTGGTTCTGGTGGCGGCGGCCGTCGTGATGGGGGCGGGCGTTCTGGCAGCTTCCAATGTCCAGATCGGGGATTCCGAACCCGGCTCACCCATTCTCTACCCCGACCACGACTACAACATCTCCTCCCGGGTGGTGAATGACCGCTTCCCCGGCTCCGAAGAGCTGTATGTAATCGCGGAGACCGATGAGAAAGGCGGCCTGAAACGGCCAGAAGTGCTGAAGGCATTGTCCGACTTCCAGTCTCACATGCTGAGCGATCCAAGTGTCGGCGGCAGCAAGGGCCTGCCGGATCTGGTCAAACAGGTAAATCGCCTGATGCACAACGACGATCCGCGTTGGTACCAGATTCCCCATGACGAGCGCTATGTCGGCGGACTGATGTTCACTTACATGGCATCCAGTCCCATCCCCGGCGCCCTGGACGAGTTCAATGACACCGACGACCGTGTCGCCAATCTGGTGTTCTTCTACAAGGACCGTCAGGGTGAAACCATTCGCCGCGCCATCCACATGGCCAAGCAATGGATTGCCGAGCACGGCAACGACGTCGAAGGCCTGACCATCCGGTTGGCCGGCGGCACGCTCGGTGTGGCGGCAGCCATGAACGAATCCGCCTTCGACACCAACATGATCGTGCTGCCACTGGTGTTCCTGCTGATCTTCGCCTTCGTGATGCTGTTCTACACCTCCTGGCACGCCGGCCTGATGATGCTGCTGGCGATGCTGTTCGCCACCACGCTGACCTACGCCTACATGGGCCTCTATGGCCTGAGCATCGACATCAACACGGTACCGGTCATAGCAGTGGGTATCGGGGTCGGGATCGACTACTCGATCTACATGATGGACCGGATCCGCGAGGAAATGGCCAAGTGTGGTGAACTGCGCGAGGCGGTACGCCGGGCCATCGCCACCACCGGCATGGCCATCAGCTTCACTGCGTTAACCCTGATGGCCGGCATTATCATGTGGGTAATTTTCTCCGACCTGCGCTTCCAGTCCGACGCCGCCATGCTGCTGTGCGTGATGATCGTGATCAACGGCATCGCCGCCATGCTGCTGGTGCCGTCCTGGGTACTGGTCTTCAAGCCGCGCTTCATCACCGACGTCTACGCCGACGAGGACGGCATTCTCCACGCCGACCGTCAACGCCCTGAACCGACTCCCTCGCCCGCCAGCAACACACTGGAAGGCGACGGATACGTAGCCGGAGCACCTTCCCGGGCCTGACCCGGAGGTGCTCCACCACAACCCAAACGAGGATCTGCCATGCAAACAAAAATAAAAGGCCTGAGCTTCTGGTGCGCTGCCCTGTCCGGCGCCACCGGGCTCGTCCTGGCTCCGCTGTCCCCTGCTGTTGCTGCCGAGGATGCCAGGATCAATGGCTTCTATGAGAACGCGACGTATGCACGTGACGGTGTCGGACTTTCAAAATTCCGCAACACCATTCAACTGGAAGGGGAAAAGCGTTACGGCGACGTGGGCATTTTCAGCAATGTCTCGGTAAATGCCACACTCCGCGGCACCTATGACGGTGTTTATGACCTGAATGAAGACGAATACGGCAGCGAGGCCGGTGGCCCCATTCAGCTCCAGGATCTGGCCCAGGGATCCGTTCCCCATGGGGGCGGTCTGGTTGTCCCGGGTACCGAGCTGGGCTTTGACATCACCGAGAACCCCAACGACGGAATGGTGGTTCTCGGTGAGCACCTGCACGACCAGGATAACGGTGTAGCCTTCGGTGTGCCGGTCCGGCCCTGTGATGTCGACAGCCGCGGCTGTATCGACGACTACCTGGACAAGGACGAGGACGAACTGCGGTTCCAGGAATTCAACGACCATCTGGATTTCATCCGGGAACTCTATGTCGATTTCGACCTGAATTTTGACAGCGGTAACGTGCTGAGTACCCGTCTGGGTAAACAGCAGGTGATCTGGGGCCGCACAGACCTGTTCCGGGTGCTGGACGTGATCAACCCGGTGGATTATTCCCGTAACAACATATACGACGAGCTGGAGGACATCCGCATTCCCATGTGGATCCTCAAGACGGACTACCGCATGGGCCCGACAGAGGTCTTCGACGGCCTGGCCTTTGACGATCTCAACTTCCAGGTGGTGTGGAACTTCGACGAGTTCCGCCCTCACGACATCGGCCAGTGCGGCCAGCCCAATGTTATCCTCGATGCCGGCTGTTTCTTCCGCGGCATGAACAACCTCTGGGAGAACGGTGGCACCGTCGCCAACTTTGCCGGCGCAACACCGGACGGCGGTCTTGCAACGGACTTCGGCCCCGGCCAGATCGGTATCCGCCGGGCCAACCTGCCCAGCTGGAAACTGTCCAATACCCAGCTTGGTCTGAAGATGGAAGGTGTCTACGGCGATCTGGGCTTCTCCCTGAATGCCCTGACCTACCGGTCCCAGCTGCCGTCACTGCGCGGTGGTATTCCTGCCGAAAACGCCTTCACCAGTGAAACAGCCGTATGGCCCTCACTCATCGCCTTTGACATCCATTTCCCCCGGGTCAACCTGGTTGGCGGCTCCCTGGATTACTACTCCCAGGGTATCGACACGGTATTCCGATTCGAGACCGCCTACACCTCCGGTGAGGAATTCGCCAATACCCTGCGGGAAAGGCTCTATTCCGAGTCCGACGTGCTGCGTTACGTCGTGGGTGCGGACAAGAACATCTTTATCCCGTTCCTGAACGAGAACCAGTCGTTCCTGTTCTCCGGCCAGATCTTTGGCCAGCACATTCTTGATCACGAGCGTGAGCAACGGACCTACGGCGAAGCCGGTATTCCCGACTGGGAACACAACTGGATTGGCACCCTGCTGATTCAGGGTTTCTACATGAACAACCGGCTGACCCCGAAACTGATCACCGCCCATGATTTCCGTGCCCAGGCCACCACGCTGGCACCCAGCGTCGACTGGATTGTCACTGACAACCTCAAACTCACTGCCGGCGCCAACATCAAGGTGGGTGACGGTGCCCGGAAGTTCGACGACTGCCGTTCCTGTAACCCCTGGGATCCGTTCACCCAGGCCCCCGGTGTTGCGGATCACCAGCCGGGTGAATCCGCAGGCCTGTCCGGCTATGAGCCCCTCGGCCGCTTCAAGTCCGGCCCGATCGGTATGGC
>JAAZVL010000053.1 GCA_018623515.1 Marinobacter sp.
CGCCAGCAATGCCAGGCCGGCGGGCAAGGCCCCCTTGATCAGATACCGATCAGTCAGCCCGCCGTAGTTGGATTGTTCTCCCGAGACATAGGACATCTGCACAAAGTGCTTCGATAACCAGGCGATCAAAACGCAAAAGGGAATCAGGAACACCAGGTGTCCGATAATGTCCACCCAGTGTCTGCCGGTGGGTCCAAGGCGGTGGTGCAGGATATCCACCCGGACATGGGTGTCGGAGTGGAGGGCATAGCTGCCACCGATCAGTGTCATCAGGCCGAACAGATGCCACTGCATCTCCGTCACCGAATTGATGGTGATGGCGTTGCCCAGCAACAGGACCTTGTCATCCCAGCTAAACAGTTCGTTCCACCCCACGGCGTTCATCACCACCGTGGTGAGCACCACAAACATGATGGCCAGCACAAGCCAGCTCGATACCCGGCCAAGCCAAACGCCAATAGCGATCAGTGGACGAGCAATTGTTGCGAGAATTCTGGCGAATCCATTACGCCAGGGCGGGAGAGAATCGGAATAATGACCAGTGTTGGAGTTCATACTGCAGGTGTATCCATCAGGCCCGAATCAGTTGTGGAAAGCCGGCGGCAGCTCACACCACCGCCGGCAGGAACAGTACAGGCTTAATCCCGGGGAATGGCCTGCAGATCGTACCAGTCGTTAACCAACTGGGTATGTTCCATCAGGGACTCGTAAGCCTCCTTGAAGCGCGGATTGTTCTTCATCTCCTCGGCGCGAACCTCATCCCAGCCCTTGCGAAGCTCGGCAATAACCTCATCCGGGAAGCGCTTGACCTCAATGCCCTTCTCCTTCAGCTTGCCGATGACACGCATCTGTTCAGCCGGTGCTTCTGCCATGGACCACTGCAGGGTGGCTCGGCAGGCGGTCTCGAACTTGGCCTTGGTGGCGTCGTCATACTCGTTCCACACGTCCTTGTTGATGATGAACGAGAACCAGCTGGCTGACTGGTGCCAACCCGGGAAGTAGTAATACTTGGTGATCTCCTCGAAGCCCATGAGCTGATCCACCTGGGGCACGGAGAACTCGGTGGCATCGATACGCCCCCGCTCCAGAGCCAGATAGATCTCGCCGCCGGGAATCAGCTGGGTGGACGCGCCATATTTGTTGAGGACCTTGGCGCCGAGACCGGAGATCCGGATACGCAGGCCATCAAAGTCCTTGATGCTGTTGATTTCCTTGTTGTACCAGCCACCGGTTTCCTGGGGCGAGATAAAGCAGGGCAGTACCTTCACGTTGTAATCATCATAGGCACTCTGGAGCAGTTCGGTGCCCTCACCTGACCACATCCAGGACATGAAGGCCTCCGGGGTGGGGCCGAAAGGCAGTGCGCCGTAGAGGTTGGTCACCGGTACGGTACCGGCCCAGTAGCCGATCCAGTCCCAGCCGGCAGGTATGGCGCCGGAAGACACCGAGTTGAATACCTCGAATGCGGGTACCAGATCACCGGGGTTGTGGACCTCCAGCTCGACATTGCCATCGGTGACGGTGCCCAGTTCCTCCGCGAAGCGGACCGCACCCTCACCGATGAAAATATTGGTATTGAAGGTGCTGGCCACATCCAGCTTTTTCGGACCAGCGGCGTGGATGGCCGTAGACAGGGTAAGGGCCGTGAAGCCGGCTGCCAGCGCTAGGGGAACATTCAACTTCTGAGTCATGGTTTCTCTTCCTTCTTTTGTTGTTCAGACATTGGTTTTGGAAAGATGAACCGATGGGCCGGTCGCCCGGCCCGCTTTTTTACTTCATCGAGATAGTAGTATTGACCTCTTCGGACAAATTGTCAGGTTCGAACCATCGTGCAGTGACGGTTTTGGTCTGGGTCCAGAACTGAATCGCCTGCTTGCCGTTGGGGCCAAGGTCCCCCAACTTGGAGCCCCGGGAGCCGGTAAAGCTGAAGAAAGCAACCGGAACCGGGATCGGCACATTGATTCCTACCTGCCCCACATCGATGTCATTCTCGAAGCGACGGGCGGCCCAGCCGGAACCGGTGAAGATGGATGTGCCATTGCCGTTCGGGTTGCGGTTGATGAACTCGATGGCGTCATCCAGGGTATCCACCTCCACCACACAGAGCACGGGACCGAACACTTCCTCCCGGTAGATGGTCATTTCCGGTTTCACGTCGGTGAAGATGGTCGGCCCCACGAAATTGCCCTCCGGGTACCCCTCAACCGTGCAGCCGCGGCCATCGAGCGCCAGGGTCGCGCCCTCCTTCTCGCCCTTGTCGATCAGACCAACGACCCGTTTGAGGGCCTGGGGAGAGACCAAGGGGCCAAGATCCGCATCCCGCTGGATACCCGGGCCAACTTTCAGGTTTTTCGATTTTTCGATAATTTCCGGCAGCCATTCCCGGGCCTTGCCCACCAGGACCAGTACCGAGTTCGCCATACACCTCTGGCCCGCCGCACCGAATGCAGAACCGATCATGTTATTGATGGCCTGGCTGCGGTTGGCATCCGGCATGATCACGCAGTGATTCTTCGCGCCCATCATGGACTGAACGCGTTTTCCGGCCGCACCGGCGCGATTGTAGATGTGGGTGCCCACGTGGGTGGAACCGATGAACGAGAGCGCCTTGATGTCCGGGTGATCACAGATCATGTTGGCCACATCAGGGCCGCCATGAACCACGTTCAATACCCCGGCTGGAATGCCGGCTTCGTGGGCAAGCTCCACCAGTCGCATGGTGGAACTGGGATCCTGCTCCGAGGGCTTGAGAATAAACGTGTTGCCGGTAGCGATGGCCAGCGGGAACATGAAACAGGGCAACATCACCGGAAAATTGAACGCGGTGATACCTGCGCCTACGCCCAGTGGCTGGTTCAGCGAATAGACATTCACGCCCCCGGCCGCGTTCTCGGCGATCTCCCCCAGCTGGAGCGAAGTGATGGAACAGGCATGCTCGATCACTTCAAGGCCACGGCCGACCTCTCCTTCCGCATCCGGCAGGGTCTTGCCGTGCTCCTCGGTAATCAGCGCCGCCAGTTCCTTTATGTGCTCCCGTACCAGAGCCTGGAATTTCAGCATGATTCGCATGCGCTGGGCCAGCGAGACCTTCCGCCATTCTCGGAACGCCTCCTTGGCAGAGGCGACGGCCCGCTCCACTTCCGCCTCGGTGGCAAACGGCACCCGGGAAACGACCTCCTGGGTGGCAGGATTGACGACATCTCGCCACTCCGAACTTTCTGAACGGATTGGCTTACCATCAATGAACAGGGGGATTTCACGAACAGACATGACTGACCTCCGGATGAACGATACAGGGCGTCGGATAAATATAGACCAAAGTTCCGTTCACCGCCGCGGGATCAGACGGCGTTCACATCCCCCACTCCTGCCCCGAATCCGGAGGCATCACCACCCACTCGGGCTCCTCGAACTCTCCGAGCGGAGTGATCTTAACGAAGGGTGCCGCGCTGCGGATGATCTCGGTGATTCTGGGGTCCCTGCTGGCCTCCATGGCATCCCGGGACGCCTTGCTGTCCCAGGAAGCGATGGCGATCAGGGTATTCGGGTCGCCAACCTTGCGGTGAAGCATGGTGCCGCGGGCACCCGGCGCCTGCTGGATCAGTTCGCTGGCGCGAACCCAGGCGTCGGCGTATTCCTCGGCGGTGTGGCCTTCCTGCACGCGGACTTCGAAGATATATTTCATCGCTCGCTCCTTTTTCTCCCTGGCTTCAGTGCCATAGTCCGAGTGAATTTGCTTCGAATCAAACAAACAACCAAAGAATTGGCAGCATCCGCGTTTAAATGCCACTCTTGAAGTATGTAGCAAAAGACACTTTTGCCAAGCCACACAGGAGATACGCGCTATGTACAGCAAGATCCTGGTTCCGGTGGATTTGTCACACCTGGAGAAAATGCCCAAAACGCTGGAGACAGCGATCGATATTGCCAAGCATTACAACTCCACGCTCTGCTACGTGACCGTCACCAACACCACGCCCGGTGCGGCCGCGCACAACCCCAAGGAGCTGGCGGAGAAACTCAAGGAATTCGCTCAAGAGCAAGGCAAATCCCACGGTATCAAAACCCAGTCAGAAGTGATCGAGACGCCGGACACCGCAGTCGAACTGGATGACAGACTTCTGGATGTGATAAAGGAAACCGGCGCGGATCTCGTGGTGATGGCCTCCCACCCGCCCGGCATCGGAGACCGGCTACATATTCTGCATTCCAACGCTGCCAGGCTGGTAAAACACAGCGATGTGTCGATCTTCGTTGTTCGTTGAACTGGACACAGCAACGGCGTTCAAGGCACCCGGATTCTGTCATTCCGGACCAGAAACTGCCCGTTGATCGTTAGCCCAAGGGGCTCCCCGGCAAAGGGAGCCTCTGGTGGCAGACCGCGCTGGGCATGAACGTGCAGGTGAGGCTCGGAGCTGTTTCCGGAGTTGCCCATGGCCCCCAGGCGCGTGCCAACGGCCACCCGCTCACCTTCCGAGACAGTGACGCTGCCCTGACGCAAATGGGCCAGGATCACGAAGAAACCATTGCAGTCGATGGCCACATAATTGCCGGGAAGATTATCCCGGTCCATTTCCGGCACCGTCATATCCTTGAATCCGTCAACGACCTTCGCCACCGAGCCTTCGCACGGAGCCAGCACCGGCGTGCCAAAGGTGGTATACCGGGCTGGGTCCGCAGGCAGCCACCCGTCCTTGTGCAGGCCAGCAGGAGTGATACGGAAAATGTCCAGCGCCCGGCTCTGCCCGCGCCAGGGGCGGAATCTCTCAGTGGATTCATCGAGGGTCTGAAGGTGAATATTCACCATTTTGGTGGAACCACCGTGGGCCACCAGATACGTGCCTGAAGCGAACGGGGGCGCGATATCCACGGTTTCTGTTGCAGGCAGCGCCCGCCCCTGCCAGGCCTGAAGCCCCATATAGCCGCCGACGCAACCGAGGCCGAAAGCCAGCAATACCAGTGTTGTCGGACCCGCGGTGGCGGCCCATAAACCATTACCGACAAAGCGCCCTGCCAGAAGATGCCAGAACACTATCGCCGCGAAGCTGGCCCAATACAGGTATGGCGTCCAGTACGGAGGCAGCGTCCATAGCGCCGCCAGACCAATGCCCAGCAGAAATGCCCCGACAGAGAGCACCTGCAAACCAATGGCAAACAGGCCCGCAGCCGGGAAAAACGCCAGCCAGAACAGCAGGACCAGTGGCAGCGCGATCTGGGTAATCAGAACCATCCAGGACATCAGCTAGGTGAACTCCGTTTTTGCCACACCAGAACGACCAGGGCAGCGAGAATGGCATTTCCGGTAAGCATGAAAGGATACATCTCCGGAGAGATGCGCAACCACTCCCCGGTGAAGTTCATCATTGCGTGGAATACCAGCACTGCCAGGATGCTGTGGCCGGTTCGATTATAGACGTGCATGATCATCAGGGTATGGCAGACAATCATGGGTAACCACCAGGATAACTCGGGATTGAAGGTGGTGTTGGCGTAATAGCCGGGGAACCATACGAACGGCGCATGCCAGGCGGCCCAGACCATGCCATTGATCACGCCGGCCAGGGCCGGGTTCACGTGCTGCTGCAAGGTCTCGAGGTAATAGCCCCTCAGGCCCACTTCCTCAACCGCAGGAAAAACAAAGGATAACAGCAGAAGAAACAGCAAGGGAGCCGGGTTGAAGAACAACTCCCAGTCCGGATCCAGAGGTGCATCCGTGATTCCCAGAGAGATGGCAATACCGGCCTTGGCAAGATCAAACACCAACCAGAATAACAGGATCCCGGCCCACCAGATGATGGGAATGCGCCGCCAATCCACCAACCTTATTGCCAGGTCTCGTAACTGGCACCTGCCGCCCGAGAGCGCCGCCAGAGATAGGCCTGCTACCACCGGGCTTGCTCCGCCCAGCAGAAACCAAACCAGGTTCGGAAAGGCCCAGACCGAAGAGTCCGAGAGCAGCACCGGCGTCCAGAACAGGTAGGCCCAGCCCAGATACACCACAGGAAATGCCGCCACCGGATGCTCCCAAACCCAGGCCCGCAACCTGTCAACAAGACCTCTCGCTTCAGTCATGGGGAAAAGCAACCTCCGTTACATCCACCACAAAAAACGGGAAATAACGATCTGTCCCAAAAAAGTTGCCCGCCTCCACATGCATCGGTAACCGGAAGCCATTCACGTTCTGAAATCCTGAAAGGTATCCACCAAAAGGCTGCCATCGGTATTCTTTGTCCGGGTTGGCATTGCTCCAGCGGTCAAAGCGAACGTGAAGCGGTTGACCATCCGCAGCAACAGTCACATCCACCGACTGGGATAATCCACCATGGCGCACCGTTACCCGGGCGACGTTCACATCCACGAGGTCCCAGTGCACGTTTGAATCCGGAAGCAGCGCCGCGGGTGTCCAGAACACGGCTTCCGCCACGTAACGCCCGAATGCCGAGCGGGCGTGATCCGGCGTTCCCCCCATGCGGGCCACTGGCACCAACCCCATCAACCAGAATCGCGTCCAGCGCGCCGTGTCTGAACCGGATATCCGCGTCAGCCCGCGCCCTGCACGCATGGTCCAGAGGAAGCCGATGGGTGCGGCCAGGGTCTGTCGTGCGGACATCGTCAGATAATCGGGTTTGTCCCGGTCACCCATGCCAAACTTTCCCTCCATGGAGAGCGTTGCCACGGTGAACAACGGCGTTCCCGAAGTGATGGTGTACCGGAAGTAACGCCGGGCCGGTTCCGGCAGGCGGTCGACCATGCCCGGGTCAAACCGGGCGGGATTCTGGGGCTGGCTCCGAACCAGTGACTCCACGATCTGCTGATCTGCGCGGTGATCGGCATAGCGTCTTGCAGACAGTCCGGCAAGTACGAGAATGATTAGCGTGCTCAGCAAATAGATCGCCATGGTTACAGGACTTTCCGTGTCTGTTCATTCAGGGCCATGAAATTAGCTCTTTTGAGTAATACAAGAACCGCCACCAATTCCCAATACTTGAAATGTGACGTTCATTGCAGTTTCACGCAAGGACCCGGCGCCCATCTCGGCCCCGGGAGACGGCTCACCCAGAGCCCGAACAGGGAATAGCGGAGATCACAATGAAAACCCTACCATTACTGCTCGCGCTTGCCGTGGTCACCGGCTGCGCAAGCACCGATACCCAACGCTACGCAGCACTTGACCCGCCTGCTTCCGATACTTCGGATCCTCTCCTGGTCATTCTTTCTTCCGAGCAGAAGGCCGCTGCCACCAGCTCTGTCGCCGAACTGTTGGCCGACGCAGGGGACATCGAATTTTTCAACGTCTACGGCGTTGCCGGCGGAGGACCGGACGGGAGCATGGTGGTTTGTGGCAACGTGAAATCCAGCGATCCCCGAGGTGGCCCCGACAAAACCCAGCCATTTGCTTTATCGGGAGAACGGGCCATGCTTCTGGAAGAAGCAACCAACTGGGGATTCGTTAACACCGGGCGCGAAGTGGCACATCCGCACCGCCAGAGGCCTTTTGTTGGCTCCTGGTGGGTTCAGTGTCGTCCGCAAACCTTCTCGGTTCTCGTGGAACGACACCAGGAAAACCAGCGAACCATACAGGCGCTGAGGTAACCGGCCACCCATGACTGCCACGGAGATCGAACAACGCATCACGTTCGAGGCACTGGCTCCTCACTTCAACAAAATGCGCGAGTGGGCCGCCATTACCATCCTGGTTCCCCTGACCGTTGTTCTGGTTCTGTGGAACCAGGTGGATCGGGTGTTACTGTCGGGATGGTGCGCTCTTGTGATAGCAGGCATTGGCACCCGCTATCTGCTCACCGCCGCCTACCAGAAACAGGATGTCGTCGCCACCAATGCCGAACCCTGGCATCGTAAACTCCTTATGTTACAGATTTACCTGGGTGCCCTGTGGGCGATCGCGGTTTTTCTGTTTGCCGACACCGAGTCCGTCCCGCACCAGGTATTCATGATCACTTTGGCCCTGATCCTGGGCATCGGCTCGATCTCTGACGGTAGCCATTGGTTGCCGCTCTATTACAGCTACGGCATGCCCATCAAGGGCGCTCTGATGGCGCACTTTATCAGCCTCGGCGAGGTCGCCTGGTTCGCGCTGGCAATGATGGTCGCGTTCGCGATTCTGGCGTCGTACAGCTTTGCCAAAAAACTCAACTCCATCGTGCGATCGGAAATGCGCCTTCGCTTCGAGACCGCCGACCTCGCGGATCAGCTCAAGCAACGATCCGGGGAACTGCAGACAGCCATCCGAGCAAAGTCGCGCACCCTGGCGACAGCGAGCCACGATTTCCGGCAGCCTTTGCATGCACTTTCCCTGTTCTTCGATGCACTCAAAGGAGCAGGTAGCCCTCAGGAGGAACAACGAATTCTCAGTCGGATCGATGCCTCCCTGGATGCCATGCGGAGGATGTTTGATGCGCTGTTCGACATGTCCCGTCTGGATGCCAATATTATCCAGCCGGAACCGGTGAACTTTGATATCGAATCCTTTCTCCTTCAACTGAAAGAAGAGTTCCAGGAAAAAGCCGAGCAGAAGGACCTGAGCCTCAGACTCCATACCCGACCCGCAGTGGTGAAAGCGGATCGGACACTACTTGAGCGTATTATGCGTAACCTTGTTGCCAATGCCATCCGGTATACCCGCTCGGGGGGCATTCTTATCAGTGCGCGGCCGAGACAGGATTCAGTGCTTGTCCAGGTATGGGATACCGGCATAGGCATTCCGAGGGAAGCACAGGGCCGAATCTTTGTGGAATTCGAGCAGGCCCACCCCTCGCCCCACGAGGATGAGCGAGAAAAGGGCCTTGGGTTTGGCCTTGCCATCGTTCACAAGCTCTGCGAGCTGATGGGGCTATCCCTGGAGCTACGTTCCACCGAGGACCGGGGGTCCGTGTTCAGCCTCACCCTTCCGGCTGGTGATCCGGCCAGGATAAAGCGTCGGGAAGCGAAAGCTTCGGAGCCGGTCTGGCAAGCTTCGGGCCATCACATTCTGGTCATCGATGACGACCGGAATGTCCTCAACGCCATGGAAACATTACTGAAGCGCTGGAATTTTCGAGTCACCGCCGCAGCCTCTCTGCCCGAAGCCCTCAGGCAATCTCCGGAGCGACCAGATCTGGTGCTGTCGGATTTCAGCCTGGAGGGCTCGAAAAACGGAGTGGATGTAATCGGAATCCTGCGCAAACGGTATGGGGCGGAGTTACCGGGCATCATCATCACCGGCACCACCAGTTCGCGACAGTTGCGGGAGGTTGAAAAGAGTGGTCTGAAGATGATTCACAAACCGGTCAGCCCGGCCAGACTCCGAAGTCTCATACAGCGACAACTAACCAGCACGGCCAGCGCGGACTAATCCAGGAGCCCCAGAGTCCGGGCCCTGTGCACACATTCGGTTCGATTGGTGGCATTAAGCGCTTTCAGAAGAGCGGCAATGTGGACCTTGACCGTATGTTCGGCCACGAACAAGGCAGCCGCGATCTGCTTGTTGGAGTATCCCTTGGCCACCAGTTCGAGAACCTCCATCTGGCGCCGGGTCAGGGTGCCGTGCTCTGGATGACGGCGGGACTGGTACAAAGCAAGCCGTTCCTGAACCGGATCAGGCACATAGAGCTCACCTGATAAGACCTGCTCCACGGCGCGGAGCATGTCGATCCCACTCTGCTCCTTGGGAATGTAGCCCAGGGCACCCAGCTCAAGCGCATGTCCGATACGGGCAATGTCCTCTTCGGCGGAGACGACAACCACCGGGGTGAGGGAGCCGGTTTCCCGGAGCCTCTGAAGAATGGCCAGACCATCCATGCCGGGCATACCAAGATCGATCAGAACCAGGTCAAAGCTGTCCTCTGCCTCGAGCCTCTCGATTGCTTCCTCAGCCCGATTGCATTCTTCAATGACGCTGACACCGTCCAGGTGACCCAGCAGGTGTCGCATGCCATCAATAAAGAGTTGATGGTCATCCACAATGAACAGTTTCATTGGCGCATCCTGCGTTTGGCCGGCTTCCAATCCCGGGAACCGGACCTTCCTCAAATTCTAGAAGCTATGGTGGGAATCGCCAGCGGACTGCGCCATGATCTGCCGCTCAATTTCCCCGGGCAGCACGCCGGTCAGCCAGGCTTCGATGACGGTTTCACCATGCTGGTTCGTCAAGACTGCCTCGGCTCTCGCCCGGTTTCTCTCATCCACTTCGGTGATCGTAAAGACACACGCGACGGTGTCATCGAAATACACTGGCCGCCGGAACCGGAAGTTCATCCCGGACGCGAGCCAGCCGATCTGGCCGCCCACCTCGGTAATCATTCCGCCCACCAGCAGGCCGTGGCAGATCCGGCCCTGCAGGTTCTTTTCCCCGGCGAACCGGTCATCGTAGTGCACCGGGTTATGGTCCCGGCTGATCTCACCGAATGCCAGGGTTTCCTCCTCGGTGAAGGTGCGGGTGATGGTAAAGGAGTCGCCGGCCTTCAGACCGGCAATGGCTTTCTCGCGTATGGGTGACATCGATCCTGATCTCCGATCAACAATGGCCTGGCTCAGAGATAGCGGCCACCGGCACCGATCGCTATCACGATCAGGCCCAGGATCAGGTTGGTGCCCACCAGCTTGCGGATCTGCCCTACCTGGCGCCCGCCTTCCTGGGGATCCTTGTTGGCCACGGCCAGCTTTAGGCGCCGAAAGGGTGCGAAATACACGTGAAAGTAGAGCAGCATCATCACAATCCCGAGCCCCTGCATGGCGTGGATATGCCAGCCGGCGCCGGCCATGCCGCCAAACACACTGAAGATCATCCAGTAACCGGTTACCAGGAGCAGAATCACAGCGGCCCACACCCAGCGGAAAAACCGGGACAGGGTGTGACACCAGAGTACACCGCGCTGCGACGCCTCAATCACTTCGACCACAGCCGGCCGCATGGCCATGTAGGCGAAAAACATGCCGCCGACCCAGATCACGGCGGAGAGAACGTGCAGTGCAACAGCCAGACTCATAAAGCAACTCCCGGACGATAAATATGTGTGATGAGCATAAGCGTCCCCCGCCTTAAAGCCAACCTATCATGAAGATAGCGCAGACTCCTCCAGCAGTGGCCGGAACAGGCGTCGGTATTCCCCCGGGGTCAATCCGGTGAGCCGCTTGAACAACCGGCGAAAAAAAGAGACATCCTCGTAACCGGCGGCCAGACTTACCTCCTCCACAGAGAGGCTGCCCTGCTCAAGGGCTCTTTTCGCTTCCTCGATACGCAAGTTCTGAAGATAGCCAATCAACGATGTGCCGGTGGCATCCTTGAATCGGCGTTTCAAGGTTCGCTCCGGAAGCGCCGAGGCGTCAACCAACCGGGTAATGGCACCCGGGTCCCGAAAGTGCTCCTTCAGCCACTCCTCGCACTTGCGTACTGCGGAGTCCGCATGATGAGTCCGGCGAACCAGCCCCGTGAACGGCAACTGGCCCTCCCCGTGCCATTTCAGCAGGTAGACTTTGGCAATGCGCAATGCCTCTCCGATGCCGACATAACGGGCAATGATGTGAAGTGCCAGATCATGCCAGGAGGTTGTTCCGCCGGCGGTCACCAGCCGGCCACCGGGGTGGGCATACACGAGGTTGGTTTCCGGGCGAAAATGCACTTTCGGGTAACGGGTCCGGAACAGCTCCTCGTAACCCCAGTGGGAAGTGGCTTCGCAGTGATCCAGCAAGCCGCTTTCCGCCAGCAGTACCGAGCCTGAGCAGGCTGAATAGATGGTCATTCCGGAACGGTATCGGCGCTGGATCCATGCCATCAGGGCCTGGTATCGGCCACCGATATCTTCCGCCGGTCCGAGCCAGATTTCCGGCAGTATCAGGAGCTCTCCCACAGGATCCTCTTCAATGGTACAGGCAGGCTCCACCGGAATCCCGTGGCCGCAATGAAAAGGTGCTGAGTGCACGGAAATGATCCTGACATCGAAGGGCTGGCAAGGCACTGCGTCTCCGACCAGCGTCTGCCAGATGTTCCCGGTGGCCATCAGCACATCCACCATGCCATAGAGCGCTGACCCGGCTGTTTCCGGTATTGCCAGAATAAGAACTTTCGTCTGTTTCGGCCCCATAGTTCGGCCCTCCCGACATTTAGTGGCATAAATGCCCTCTTTTTGTCAGAAGTCCATCTGATTCCGCAGCCTTCAAACCCTTACTTTATACCCAGGCGCCGGATAAAGCGCCTCCCGGTCTCCCCGGGGATCTCAACGACAATGAAGCAAGGTGAATGAACATGAATACCCAGGTACACATCCAAACCCGCAACGGCCTTGATCTGGTACAGATGGGCCAGACTGTTGAAGCCCTGAAGAACGATCCCGCTCTCGCGCAGTTCGAATTCCGGGCCCGCAACCAGTGGGTGAACGGCGGCGAAAACCGCTCCACCATCCGCGGCTTCTATGGCGCCGGTGCCGAGGACACATCCCGGACCGAAGACTATGTCTTCACCAATGGCGAGCCGCCTGTTTTGCTCGGCCACAACGAGGGCGCCAACCCGGTGGAATTCCTCCTGCACGCCCTGGCCGGATGTGTGACTACTACTACAGTCCTGCATGCTGCGGCGCGGGGGATCACGATCCACAAGCTGGCCACGACACTGTCCGGCAACATCAACCTGGAAGGTTTGCTGGCGCTGAACGACGAAGCCACCATCGGCTATGAAAGCATCCGCATCGTGATGGACATCGAGGCCGATTGCAGCGATGAAGAACTGGATGACCTCCTGGGCTTTGCCAGGGACCATTCCCCGGTCTGCAATACTGTCTGCCGGCCGGTGCCGGTCATCCTCGAGCGGGCCTGACCGACAACTCCGGGGCGGTTTCCGCCCCGGAGTCCCCAACCTCTCATGTTCGGTGGATAACGAGACTTTCAGGTATGATCAGGAGTAATTCGACGCCCATCCGGCAGGAGTTGTATGTCATCACCCGTGGTCTTTGCTGTTTTTGCGGTCATCCTGATATCGGTCTCGGTGTTCTACCTGTTTTTCTACCGGAACTGGCGCCGCAATCGGGAACTCCGTCAACCCTTTCCGGCCCCATGGCGTTCAGTGCTTGAGGAACAGGTACCCTTCTTTCGTCGGTTGCCGGAAGCGCAAAAAGAACTCCTGGAGAGATACGTCCAGCTTTTCCTGTTGGAGAAAGATTTCTATGGCTGCGATGGCTTTGAAGTGGACGAACGGGTTCGCCTGACCATTGCCGGCCACGCCTGCCTGCTGATCCTGGGCCGCTCCTTTTCCCACTACGATGATATCCGCAGTATCCTGGTGTATCCGGATGTCTACCGCGTACAGCATGCCTGGGAACACGGCATGATCGTCCACGAGGGTGAAGAAGTGCGGGCGGGAGAGGCTTCAAGCCACGGACAGGTGGTGTTGGCCTGGAGCGAATGCGAGCACGCCGCCAACGATTCCCGCAGCCCGCACAATGTGATCCTCCACGAGTTTGCCCACCAGCTCGATTACCTGGACGGCTCCGCTGATGGTGCGCCTCCGCTCAACACTGAGCAGGCCAGCCACTGGCAGCAGACCATGACGGAAGCCTACGAGCACCTGCAAAACACCATCGAGCACCATCACAAGCCCTGGCTTGATCCCTACGGCGCCACCGAACCGGCGGAATTCTTTGCGGTGCTGACGGAGGCTTTCTTCCAGCAGTCGGAGCACCTGCGGCACGAACAACCGAAAGTGTTTAACGCCCTAAGGGACTACTACCGGTTCGACCCGCTGAATCCGGGCTAATGACTTATCCCGAAATGCTTCAACACGAGCACCATCACCAAATAACACAAGGCGGTGATGCCAATTGAAATAATCAAGCTCAGGTAGAAATTCATCCCCTTACCCAGCAACAGGGGAAGCGCAATGAACAGCGCCAGGGAAGGCAGCACCAGCCAGAAGATGCTGGAGGCCAGCTCACTGATCTTCTGGGTATCCCCCGTATCCACATACAGCCAGATCATGGCGAGCACGGAAGTCAGCGGAACTGAAGCGAGAATAGCGCCAATCACGGAGCTGCGCTTGGCGATTTCAGAAATAAGAACAACCAGAACGGCAGTCACAGCCACTTTAGTGATGTAGTAAACCAACGTTATCCGTCTCCTTTGACACCCAGCCGGTCCAGATAAACGTGGAGTTCCTGCCCACTGATGTTCACATACTCCAGCACCCGGCCATAAAGCATTACCGTAGGCACAGCGCGGCCATTCAGTTCCCGCTGGGTTTCATTCAGCACATACAGGATGATCCGCTCGGTGCGAGTCAGGCCGTCTCGCACATCCGGAATGGTTTCCAGCAATGTATCCAGATCATCCTCTTTCATGAAGCTACCTGAACCTCTTCAACAGTGCCCATGTTTACTTCCACTAATGAGCACTGGATTTCGAAAGCAGACTGATGATGAGTACACCCGAGACAATCAGCGTCATCCCGATTACCGCCGGCAGATCCAGCCGCTGGCCAAACGCCAGCCAGCCAATCAGCGCCACCAGCAGAATGCCCAGACCGGCCCATACAGCATAGGCAATGCCCACGGGAATTGTCTTGAGCGTGAGTGCCAGAAAATAGAATGCTATCGCGTAGCCGCCGACGACCAGAACGCTCGGCACCAGTTTGTTGAATCCGGCGCTGGCCTTGAGTGCGGATGTGGCGAGCACCTCGGCGACAATGGCAATACCCAGAAAAATCCAGCTTTTCATCAGTCACAACCCGATTGAGAAACGGAGCCGAACTGTAGCGGAGACACTCAGAGCTGCCTACCCCTGTCCTCATAAGGAGATCTGCGGAGCCGCTCACATGCGGATCACCATCTCTTCATCATCAAAGCGCACTTTCGGCAGCAGGGCATGCTCATCCGCCGGATTGCGATGGCCAAGTGCCACAATTGCAGTCGACGCCAACCCCATTTCGTTCAACCCCAGCACCGCGTCGTAAGCTTCGTGGTCGAATCCGGTCATCGGACAGCTGTCGATCCGCAGTGTGGCGGCTACTGTCAACAGCGTACCGAGTGCTATATAGGCCTGTTGATGGGCCCACTCGCGCTTCTCCTGATCCGTTCTACTCCCCACTGCCTCTTTCATGTGGCGGGCGTATCCGGCGATGTCCTCGTATGGTACGCCCCGGATCTTCATGTACTGATCGATGTAACGGTCAACGGTGTGATCCCCCACGTTGGTGTGAGCCGCCAGCACCACCAGATGGGAACAGTCCAGCACCTTCTGCTGGCCGAACGAATGTGGCAGCAGCACCCGCCTCACTGACTCAGATTCGATCACCACCAGTTGGTAGGGCTGCAACCCATAAGAGGACGCGCTCTTTCGGGTGGCTTCGATCAACTCCTCAACGAGCTGGTTATCCAGCTTTTCCGGTGAGAATTCACGGACGGCATAACGCCAGTCCAGGGCTTCGTGTATGTTCATAAACCGCCTCCATCCAGCGATATAAGAGCCGATAGACAGGGAACCCGACGGAGCTCCCGTTCATTGGAGGGGTTAATCTAGATGAGCACGTTAATACGATAAATCGATTGAAAAGAAGAATACTGTTTCCTGAACAGAAATAATCGACGACCTGCCCGGCGAAACTCACCAAGCGGGGGTCATTCCCAGTAAGGCTTATCGCCAAGGTAATGATCCAGATGTTCCACCAGCATTCTGACCTTGGTCGACTGCATGCGCCCCGGTGGAAACACGGCGAAGATGGTATAGCCCTTGGGTGGATGCCCCTCAAGAAGCGGAATCAACGTTCCTTGCTCGATATCCTCTTGCACGAGAAACCGTGGTAACAGGCCCACTCCCAGGCCACGCAACAGGCTTTGACGGATGGCCAGGCTGCTGTCGGTTCGATAATTACCACTGACCGTGACTTGCTGATCACCCAGCTCCCAGATTCCGGGCCTGTCGTGAAGCGTGTACCGCAGACAATTATGTCCAGCGAGATCGCGAGGCGAACGGATCTCCGGCGTATTTGCCAGATAGTCAGGTGATGCACACACAATGTTGCGGGATTTCCTGAGCGGCCTTGCGCGCAAGCTGGAATCGGAGAGTTCGCTGCGGACTCGAATGGCAATATCAACGCCCTGCTCGACCAGGTCGATCATCCGATCATTGAGCTGGAGATCAATATCGATCAGTGGGTAGCGGTTAAGGAAACTGTCGATGGCCCCGGTGATGTGGGTCAGACCGAACGACATGGGCACATTCAGCCGAATCGTACCCCGGGGTTCCGCATGAAATCCCCTCGCCTCAAGCTCGGCCTCCTCCAGATCGTCCAGCAAGGTCTGGACCCGTTTCAGAAATGCGAGGCCAGCGTCGGTCAGATTCATCCGTCGCGTGGTCCGGTTTATCAAACGTGTGCCGAGATCCTGCTCCAGAAATGCAATGTGCTTGCTGACCGTTGCAGCGGTTACCCCGAAATCATCCGCCGCCCTGGTGAAGCTTCCCAATTCCGCCACGCGCCGAAAAATCTTCATGGCGGCTAGTTTGTCGGTGGCCACAACCCTCTCTCCAACCGTTTCCGAATTGGAACAAGTATTATTCGATCTCTTCTGATTATCAATCCAATGGAACAAGGCACACTCAGGGTCAGCACTCATTAATTCTCACTTCGGAGCAAGCGGGTGATGAAAGTTCTGGCTCAACGTCTAACCCCCTCCTCCCAGGCAATTGTCTGGAGCCTGTTGATAACCAACGGTTTTCTCATCGCACTGATGCTGGCGCTATCGAAAACTGCCACGACCCAGGGGATGCCTGCCACAACCTATGCCTTCTGGCAGACCCTGATCGCCGGTTTGATCCTTCAGATTCGTGCCACCCCGATCAGGCGGATGCTCGACAGGCACCTACTCACCTATTTCCTGATCAGTGGTCTTTCGGGTATCACAATCCCCAATGTAATCGGGTTCTTCCTCGTCTCGAAACTTGGCACC
>JAAZVL010000003.1 GCA_018623515.1 Marinobacter sp.
CCTGGCCAAAGTCCCTCAGGGTCAGGGTGAGCCCGATACCCACCATGATGATGAACAGCGAGATCGGCAGGCCGATCGAGATCAGTGGACTGGATTCCACGTTACTACTCCTTCGTTATTGTTGTTGGTAATGGACCACCATAATAATGAAAAACGGAGGGTTACCAACCACCTCTGGCGCAGAGAACTCATTTACAACCACCCTCGTGCCGCACTGTCGTCGGAAAACCGTTATCATTAGGCCTGATCCAGTCCCGATTCCAATAAAAAGTAAACAGACGGAGTCCCTCATGGAGCCGGCTTACAAGATCCTGATTGCCGACGACCACCCACTGTTCCGCGAGGCCATCAGCAACGTGATAGCTTCAGGCTTCGCAGGCAGTGAGATTATCGAGACCGATGATCTCGAAAGCACTCTGGAAACCACCCTTGAACACGATGACCTGGACCTGATCCTGCTGGATCTGAACATGCCGGGCATGCACGGCCTAAATGGCCTGATCACCCTGCGCAACGAGGCACCCGGTATCCCGGTGGTGATTGTCTCCGCCGAGGAAGACAAACAGGTGGTCCTGCAGGCCATCACATACGGGGCCGTGGGCTTCATCACCAAGTCCTCACCCCGGGCCCGGATGACCGAGGCCATCCAGCAAATACTCAACGGCAATGTCTACCTGCCCTCCGACATCATCCGCACCGGTAAGGAAAGCAGCCATCGCCGCAACCGCGGCGACGACAACCCGATCTCGCCGGAACTGCTCAACTCCCTGACCCGCCGCCAGCTGCTGGTGCTGGAGCGGATGTCCAAGGGGGAGTCCAACAAGCAGATTGCCTATAACCTGAATATTGCGGAGACGACGGTGAAGGCCCATGTGTCCGCCATTCTGCGCAAGCTGGGGGTGCATAATCGGGTTCAGGCGATTCTGTCGGCCACTGACGTGGATTTCAGTCAGTATCTTAAGCGCTGAGGGTTTAATGCCCGATTTGAAGATGGGGTCAGATGAACGAGTTCATCAGACCCCTGAGTAGGAGGATTTGGTGCTCGGTTTGAATATGGGGTCAGATGAACTCGTTCATCAGACCCCTGAGTATGGCGAGACCATGGGCTTGCTCCGGGGTCTGAAGAAAGCCTTCTTCTGACCCCCTTTTTCATGCCACGGCCTGACTCCGCCTCCGGTCTCACCCCCGAATCACGTGATTCAACACACTCCGCAACTTCAGCGGCTTCACCGGCTTGTTCATCAACAGGTAGCCGAGCTCGCGGATATGCTGCTTCAACTCGTTGGTGTAGTTGGCCGTGATCATCAGCACGGGCGCCGGGACGGCCCGCCGGCGGTTGATTTCCCCCACGACGTCGACCCCGTTTTCGTGGTTATCGAGGTGATAATCGGCAAGGATCAGGTCCACCGGGCTTGATTCAGGCGCGAGCTGGCGCTCAAGATCCTCCAGGGAAACCGCCGTCTCCACCCGACAACCCCAGCCCTCGAGCAGGGTTTTCATGCCCTCGCAGATGGCCTGATCGTTGTCGATGACCCACACGCGGGCACCGCTCAGGCCATCATCCAGGCCGCTCACGCCTGGGTTATCCGCTCCCGGTCGACCTGGCCGCAGCTGGCCCAGGGGCACCCTTACGCTGAATACCGAGCCCTTGCCCTCCACCGAGGACACGGTCACTTCGTGCCCGAGCATACGGGAAATCTTGTCCACGATGGCGAGCCCCAGGCCCAGCCCCTTGTCCGCCTGCGAACCACTGGGCCGGATTCGTTTGAACTCCTGGAAGATTTCGGTGAGTTTGTCTTCGGGAATGCCCGGCCCGGTATCCCAGACCTGCAGCAGCACATGGTTCCCGCTCCGCCGGCAACCCAACAGGATACGACCGGAGCTGGTATAGCGGATGGCGTTGGTGAGGAAGTTGCGCAGTATCCGGGCCAGAAGCTGGGAATCGGACTCCACCACCGCTGACGAGGGGACAAAGTCCAGTCGCAGGTTCTCCGCCAGCGCCATCTGACGGAATTCCCGGGCAATGTTATTAAGCAGATCCCGCAGGTCAAAGGCGGTGACATCCGGCTTGATCACACCCGCATCCAGCTTGGAGATGTCCACCAGCGTACCCAGCAGGTTCTCGACATCGTCCAGGGAGGTACTGACCGAACGCACCAGCCCTTCCGCCCTGGGCCCGAACGACTGCTCCAGCAAGGCGCTGGTAAACAGGCGGGCAGCGTTCAGCGGCTGCAGCAAGTCGTGGCTGACCGCAGCCAGGAACTTGGTCTTGGACAAGTTGGCGTGCTCGGCTTCCTGCTTCGCATCCCGCAGGCGGGCCTCCACCGCGGCCCGTTCCGCGATTTCCTGGCGCAGCTGGTTATTGAGCCCGGTCAGCGCCGACGTGCGCTCCTTCACCCGGCGCTCCAGATTGTCGTAGGCCTGCTCCAGTGCCAGGGCAGTCTTGCGCCGGTCGGTGATGTCCCGGATCAGCACAAAAAATCCGACAATATCTCCGAACTCGTCAAAATTCGGGACGTAGGAGCGCAGCATGTAACGCACTTCTCCGGCATCACCGGTCTCCTCCAGCTCAAAGGTGACGTTGTGGCCGTCCAGGACCTCCCGGATCTGGGGCAGCAATCGCTGGTAAAACTCCGGGCAGTGAATCTGATCCAGACGCTGCCCCAACAGGGGCGCGCCATCCCGTCCGTACCAGGCCTCGTAGACCTTGTTGCAAAACTGCACGGTCATGTCCGCGCCGACATAGGCGATCAGGGCCGGCACATGGTCGGTGACCACCCGGATCCAGCGCTCACTCTCCTCCAGGGCCTTGATCCGGCGCGCCATCTCGCTGTTCTTGACGTCGGTAACGTCGGAATACAACACCACCAGACCGCCTTCCCGGGTCGGCCGCTCGGTCATCTGGACCCAACGGTCGTTGGACAGCAGGAACACAGTGCCTTCGGAGTCCTCGTGGCTGTGTTCCTCGACAATCAGGCCACAGGCCACCGCCCTGGCCTTCACGTCTTCAATGGAGGTACCCGCCTCGGGTGGGCTGACACCGGCATGGCGCCAGTAACTTCGAAACCGGCTATTGCTCTGGATCAGCCGGTGCTGGCGATCGAACAGGACAAAACCGTCTGCGATGCTCTCGATGGCATCACTGAGTCGCTGACGGGTGGTTTCCGCCTCCTCCCGGGCCCGGCTCAGGGCTTTGTTACTGGCCTTGAGCTCCTCCATGGTGTGGTTGAGGGCTTCGGTACGCTCGCGCACCTGCTCGGCGAGGATGACCGAGTGCTCGAACGCCGCGTAGGGCTCGGGCTTGTGCGCGACACCGGATTCCACCCGTACGATCAGGGCGTCACGGATCCGGCGCAGCCGCTGGTTTTCGGCTTCCAGATCGGCGATGCGCCGGTCCTTCAGCTCTCCCTCGAGATCCTCAGGGTGTTCCCGAGCAGGCATCCGGCTGACCAATCACCACCCCCGTAAACGTCTGGTTGATATGCATGCCATCGAACTGCTCGCCGTAGGTGTTGAAGCCAATAACCTTGTGATGCCGCAGGAACTCGGACACCGCGTCCACCTCGCCGGTCAGTTCCGCCTCCAGCCGCCGCAGGAAACAGTCGCAGCCGATGGTCACCAGCGGCGCACCCACCACCCGTTCGGAGGCTTCGATCTGCTCGCGTACGCTGTCGAGCAGGCCTTCAGGCTCCATGGCGGTCATCACAATGCCGGTCTCGACCGCGCAATAGAAGGTCAGGCTGCCGTCAGGATTGACCCGCTGGATGGATCGTACGAAGTATTGGCCACCGATCTTCACCCCCAACGGCCTGAGGGCGAAGGTCTTGCGATCCAGAGCATCGACGCTGACACCCACCGCCCGGGCGTAGGCCTCTGCCGCCGGCTCGGCGTTGAGCTCGTACACGGTGCGGCTTTCCGGGCAGGCATCGGTGACCACCAGCTTCTCGCTGCGTCCCACCATGTGGTGGGTGGAGAACACCCGGAAATCCAGGGGCGTGTTCACCAGCATCACCGTGGCCGCCCCGGTGTGGAACTGACCGTCAAAAAACACATGGGTATTGGCCAGGCGCTCGTCGTCGCCGGCCGATCCGCCAAACTGGGGAATGGTGCCCAACGCTGAATTGAGGGTGGCTAATACCAGTTCTTCCCTGCTGGACAGGCCATCCAGCAGGGTAATGGCAAAGGTATTGCCCTTTACCGGAGCCAGCCTGGCGTCCCGGCAGGTCGCCAGCAGGCTGTCGATAACGCCCTGGGCATCCTGGAGCGTGAAACGGTCCAGCGACGAGATCAACGCGCAATCAATGGCAAAGAAACGTCGGTCAAATCCGATGGCCGTGATGCAGCCCCGACCATAGCCGTCAGGAGTGATTTCCCCGGCCGAGGTGCAGCCACAGACCCGGGCATCCGGGAAGACACGTTCCAGCGCCGGCCCGAGTCGCTGCAGGTCGTATTCGGCCGAGCAGAAGAAAAGGACACAGCCAAGGTGGTCATGGCTCAACTGGCTGGCGAGCTGGGTGGCCGCCAGCACCGGATCTCGTACACTTGCACTTGCCACCGTGACTGCCGGCAGGATCGTCGCTGGCCTCATGGTCACCGGCTCCAAAGGTTCTGGGGTTTACACAGATTCTACAGTATCTCCGTAACCAGCCAATTCGACTTCCGTGCTTTTTATCGAAGCGGCTGAGTCATCGTAAGCCGTTGATTCCATGTTGCAGCGTGGTCAATTCACGATGCCACTGGCACTCAATCACCAACTAACCAGCACTTAAGTTGTAATCCCCAAAGCAGGTTTCGGGATGACGACAGAGGTGACGGTCGTTTTCGCCTTACTTGCCACCATCGGTTTCCGTCCCCAACGGGCGAAGATTCTCGGCAGCAGAAAACCCGCTTAAGCCGGCAAGCCAGAGCAACGCCATGCCCAAGGTGGCAACCACAATGGCTGGCCCGACCGGGACATCGAAGACGACCGAGTAACTAATGGCGGCGAGGTGCCCCGCAATGGCGCAACCAGCCGCCATGGCCGGCCGTGTGCCCTTAAGCGATCCGAGGATCAGCGGTGTGACGATAAGGGTCGCGAACACCACGTAGATACCCGCCAGGGAAACCGAGTAGGTCACCGCCACGGCAAACACGGGCATGAAGGCCGCCCCCGTGAGCCAACCGGGGCGCCTCCAGCCCAGAAGCCAGACCAGCACCGTGAGTGCTGCCATTATCAGTACCTGTGGCCAGGTAGCCCAGAGGAGGTCGCCGGAGGCTGCCTTGTGAAGTGCCTGGGCACCATGGGGGTCGCCACTGACCAACAACACAGCCAGGCTCGCCCCGACGACGTAGAGGATGCCAATCCACGCTTCTTTTTCCCCACCCAACCTTTGGAAAATCAGGTTCACCGCGACAGCAGCCAACAGGGCGAACATCAGACTGCTCACGGGCGCCCCGGCAAGCTTTTGATTCTGCGAAAAGTACAGACCGGCCAGGGTTCCCAACGCCGCCCATTGCGCGATCGCCAGATCCGCGAAAATCACGCCCCGTGCAATCACCTGATATCCCAATGGCACCAGCAGCAGGCAGAGCAGTGCACTACCCACCACCGGCAACACCAGCCACTCATAGGACGCCATCGGAGGCTCCTGACACCGTCGTTTCCAGCCGGCTGACAATCGTGGTAATCAGCCCGCCGAGGCTGTCAGCAGGTGCTTTACCTGTCACGGTTCCGGGCACCACAATCACCGGGAGGCCGGTGCGCTCCGCCAGCCATTCGGCGGGCTGCCGGTCCTGGTGACTGGCAATCAGGATCGCGGCGGCCTCCTTGAGGAGGGGCTCTGTCAGCAACCGGCTCAGGTGACTGGCGCTGGGTGGCATCCCCGGTTTGGGTTCCAGATCGACAGCCGTTTCCACCCCGAGCCAACGCAGCAGGTAACTGAAGCTGGAATGCTGAACCACCACGGACTGGCCCTCAAGAGCTTCCCCACTCTCCTGCCACTGAGCCCGCAAGCGGTTCCAGTCGCCACGCCACCGGATATACCGTCCCAAAATCGCTGCCGCTGCTTCCGGTTCAAGTTCCGTTAGCCGTTTGGCCAGAGCTCCAGCAATTTCCGGCAATTCATCGGGTGCCAGGTGAACATGAGGATTACCCTCCGGATGCACATCCCCCATGCTGCGGTCCACATGGTCATGGGGGGCATGCAATCGGGCGTGATCCGCCGCAAAGAACAGCCCCGGGCGTCCGGGCTGGATGGCCGGATTGGACGCCCGTTGCAGTAACATCGGCAACCAGCCAGCCTCCAGGGACGCGCCGGTACAGACCGCGATATCCGCCCGTCTGACCGCCGCAATCAGGCTGGGCCGGGCCTCAATGTAGTGCGGGTCCTGCAGGTAAGTGGTGGCCGTGGTGACATCGGCCTCCGGCACCAGTTCCCGAACCAGAGCCGCCCACTCAGGCTCACAGGCGAAGACCCTGAACTGTGCCTTTGCCGGCAGCGCCGCCAGCAACAGCAACAGTGCGGCAAATCCTTTCCTGAATCCCATATCAGTACCCATGTGCGCCGTGAGCACCGAGAGACATCACGTACTGCACCATCACCGCGTTGTCCGCCTTGTCAAAGCCCGTTGCGGATTGGTGCGTATACTGCAGCCGAACGGTCGAAAAGTGCGAGCGGGACCAGGACAGCATCACGTCGGTCTCTTCCAGGGCCTGGCTATGGAAATGATCGCCGTGGGCTTCGCGCAGGTCTACTTCCCCATAGCGAACCCCGGCCGACCATTGAGGCGCAAACTGATAAACCCCGGAGAGATACCAGCCCTCGTTGGTATCATCTGACGCCGCGTACTGGTTCAGCTCGTCCGCGTAAAGATATTCACCACTGAGGGTCAGCTGCTGTTCACGGGTGTTGCCGTTGGGAGACCACTTCCAGACCAGATCCGCAATGTAGAGGTTCTCACCGGTATAGCCGGCACCATGACTGTGGTCGTGATCATGCTCTTCCTCACTGACATAATCATGGCTGCCATCGCCCGTGTCAGCGCTGTCTGCGTGCCCATTGTTCAGGTAGGAAACACCCAGCTGCCAGCTCTGGGAGACGCTGATGTCACCACCAACACGGGTATTCAACGTGAACACGCCAATATCCTCATCACCTTCGGTGAGCTGGTCGCCGGCAAAAGCTTCTGCTCCCACTTGCCAGAAGAACGGCGTCGGCAACAAGGCATTGAACCGGAGTCCGGTATCATAGTAGTGACTTCCCAGCATCGCGCGGTAGGCAGCGGGACGCTCCACGAAATCATCCTCGTGCATGTGCCGGCTATTGAGATAGCCAACCTGGGACAGGAAGCGTCCGGCTCGGATACTGAGCGAAGCCGGCAGGCCATTGGTTTGCAGATAGGCCTCCTCGATCAGGACTTCACTCTCACCGTCATGTTCTCCGAAAACGGCCGTCAGTCGTCCCGAGAAAAGATCGTCTATGGGCGAAGACAGGGACAGTTCCGTATGGCCGAGGCCAAAGCCCTCTTCCCGGTGAGACAACGCGGTGTCGTTCTGTTTGTAATAGCCATCCAGCGTAACGCTCACATCGGGGTTGAGCTCGTTGGCAACAACCCCGCTCGCGGACATGACCAGTGGGATCAGGGCGAGAGGTACAACACGGTTATACATAAATACTCCAGCGCTAAATCAGCAGGACGCACCGGCAGCCTCCGACTCGCCCTGCGGGATTGAGAATTGTTTCGTGGGAATGCTCTGCTTAGTGATCGTGCCCGTCATCATGGTGGTGATCTTTTTCAGCAAGACCCAGCCAGGCAATGGCTGAGGCACTGAAACCAAGATCGATGGTCCGAACCACATCACCATCGGTGGCATCAACTTCGATCACAGACTGGTTGTGCAGCACGAACAGGCGCTCCTGGGCGGCAGACACGGTCACGGCCAGCGTGTCTTCCTCACCCGGCGCGCCCATCAGTTCGGCAGTGGTGATCAGTTCCCAGTCATGGGCCGGATCAAACAGCCGCAGGCCGCCGTCATCGCCGAGCACATAGAACACCTCGCCGTGGGTGGTGAAGCCCTGGGCGAGTCGGCCTACGCCCTCACCGAGTTCCAGTTCGTGGTAGACCTCGGTGCTGGATTCCGGATGGATCGCGAACAGACGGTCACCGGCAATGCCAACCAGCTCCTCAACATCGTGATTTGCAACGAGGGTTCCGATGCGAGAGCCCTCCGCCAGGCCTTCCGGATTCTCCAGTTTGGTGGCGGGATAACCGGCTTCGTGCAGATCAATCACCAGAACGCCATCGCCGCAGCCAAAGCCAAGGCTATGGGCGTTGGCGGCGGCACCATGAAGCCGCGGGCAAGCTTGGCTGTAGCGTTCTTCAAATTCGAAGCTTCCACCGTCCAGGTGGTAGCGTTCGACGGCAGCCGGCAGCGTGCTGTCCGTGATCGAGCTGTCTCGATAGGTCACGAACAGGTGGCGATCAATCATCTTGGCAACGCCATGCATGTTGTTATCCAGCTGCAGGCTGGCAACGGTTGATCCGCTTCCCAGCGTCGCATCCGAAAACACGGTCACTTTCGAGCTGGCGGCGTCACCGCCGTCAAAGAAAACAACACCTTCGGACTCGCCGGAGGAATAATGCGTCGGCTTATGGTCGTTCAGAGTCAGGGACAGCATGCTCGGTGTCTCTGCGTAATCATGCATATGATCGCCGTGGTCCTCGGTGTAGAGCCCCCCGTCAACAAAAGACACGAGGTCGTCTCCACGCTGAATCGCTACCGCATACCGCTTGCCGGGCGAGGCGTAAAGGCGCGGTGCCTCGCCAGCCATCGCCATGGAGGCAAGCACTTCGCTGTTGTCGAGGTCCAGAACTTTAAGCTGCGAGGCATCAGTATCGAACAGGACCAGACGACCCGCGGTATCAATATCCGCGTGCTCGTGCTCATCGTCAGAGCTACTGCTACCGCCGCAGGCGGCCAGCATTGCAGCCGAAACCATCAGCAACGACGAAGCCATGGGGCGCAGCGCAGAGGGAAATTGTCGGAATTGATCAGACATCGAGAACTCCTTTTAATGTTATAACATTGCTAAACGTGTTTCAGGAAAGCCAGTCCAGTCCCAGAACCAGCCTGGGCGTATCACCCGGCGCGGGCGAGCGGTGAACGAGGCCACGACCTTCATTGCCAATCCAGTCCTCGCCTTTCAGAAGCGCAACCGCGCCTGTAGGTATGACCTGGATACTGATATCTGCTGCTTGCTGTTCCGGCAGCGGCCCCAAGGTTTCTGCCCGCACGACGTCGGTCTCCGCAAGCCATTCGGTACCCCGCCCTGAATAGGTCACCAGCAACCGGGCGGGAACCCGGTCGGTGTGAAAGCGCGGACACATCGTGTCGGCCAACACATGCAATCGAACCCCAACGGCTGCCGGCTCGAACAGGCACCGATACATTGCAATCATTTCCTGGACGTCCGCCAGCCACGCCTCTGCGCCCGGGAGCTCCAAAGCCCAGCCCGGGAGAATAGACTCAATGGACTCGTATTTTTCTTGGACCACAAAGCGCTCGAACTTGCCTATTGCAGACGCGAAACGATCCGCGAACGCCAGACAGCCGGAGGACAGTTCCCGCTGCCATACCGACAGGTTGACCTCGTCCCGGAAGATCTCCGTCAGACACTCCGGCTTACCACCGTGAATGGCCAAAGGCCCGGCAACCGAACTGGTTTTCACTGTCATGAGCGCCCTCCTGAAACTTCGGACAAGGAATGAAATAAGAAACTCGTAACGTTTCGAGGCGGGCAAATGTTATGTTATAACATATCGACTGTAAAGCAGCCGTAATCGTGGCGAACATATACCGGAGACCGAAGAATACGGCATTTCCAGCTTCGTCTACCGCGCTCGCCACTAGCCCGGAGTTTGCCGGTAGCACTTAAGTTGTAATCCCCAAAGCAAGTTTCGGAATTACGACCCGCCCGGAAAACGGTCCAGTTCGAGCACGCAGTCCTGCAAAAATGCCGATGGGTCCGACATCACCGACTCGTCCGCCACCACACCGAACTGCACCTGACCGGCATAGCTGACGATGCTGATACCAACACCGATATCACCGGCCTGCGGCACCCAGAACATCTGTTCGGTGATCCGGCAACCGGCCAGGTAGCGCGCTTCCCGTTTGCCGGGCACGTTCGACACCACCACCGACGCCTTGCGGTAGAACACATCCGCGATGGGCTGGCGCAACGGATCCGGAATCACCGAGGCGGTCGAAGCCAACCCCCAGGCTATCCCCGGCTGCCAGCTTTTTTTCAGCCGACGGGTTTCCTGCTTGATACGGTACAGGCGCTCCAAGGGGCTCTCACCATCCACCGGCAACGGAACAAACACGGTACCGAAGTAATTTCCCAGGGTTCCCGGTTGCGGTTTCAGCTCCTCGGGCAAACGGGCACGGATATCCACCGGTACAGCGGCGTGCATGACCGCCTCTGCCAACTCATCACCACTGAGCCCCAGCCGGGGCCGGGCTGCGGCCGCCACGCAGCTGAGCAACACATCGTTGATGGTGACGTTGGTGGATTCGGCAATGGAACGGAAGCGCTGAAGCGGGACCGGCGCTGACCAGCTGCAATGACGCCGGCCCAGCAACGGCCGCCGGAGTTCGGAGGGGGAATCTTCAGGCTCCACCAGGAAGTCAGTCACTTCATTCAGCAAGCGCAGGCCTTTGTGCGCATAGTGCTCAAGCCTTTGCCCCGCATGTTCCAGGGTGGCCGTCGCTGATCGGGATTCATCGGTCCCGGAATCCCGCTCCTGCTGCCCAGCCGCCAACTGTTCCAACCAGGTCTGGGCGGCACTGGTCCAGCGGGAAAACTCACCCTTCTCCGGCGCTCCATAAAGCGCCGGATGCTGTCTGGGTGACGCGGGACAGAGCTGGTCAAAGACGCCCAGCAGGGACAGGCCGTCGGCATAGCAGTGGTGCATTCGCAGCACCAGCGCGGCGCCGCCCGGGGCGTTGGGTGCCAGCCAGAACTTCCACATTGGCCGGAACAGGGGCAGGGGTTCATTCAGCCGGGCGGACACCCACTCCTGCAACCCTTCGTCGGAGAAGCGCTCAATCACTACATCCAGGTGACGCCGTACATCGAATGCCGGATCGCGCTCCCACCACCAACTTGGGCCTCGCTTCACCGGCCGGTGCACAAAACGCTCCCAGGCAACCCAGTATATTTCGAGGAATTCACGAAAGCGGGGCGCTGTGAGCCCCTCGACCCTCAGCATCACGGTAATGGTCATCGGATTGTCCGGGCGCTCCAGTGCCAGCCAGGCCGAATCTGCAGGCAGCAGGAGATGCGTTTGCGCTTGACTCAAACCTGAGGGTCCCCGGGATCAGAATGGTCCAATGGTACGTAAAAACCGAAAACGCATTGTGCCAGACAACCCGGGAGGGCTCCACACGGCGACCGCCGCACACAGTTACAAAAAATTACACGTGAGTAACTGTTCAGTCCTATACTGGTTATAAGCCTTGATGCAATGGTTATTAGCGGGTCCGGGACCCTGTCTATTGGCCGGGGAATGCCGGAAAAAGCGCGTCCAGCGCCAATAAATGCCCGCCACCATCGCGGTACAACAAGGTTGCCAGCACAAACCAACACCAATAACCGACATTTGCAGTGCTGGGAGGAGAGCAGGTATGAAAGCGAGCCATGTTCGCAAGCTGATCAAGCCCATTGAAAACGCCTACTCCGAGATGTTCTCGGGCAGGGTTTATCGCGTGGGCAAGGGCGCTGTTTCGGTCCGCAACCACAGTGGTGAGGCGGAGCAGACGGTTATTGGTGTTCACGGCTTTCTGGAGAATCACTGCTACTTCACCCAGGCCTATGAGGGCGCCACCACCGAGTTGATCCTGCTGACCTGCAGCAACTACCACATTCCGGTGAACGGAGTCACACCTGAAACACCGGATTGGGAAGTGGCGATCAAGCACCTTGAAGGCACCATCGAGTACGATGCCTGCATCCTGAACCAGGCCCTGGCCAACCTGCCCACCACCCGTAATATCCGGGTTCACGGGCACTCCCGTGGCGGCGCAGTCATTCTGGAAGCCCTCAAGCAGCAACCAGAACTCTACGAGGATGCGGAGATAGTGCTGGAGGCTCCGGTGCTGCCCCAGGGACGTCTGCACGCTCTTGTCACCATGCTGCTGGAGCCGGTCAGCCACGGTATGTGGCCCTGGTTGATCCGACTGATCAACAGTGCCCCCCAGTCTGCCTATGGCCAGACGTTCTTCGGCAAGATGAATCCGCGCAAGAAACAGTTGCTGAGCAAACTGTTCTCTGCCACCAAGGATCACCTCACCATCGTTCGCAACATCGAGAACATCATGGACTGGATGACCCGGACCGACACCTCGGTGTACCAGCACGTTCGCCATGGCACTTTCCTGATCCCGGCGGTGGACCGGATTCTGGACCGCTCGGCGATGCTGGCCAGTGCCCGCCAGAGCCCGACCACCATGCGGATCGTGGAGACCGAGGCACCCAGCCACTTTATCACCCTGGACAGCAAGGAATGGATTCCGGGATTCGAGACCCTGCCGGCCACCGCCCAGGGCTGAGCCTGCTGCATCTCCCGCTCCGCTCCGCTAAACTGGCGCCCCCACCCACGGTTTAGCGGAGCTGTCCCATGTACCGTGACCGCCTGGTCGCCACCCCTGTTCATTCTGAAGCGGCAAGCCGGCTTCAGCGGTTGCTGCTGGCGTACCACGATTTCCGTCAGCACAAGGCAGCACACCCGCTGGTGGAGGAAACCTTCCAGGTTGCGAACTGGCAGGCCAGGCGCCTCAAGGCCACTCACCGGGACCTGTACGATCACCCCGGCTACCATGCCGGCCTGGAATTCCTGCTCACCGATCTCTACGCACCCGCCGGCATGACTCACCGGGACGACAACATCGACCGGGTGTTCCCGAAAATGGTCAAATGGCTGCCGGACAACCTGCTGGATACCTTTGCCGGGCTGGTGGAACTGAACCTGGTAACCCAGGAACTGGACCTGGAGCTGGCTGAACTGCTCGGCCGGGATCTTCAGCTGATGACGGAACTTGATAGCCAGGCCTACTGCGAGGCCTACCGGGCAAGTCAGCGACTGGACGACCGGGCAAGGCAGATTGAGCTCGTGGCGGAAGTCGGTCAGCAGCTGGACCGCTACGTACGCAATCGTACTCTGGGGTGGCTGCTGTCCATGGCGAAAACACCGGCGGAAATGGCAGACCTGAGCGACCTGCACAGTTTTCTGCACCGGGGTTACAGTGCCTTCCGGAAGATGGACAATGTCGATAGCCTGATTGAACGGCTGGTACGGCGGGAGAGGACGGTGATGGAACAGATTCTGGCGGGTCACCCGGCGCCGTTCGAGCTGCCGGGCAACCTCTAGAGAACCTGTCTGATCAGGCCTTGATAATCTGGTCGAGCTGGCTGTGAATCTCCTGCTCGATCCGGTGCTTGAACGGCCGCAGCATCAGGCCGAGCTCCAGACGGATGTGCAGGTCATCCGGGGTGATATTCAGATGTCCCTTGACGCCGCTGCGTTTGAACTTCATCACATCACCTTCCCACTGGTAATGCACATCGAACTGTTTTGACAGGTCCTGGGCCAGGGTTTCCGCCGCCTCGCGGGCGTGTTCCTTGTCCAGGGAATGGGGGCGATGGACATCAATGACAGACATGGATCAGTTTTCTCTTCCAAATTGAAACGGTTTTACAGTGTAAGGCGGTATTAAACTTGTAGCCACCCCGCCAACCGTTAGAATACGGGGTTCAGATTCTGACAGGACAGCCCCCATGAGCGAGCAGCAAACGCCAGCCAATCCGTCCGGCACCGGCAATGGCCAGGACGACGTTACCCATTTCGGTTTCCGCAACGTGCCGAAAAGCCAGAAGGCCGGCCAGGTGGCCGAGGTCTTCCACAGCGTGGCGGGCAAGTACGACCTCATGAACGACCTGATGTCCATGGGTATTCACCGGCTCTGGAAGCGGTTCACCATCGAGCTTTCCGGCGTCCGCCCGGGGCACCAGGTGCTGGACATTGCCGGAGGCACCGGCGACCTGACCATGAAGTTCTCGGATCTCGTGGGTCCCTCCGGCAAGGTCGTCCTCGCCGACATCAATGCCTCCATGCTCCAGGTCGGCCGCAGCCGCCTGACGGACCGGGGTTACGCGGGCAACATCGAGTATGTGCAGGCGGATGCCGAACACCTGCCCTTCCCCGACAACAACTTCAACGCGGTATCCATCGCTTTCGGTCTGCGCAATGTGACCGACAAGGACCAGGCCCTGCGTGACATGACCCGCGTGCTCAAACCCGGCGGCAAGCTCATGGTGCTGGAGTTCTCCAAACCCACCAACCCGCTGCTGAACAAGGCCTATGACATGTACTCCTTCAACGCGCTGCCGCTGATGGGACAGCTGATCGCCGGCGACAGCGAGAGCTACAAGTACCTCGCCGAGTCCATCCGCATGCACCCGGATCAGGAAACCCTCAAGGGCATGATGGAGAACGCCGGCCTGGTGAACTGCCGCTACTACAACATGACCGGCGGCATCGTGGCCCTGCACGTGGGAATCAAGCCCTGATGTTTCCGGGCCCGACCCTGCAGGCTGCAGCCAGCTCCATCATCGAGACGGCCCTGAACCGGGCGCTCGAGCTGGATCCGGCCGGCCGCATCTCCCTGCTGCAAGCACTGACGGGCCCGGTGCAACTCGACATAACCGCTCCGGTCCCACTGATCTGTAGCCTCGACCAGACCGGGGAACGGGTCCGGGTCAGCAGCCAGCCTCCGGAAGCACCGGCACTTCAGATCAGTGGCCGGCCGCTGGCCTTTGTCGCCCTGGCCGTCGGTGACGACCGGGTGTTCACGGACGGGCGGCTGAACGTGGTCGGTGATACCGGCCTCGCCCACCAGCTCCAGCGGGCCCTGAACCAGCTGGATCCCGACTGGGAAGCTGCCATGGCCCGGCATATCGGTGATGTCCCGGCGCACTTCCTTGGCAAGCGCCTGCGCAATGCCGTGCAATGGAGCCGGGAAGCAGTCCGCTCCATGAACGCGAATATCGAGGAGTACGTTCACGAAGAAAGCCGTGCCCTGCCGGGGCGACGGGAACTGGAAGCGACCTTCGGGGATATCGATGAGCTGAGCCTGCGAACCGACCGCCTGGAAGCCCGCCTCCGGCGGCTGGAAGACCGCGAAATCACTGACGAACCGGAGAACCCGTGACCCGCCTGAGACGCCTGTTCCGAATTGCCTGGGTATTCTGCCGTTACCGCCTGGACACGTTTCTGCCCATCGCCGAGTTGCCTGCGCCCCTGAAAGTGTTTTTCCTGCTGGCTCCCTGGCACCTGTTCCCGCAGCCGAAACTGAGTCGCGGCGATCGGCTGCGGCTGGCGCTGGAAGAACTGGGGCCGGTGTTCGTGAAATTCGGCCAGATCCTGTCCACCCGGCGTGACCTGCTGCCGGATGACATGGCCGAGTCCCTGAAACAGCTGCAGGACCGGGTGCCACCGTTCTCCAGCGACACCGCCCGGAACATCATCGAAACCTCCCTGGGCAAGCCCGTCTCCGAGCTGTTTGCAGAGTTTTCCTCCGACCCCATGGCTTCCGCCTCGGTGGCGCAGGTCCATGCCGCCACCCTGCCGAACGGCCAGCGCGTGGTGGTCAAGGTGCTGCGGCCGGGCATCGAAAAGGTCATTCACCAGGACCTGGCGCTGATGTACCTGATGGCCGGCCTGCTGGAAAAATACTGGTCCGAGGGCAAGCGCCTGCACCCGGTGGACGTGGTCGCCGACTACGATTCCACCATCCACGACGAACTGGACCTCCAGCGCGAGGCCGCCAACGCCAGCCAGTTACGGCGCAACTTCGAGAACTCGTCGCTGATCTACATCCCCTCCATCGACTGGGATTACACCCGCAAGTCGGTGCTGGTCATGGAACGCATCCACGGCATTCCCATCGCCGACGTGCCGGCACTGAAAGCGGCGGGCGTCAACATGAAGGTGCTGGCGGAAAAGGGCGTGGAAATCTTCTTCACCCAGGTGTTCCGGGACAGTTTCTTCCATGCCGACATGCACCCGGGCAATATCTTCGTCGACGTTTCCAACCCGGCGGACCCGCGTTACATCGCCATCGACTTCGGCATTGTCGGCACCCTGGCCCCGGACGACCAGAGCTACCTGGCCCGCAACCTGCTGGCCTTCTTCCGCCGGGATTACCGGCAGGTGGCGCAGCTGCACATCCAGTCCGGCTGGGTGCCACCGGACACCCGGGTCAACGAGTTCGAGGCCGCCATCCGGACCGTATGCGAGCCAATCTTCGAGCGCCCGCTGAAAGACATTTCCTTCGGCCATTTCCTGTTGCGCCTGTTCCAGACTGCCCGGCGCTTCAACATGGAGGTCCAGCCCCAGCTGGTACTGCTGCAGAAAACCCTGCTCAATGTCGAGGGTCTGGGCCGCCAGCTTTATCCGGAACTGGATCTCTGGAGCACTGCCCAACCGTTTCTCGAGGACTGGATGCGCAAGCGTATCGGTCCCTCCGGACTGCTGAAATCGCTGCAGACCCACCTGCCGTCGTGGCTGGAACAATCGCCGGAAATGCCGCAACTGATTCACGATGCCCTGCTGCAGATGCGACACGCCGGCCCCACCGAACAGCAAAACCGCGATACACTGGCACTGTTGCGACAGCAGCAGGCCCGGACCGAACGACGCTGGCGCCGCGCAGGCCTCGCCGTTGTCCTGGTGGCCGCGGCGGTCATCGGCACCCAGCCCGAGGCCCGGGCCTGGGTCGAGAATACACCGGCCTGGAGCTGGGCCCTTTTGGCTATCGCCGGCGGGCTTGTGCTGCGTGGCGGCCGTTAACTATCAAGACAAACCGGGATTCACATAAATGCAAGAAAGCTCCGCTAATGTCGACAGCCCTGACTGGTTGAATGCCATTCGCTGGACCGAGGATGGTCTCGTTCCGGCCATCGCCCAGGATGCCGAAACCGGCGAAATCCTGATGATGGCCTGGATGAACCGGGAATCGCTCCGGCTCACGGCGGAAGAAGGCCATGCGGTCTACTGGTCCCGCTCCCGGGGCAAGCTCTGGCGAAAGGGAGAGACATCCGGCCATCAACAGGTGATAAAGGACATCCGGCTGGACTGCGACGAGGACGTTATTCTGCTGAAAGTGGAGCAGAAAGGCGGCATTGCGTGCCATACTGGCCGACGCAGCTGTTTTTACCGTACGCTGAAGGACGGTGAGTGGGTTGCGGTGGATCCGGTCATCAAGGACCCGGACGCAATCTACGGCAACAAGTAAGGAGCAGCCCGTGAGTGATGTACTGGAACGCCTGGCAGAGGTATTGGAAGCCCGCAAGAATGCAGAGCCGGAGTCATCCTATGTCGCCAGCCTGCATGCCAAGGGGCTGAACAAGATCCTGGAAAAGGTCGGCGAGGAATGCACCGAAACCCTGCTGGCGGCCAAGGATGCCGAGCACAGCGGCGAAACGTCGGATGTGGTCTACGAGACGGCCGATCTGTGGTTTCACAGCATGGTCATGCTGTCCCGGCTCGGCCTCGGACCAGAGGATGTCCTGAACGAGCTGGCTCGGCGCTTCGACCTGTCAGGGTTGGAAGAAAAGGCATCGCGGAGCAAGTAGACCGGTGTTACCCCTTTCGGGGGTTTCCGCAGGACGGCTCCGTTAACGTACAATGTCCCTGAACTGAAACAATGAGAATGAGGAACCCCGCATGGGTATCAGTATCTGGCAACTCCTGATCGTACTTGGCATTGTCATCCTGTTGTTCGGAACCAAGAAACTGCGGAACATCGGCAGCGACCTCGGTGGCGCCATCCGTGGCTTCAAGAAGTCCATGAATGAAGAGGACACCGCCAAGGACGAAAAGGATTCCCTGGAAGAAAAGTCCGACGCAGAGCCCAAGCAGGCGGAAGCGGAAGACAAGCCCCGGGAAAAAACCCACAGCTGAGACCTGGCTGAATGTTCGATATCGGCTTCCTTGAGCTGCTGATCTGCGGCGTTATTGCCCTGTTGGTGCTTGGCCCCGAACGGCTCCCCACGGCCGCCCGGGCTGCCGGGCGCTGGGTGGGCGCGGCGCGCCGTATGGTCGGCCAGTTCAGTTCCGAGCTTGACCGGCAACTGAAAGCCGAGGAGCTGCGCGAAGAACTCCGCAAGGCCGGCGATGTCGGGCTGGACGATGTGCAGAAAACCGTGCGAGGGGCCCTGGATGAGGCCAAAAAGTACGAGCACATGATCCTGTCCGACGACGAGGCCCGCAAACCCCGGCCGGCACCGGCTACCCGTCGCATGGCGAGCGCAAGGGAGGAAACGGACTCCGCCGGTAATGGCAGCCAGGACAACAAGACACCGGAACCCTCGAGCGAGTCCTCCGGTGAACGCGAGACCCAATCAGGCCCGTCGGATAACCGTTCATGACCCAACAGCCAGACGGCAACCAGATCCATCCCGAACAATCGGAAATGCCACTGATCGAGCACCTGCTCGAGCTGCGTAACCGGCTGCTGAAGATGGTGTTGGCCGTGGTGATCTGTTTTGCCGCGATTTATCCCTTTGCCAACGAACTGTATCTCTGGCTCAGTGAGCCTATCCGGGAACTGCTGCCGGTGGGCCAGAGCATGATCGCCACCGACGTCACCTCGCCTTTCTTTGCCCCGCTGAAGCTGGCCCTGGTGCTCTCGGTGTTTGCCGCGATCCCCATCATTCTCTACCAGCTCTGGAGCTTTATTGCGCCGGGGCTGTATGCCCACGAGAAGCGCCTGGCCTTTCCGCTGCTGTTCACCTCGGTGATCCTGTTTTATGCCGGCGCCGCATTTGCCTATTACGTGGTGTTTCCCCTGGTGTTCGGGTTCTTCACCGCCATCGGCCCCGAGGGTATTGTCGAGCTCCCGGACATCAGCAGCTACCTGAATTTCGTGCTCAAGATGTTCTTTGCCTTCGGCGTGGCCTTCGAGATTCCCATTGCCACGGTGTTGCTGATCCTGACCGGCGCCACCACCCCGGACGACCTGGCCGCCAAGCGTCCCTATGTGGTTGTCGGCTGCTTCATCATCGGTATGCTGCTGACCCCGCCGGACATCATCTCCCAGACCCTGCTGGCGGTGCCCATGTGGATCCTGTTCGAGTTCGGCATCCTGTTCGGGCGCCTGGCCCGCCGTGAGGTCGCCAGCGAGGATTCGGAAGACGTCCCCGGCGAATGAACCTGGCACTGCTGTTTGACGAAGATTTTGTGGCTCCGGATCGGGCGGTGCTGACCGGCCGCCGGCTGACTCACCTGCACTCGGTCCTCAAAGTCCGTCCCGGCGACCACATTCCCGTAGGCCGGGCCGGTGGTCTGATGGGAACCGGTGAGGTGGTTCGCCTCACGGAGACTGAGGCCGAACTGAGAGTGGCGCTGGACCAGCAACCTCCTCCTGCATTGCCACTGACCCTGATCCTGTCCATGCCCCGCCCGAAGATGTTCCGTCGGGTACTGCAGACCTGCGCTTCCCTGGGCGTCAAGGATCTCTGGCTGATCAACAGCTACAAGGTGGAAAAGAGCTTCTGGCAGACACCCTGGCTGTCGGAGGATAACCTTCGGGAAAACCTGACGCTGGGCCTCGAACAGGCCAAAGACACCCTGATGCCCACCGTTCACATCCGCAAGCTGTTCAAACCCTTCGTGGAAGACGAACTACCCGGCATCCTCGCCGGAAAGCGGGCACTGGTGGCCCATCCGGGCACTCCGACCCCCTGCCCCGTGCATCTGGAGGAATCGGCTGTGCTGTGCATCGGCCCCGAGGGCGGGTTCACTCCCTACGAGGTGGGAAAGCTGGAGGAAGCCGGCTGCGAGGGTGTCCATCTCGGCCCCCGGATCCTGCGGGTGGAGACGGCCGTACCGGTGCTGATCAGCCGGCTGTTTGACGCCTGCGGGTAAGGCGGGGCGCTGCTTTCAGGCCGTCTCCCCGCTCCGCTTCTGCCACAGGTTGATCAGCGGGGTCAGCACTGCAACCAGAATGGCCCCGGCCAGAACCCCGAAAAGGCCGTCCGCCAGGGTGGACACCAGGGTGGCTCCGACACCGCCGAAACCTTCTGCGAAATGGTGGATAGCGTCATAGATCGGCGGCAGGCCATGGGTAAGGATGCCACCGCCGACCAGGAACATCGCAATGGTGCCAAGGATCGACAGGGTCTTCATCATGTATGGCGCCAGCCAGAGAATGCCCTCACCGACGCGCTGGGCGAAGGCGCTTTCCTTCTGACTCAGGTAGAGTCCGCCGTCGTCCAGTTTCACGATACCGGCCACCAGCCCATAAACCCCGACCGTGATCATCACTGCCACCACGGTCAACACCAGGAACTGCATGCCAATACTCTGCCCGGTGACAGTGCCCAGGGTAATGGCAATGATTTCCGCTGACAGGATAAAGTCCGTTCGAATCGCGCCCTTGATCTTGTCCTTCTCCACCGCCCTCAGGTCGACATCCGGATTCTTGAGGGCCTCGTGCAAGTCTTTTTTGTGCGCATCCTCCTCCTTGCCGTGGAGGAATTTATGGGCCAGTTTCTCGAAACCTTCGAAACACAGGAAGGCACCACCGAGCATCAACAGCGGGGTCACCAGCCAGGGCACGAAAAAGCTGATCGCCACAGCCGCCGGCACCAGGATCGCCTTGTTGATGAAGGAGCCCTTGGCGACTGCCCAGACCACCGGCAACTCCCGGGCCGGTTTGACCCCGGTAACCTGCTGGGCATTGAGCGCAAGGTCATCACCCAGGACCCCCGCGGTTTTCTTGGTCGCAGTCTTGGTCATGAGGGAGACATCGTCGAGGATGGTGGCAATGTCGTCGATCAGCGCGAGCAAACTGCTTCCTGCCATGGGCAGATCCCTTGTCTTGGTCGGTTTATCGGTTAATCAACGAGGCCCATGGCCTCGGCGGCTATACGGTTCTTGACCGGTCCCAGCCGGTCCAGCCAGCGCATGCCGGCATTGCGAAGCCAGCGCAACGGTAATTCATCCCGGGCGAACAGTTGCTTGAAGCCTTCCATGGCGGTCATCATCGCCAGGTTCTCGCCTTTGCGGCGGCGCTGGTAGCGGGCCAGGACCAGCTTATCATCGGGCACAAGCCCCCGGGCCATGGCACGCTCAAGTTCCTCGAGCAGGGCCCTCACGTCGCCATAGCCGAGATTGGCGCCCTGGCCTGCCAGCGGGTGGATGGTATGGGCCGCGTCACCCACCAGGGCAAGGCCATCGGCCACATAGTCCTTGGCGTGACGCTGACGCAACGGGAAGGCAAAACGGCGGGAAACGGCCGTGACGACCCCCAGCTCACCCTCGATGGCCCGCTCCAGTTCCGCGCGGAACGCCTCGTCCCCGAGTGCCATCAACCGGCGGGCCTCGGCGGTGTCCTGGGACCAGACGATGGAACAGAACTTGTCATCAAGATCTTCATTCAGCAGCGGCAGGAACGCCAGTGGTCCCGTCAGGGAAAACCGCTGCCAGGCCGTGAAGCGATGGCTCCGGGTCGTCCGCACAGTGCAGACAATGGCCTGCTGGTCATAATCCCACTCCCGGGTCGGCATCCCCGCCCACTGGCGCAAACGGGAGTTTGCCCCGTCGGCCCCGATCACCAGCCGGGCGGCCAGACGGCGCCCGTCTTCCAGTTCAACCCCCCGGGCCGGGGACCAGCCGCGGACACGGACGCCGTCAAACAGTGTCACATCGCTGGCCAGGATCTCCCGGAACAGAGCACGAACTATATGGCGGTTCTCGACAATGGTACCCAGCGCCCGGGCATGCAGTTCGGCGGCATCGAAATGGATCCGGCCGGTGCCGTCACCGTCCCAGACGGTCATTTCCCGATAGCCACAGTGCCGGCCCTCCAGCACGCCGGCCCACGCGCCCAGCGACTCCAGCAGGCGCTGACTGGCGGTGGAAATGGCGCTGACACGGGGCTCGAAGTCATCCACCGCTGATGCCGGCTCCGGGGCCTGTAGCAGCGTATCCCGCGAAGCTCCCTCCACAAGACTTACCCGCCAACCCTGACGGGATAATCCCAGAGCTAGCGCCGACCCGATCATACCGCCACCGACGACAACAATATCGAAAGACTGGGCGTCCGCCTTACCGGTCATGATGGACATCCTCACTGGTTGTTGCGTCCGCCGACGGGACCACGGGGCGTCGGCCGCCAATCCCCATGGCTTTTCGGGCAAACCAGCGCTTGGCGCCGGGCACCAGGTCCAACCCGACCAGCCCGGCGTCCCGCGCCGTGGCCACAGGGGCCAGTGACTGCCCAAAGACCCGGATCAGCGAGTCCGAGAACTGCACCGTCTGCTGCCAGTCCCGGCGATGGCGTCGCTGGTATTCTCCGAGGACCGACAGCCCGCCGATCGAACGCCCCTCATCCACCGCCCGTCGGAACTGTTCAACCAGCGTCATCAATCCCCTCAGGGCCAGATTGAACCCTTGCCCTGCCACCGGATGCAGGGCGTGTGCGGCATTGCCCACCAGCGCCACACCCGGGCGCACGGCCTCGTCCACGGTAGTCAGTTTCAGCGGGTAATGGCTGCACTGGCCGATCCGGGTAAACCGGCCCAGCCGCCAGCCAAAGCGGTCCTGCAAACGGCGGCACTTCTGTTCGTCAGACAGCTCCAACACCTCGGCCAGGGCCTCATCGGTCAGGGTCCATACCAGGGCCGACTGGTTTTCCGCGCGGACCGGTGAGCCATGGGGCAGCAGCGCCATCGGACCGGCGCCGGTAAACCGCTCATAAGCCGTAAACCGATGGGATTCGCTGGTGGAGACATTGGCTATCAGGGCATTCTGGCCATAGTTTTCGGTGCGGGTGACAAAGCCCAGCTTCTCCCGCAGGCCAGAGCGGCCGCCATCGGCAACCACCAGGCATTGGCCGGTCAGTGACTGCTCGCGACCATCCTTGCGGATCCTAACGTCCACGCCGTCCGCGGTCGGTGTCATGTCCAAAACTTCCGCCGGCGCCTGCCACTGCACATCGGTATCGAGCAATTGCCGCATCAGGCACAGACCCATCCAGCGATTATCGGCCACATAGCCCAGGGCTTCCTGGCGATGGTCCTCGGCATGCAGTCGTGTGGCTCCGAAATGGCCACGATCGGAGACATGGATATGGCGGATCGGTGTGGCATGTTCGGACAGTGCCCGCCAGAGCCCCAGCTCTTCGAAGATCAGCCTTGAGCCCCATGATAATGCGGTGGAACGGGCGTCATAACTGGGCTGGTAGTCCTGAGGCAGGGCCTCCGGCGACAGCGGAAAGGTCTCCACCACCGTTACCCGGAGTTCGGGCACAGTCCGGGCCAGGGCCAGGGCCAGAGTGGCGCCCGCCAGACCGCCTCCGGCGATGATCAGGTCAGTCTCGGGTGAGGTCACCGTGTTATTCCGCCATCAATGCTTCAATCTCGGCGATGGTCTTCGGCACCTCATCGGTCAGCACCCGGCAACCCTCTTTGGTTACCACGACGTCGTCTTCGATGCGAATGCCGATACCACGCCACTTTTCGTCGACCTCGGTGTTGTCCGGTGCGATGTACAGGCCGGGCTCCACCGTCAGGACCATGCCGGGCTCGAGTTCGCGCCAGGCCTCACCGATCCGGTAGTCACCCACGTCATGCACATCGAGCCCGAGCCAGTGGCCGGTACGATGCATGAAAAACGGCTTGTAGGCTTCCTTTTCGATGGCTTCATCCACGGTCCCGGACAACAGACCGAGATCGATCAGCCCCCGGGTCAGTACTTTGAGCGCCGCCTCATGGGCATGATTCCAATGGTTACCGGGTCGCACGGCCTCAATGGCCTCGTACTGGGCCGCCAGCACCACTTCGTACAGGGCACGCTGCTCCGGGCTGAACTTGCCGCTGACCGGGAAGGTCCGGGTAATGTCCGAGGCATAGCATTCCAGTTCACAGCCGGCATCGATCAGCACCAGGTCCCCCTCCTTCAGGGGCGCACTGTTCTCGATATAGTGCAGGATGCAGCCATTGGCGCCGCTGCCCACGATGGAGGGGTAGGCGGTGGACCGGGCACCGTGTTCCATGAACGTATGGATCAGGGTGGCTTCCAGGTTGTATTCATAACCACCCTGGCGCGCCCGTTTCATGGCGTTACGGTGAGCCTCCGCGCTGATCTTGCCCGCCCTGGCCATTACCTTGATCTCGTTGGCGCTCTTGTAAAGGCGCAGGTCATGGAGCAAATGTTCCAGTGCCACAAACTCGCCGGGCGGGTGGGCGCCGGTGCGCACCTTGCTGCGAATGGTCTTGACCCATTCCATGACGCGATGATCGAAGCTCTGGTCCTTGCCCAGGGGGTAATAAACCCGGCTGCGACCCTCGATCATGCCCGGCAGGATGTCATCGATGTCCGAAATCGGAAAGGCATCGTCCAGACCGAACCGCTCGATGGCACCCTCGGGGCCGCACAGAAAACCGTCCCACAATTCTTTTTCCGGATGGCGCTCCTTGCAGAACAGCACCGCCTCCCCATGCTCGCGACCGGGGATCAGCGCCAGCACCGCTTCCGGCTCACCAAAGCCGGTCAGGTACTGGAAATCGCTGTCCTGCCGAAAGGGATGGAGGACATCGCGATTGCGCACCCGCTCCGGGGCTGCTGGCAGGATGGCAATACTGTCCGGCGCCATGCGTTCCATCAGCTTGCGGCGGCGCTCGGCGAACTCCTTGACGGGTATCATGGACGACATAGATTCTCCCACAGTTCTGGACCCGGCTCAGTGCAGGGTTGGCGAATCGGAGGCCGGCTTCTCCGGGGCATTGAATTCGGTAAAGACGGCCAGGGCTCCGAGCCGGACATACTCGGTAATTTCAAGCAGCTGCTGCTCGCTTTCCTCGTCAGCTTCCTCATCCTCGGACAACTGGCTGATCGCCACCATGTCCTCGATCAGCTCGCGGATCTCGTCCGGGGCCTGACCAAGGGACTCTCCGGCGGCCAGGGCCATACCTTCGAGGAAGCCGCGTACCCAGGCCACCAGCGCTTCCAGCCGCTGCTCAATGGCGTAATCGTCATCCGGTAACAAAGGATGGAAACTCATGTCGGTCGATTGCAAGAGCGACAGCGTCTGCTCGTAGGCCTTGTTCATGAAGGGGGCCAGATCATCGGACTCTTCAGTCGCATCCTCCGGAAGCCCCATATGCTCGCAGACCATGTTCAGCCATTCGGGTTCCTGGATACGGGAACCGGCTGCGAGCCGACCACATAATGCGCCGTGGAGCTCAGAGGGGTGACTGAAAGCCTGGTGGGCGGTAAAGACGTTGGCCCAGCGCTCGAATTCTGCAGCGCGGGCGGCGCCGGAAGAGGTGTCGGATTCGGACATGAACCAAGACAATCCTGTGTTGCTGAGTGAAGTTCCTATCCTAGCATTCAGGCGGCACCAAGGCACTTGCCGCTTGCTTTTGCCGCAAGGAAATCACAATATGTTATAACATAACACTCACTACTGGAGAGCATGATGAAACGATCTGGAAACCGATTTCTGTTACTGCCGCTGAGCCTTCTGGCCGGCGCGGCCATCTCTGCGGAAAACCCCGGCGCCCACCAGCATGGCCACGCCGAACTGTCGTTTGCGGTTGATGGCAACCGGGTGGAAGTCATGTTTGTCTCACCCGCGTATAACGTGGTGGGGTTTGAACACGAAGCCAGAACCGAGGACCAGACCAGGGCGCTGAAAGAAGCCAACGACTGGTTCGCCGGAACACCCTTGATCGACACCCCGGATAACACCTGCACCGTGGTCAGCTCGGATGTGCATCATACCGGCCAGCACCATCACCACGGGCACGAGGGCGAGGAACACGGGGATCATGGCGACGGCCACTCTGCGTTTGAAGTCACCCAGACGCTGGAGTGCTCCGGCATGCAGGATGCCAGTCGCCTGACCACTCCCCTGACCACGCGGTTTGAACGCCTGGAACACCTCGATGTGGAATGGGCCGGCGGCATGTCACAGGGTGCAACACGCCTGAAGCATGGCGAAGCCGGCATCGAGCTGGGGCGCTAGCTCACTCCGTATAGGGCGTCACGCTCGTTGCCACCATGGAGTAGGACGAGGTGCCAATCTCGTTCTCGGTACGCTCAATCACCAGAGTACCCTCGATCCACACCGGATCGTAAAGGGCCTCCAGGTAGAAGCCTTCTTTATATTTCACGTGGATAATCTGGTTGGGCGGAGGCGGTGGCACATGAATGCAGGCGCCGTAATAGGGCACCAGGAAGAACTCGAGGATCTTCATGTCGTTGGTGGTTTTCAGCGGCACGACAAAGCCGGGAATTCGCCCCTCCACATTACCCATTTCCGGCACCACGCGCCCGGTCATGATTTCATCCGGCAGGATGGCCGGGCCGTCGCCCTCATGCTCGACTTCTGGCATATTTTCCAGCAGCGCGAGATCCTCGGCGGGCATAAGTTCAAGCCAGTCGATCTCCCGGGTCTCCGCGGCCACGGAAACCGAGGCGAATCCGAGCAGGGCTGCCAGGATCAGGCCGGTAAAACGGTAAGAATGAAAAACGTAAGACATCAACTAGGTAACTCCTGGGGTTCAGGTTCCGGACCAGCAGGTATCATACACCGGGGACAATGATCACCAACATGACCAGCACGACAGAAACCCGCACCAACCGGGCTAAAGGCGAGGAGCTTGCTCTGCAGGCCCGGCAGCTTGGCTTTCAATGGGCAGCGTCTCAACCCATGCTTCGGTTTCCCGACCTGGCCATCCCCCGCGGAGAACACCTGTTCCTGCAAGGCGCCAGCGGCAGCGGCAAAAGCACGCTGCTGAGCCTGTTGTCCGGCATGCAGGTGCCAGCCTCCGGATCGGTCAGTATTCTCGGTACCGAATTACAGCGCCTCGGCAGTGGTGCCCGGGACCGGTTCCGGGCCGACCACATCGGCGTGATTTTCCAGCAGTTCAATCTGGTGCCCTACCTGAGCGCACTGGCCAACGTCACCCTGCCCTGCCGCCTGTCCCGGACCCGCCATGATAATACCCGGCCCGATCCGGAAACGGCGGCCGCCGAATTACTGAGACTGCTGGCCATCCCGGAGGATCACTGGCACCGCAAGGTCACCCGCCTTTCGATTGGTCAGCAACAACGGATTGCCGCGGCCCGGGCACTGATGGGCGCCCCGGGCATCATCCTCGCGGATGAGCCAACGTCCGCGCTGGATTCCGACAACCGGGACCGCTTCCTGGACCTCCTGCTCGGTCTGGCCAACGAACGGGGAGCTTCGGTGGTTTTTGTCAGCCACGACCGCAGCCTGAGCAGTCATTTCCACCATCAGATCCACCTGGGAGACGAGTCATGAAAACCGGACTGGCCCTTTCCCTGGCCCTCGCGAGCCTCTGGCACCGGCGCCGTGTCCTGGCCCTGGTGTGCCTGACCCTCACCCTGAGTGTCAGCCTGCTGCTGGGCATCCAGTACCTGCGCACGGAAGTCCGGCAGTCCTTTACCAGCACCATCAGCGGCACCGACCTGATTGTCGGCGCCCGCAGTGGCCAGCTGAACCTGCTGCTGTATACCGTGTTCCACATCGGCGATGCCACCAACAACATCCGGTGGTCCACCTTCCGGAAACTGCAGGAAGACCAACGCATTGACTGGCTGATTCCCATCTCGCTGGGTGACAGTTACCGGGGCTACCGGGTGGTGGCCACGGACCGAAACTTCCCCGAACACTTCCGTTATGGTCAGGAACAGCCGGTCAGCCTGGCGGAGGGCAAATGGTTCAGCGACGTGTTCCACGTGGTGCTCGGTGCCGGCGTGGCCCGGGAGCTCGGGCATCAGCCTGGCGAGGAGATCATCCTGTCCCATGGCGGCGGCAGAACCAGTTTTTCCAATCACGAGGACACCCCGTTCCGGATCACCGGCATTCTCGAACCCACCGGCACCCCCGTCGACCAGGCAGTCTATATCAGCCTCGAGGGCATGGAGGCCATGCATGTAGGCTGGGAATCCGGCGTAGCAATTCCGGGGCGCACCCTGACCCCGGAAAAGGCCAAGGGGATGACCTTTACCCCGGACGCCATCACCGCCGTCTATGTGGGACTGAAGTCCCCGGTGCTCACCTTTCAGCTCCAGCGCGCTCTGAACCAGTCTGCAGAAGAGCCCCTGTCCGCCATCCTGCCGGGCGTTGCCCTGAGCGAACTGTGGCGCCTGATGGGGCAGTTTGAAAAAGCCCTGCTGGGCATCACCGGCTTCGTGGTCATTACCAGCCTGGTAGGACTGGTGGCGGTACTGCTGACCCTGCAGACCCAGCGGGCCCATGAGATTGCGGTTCTCCGGGCCACCGGGGCCTCAACGGGGCTGGTGGCCTCCCTGCACGTGATCGAATGTGTTGCCCTGGCGCTGGTCTCATGCCTGCTCGCACTGGCCGTGGGTTCCGCGCTGCTCACGGGCATTGCACCCTGGTTACTGGACAACTACGGGCTCAACCTGACTCTCAGGCCGCTGAACGGGACGGAATGGGCATTACTCGCGACCGTACCGGCCGCGGCCGCGCTGGTCGGCCTGCTGCCCGCATTCGCAACCTGGCGCAAGACCCGCCACCAGGGGCTGGGGGAGATCGGCGGGCAGTGATCGGTGTCACGCCCGCGAGGCTATGACAACCCTGTAAATTGACCGACTTAGCGTCCACACTTATAGTTATTTGCATTCATAACAACCGATGTTGGGCACGCCATGGAACAGTCCGAAGTACAGGCATTAGCGGACAAGCTGGACAAGCTGATCGAACGCTGTCAGAAACTGGAGCGGGATAACGCCATGCTGCGGGAACTCCAGGACGACTGGAACCGGGAGCGGGCCCAGCTGGTACACAAGAACGATCTTGCCAAAAACAAGATCGAAGCCATGATCGGCCGCCTGCGGGCACTGGAGCACCACTGATGTCTCAGCAATCCACCACCGTTGAGGTGAAGATTCTCGACAAGGAATATCTGGTTGCCTGCCCGGAAGAAGAGCAAGAAGCCCTGATTCGTGCCGCCAGGCATCTGGACCACAAAATGCGGGAAATCCGTTCCAGCGGCAAGGTGTTCGGCGTCGAACGCATTGCTGTGATGGCCGCCCTGAACATCACCCATGAGCTGCTGGAGCAGGACTCCATGTCCGACGCCACCAGCTCGATTCTCAAGGCCATGGACAGCAAGCTCGATGACGTCCTCGGGGAAAATACGGGGCACTGATTCCGGATCAGGTGTTGCAATTGGCCCCGGACCTGCCCGTATAATGAGATCAACTTCCTGGGCTGTTCGCGATGGTCGGATACGTCCTCGAGCCGATGCGCACTACCCAGGTGGCTACTTCAGGGCATTGTGAGCACGTCCCCGACAGGGGAAAGCCTAATATGTCACAGCGGCCACCGACCTTGAACTCTGGGTTCAAGGGCCACATCCGATAACGGCAGCCCGGGAAGCTTTATTTTGAGCAAGTTTGTTCCTCCCCAACCGTTCGAACCCCACCCTGATAACCTGAACCGAAGTCAGCTGCGCAAACGCCTGCGCCAGAGGCGACGTTCGCTATCCTTCGAAGAACAGATGCAGGCCTCGGAATACCTGGCTCTGAACCTTCTGAAGAATCCGGACCTGCACCGCGCCAGGCATGTGGCCGTCTACCTGCCCAACGACGGCGAGATTGACCCGCACCTGTACATGGACATCGCCCGCCGCAAAGGCGTTCACTTCTATCTGCCGGTTCTGCACCCGATCCATACCGGTAAACTGGTATTCAGCCCCTATTACGACGGCGTCGAGCTCACGGCCAACCGTTTCGGCATTCCCGAGCCGGCCTTCAGCAAAGGCCTGCGTCGCCCGGCCTGGGCGCTGGATGCGGTGCTGTTCCCGCTGGTGGGTTTTGATGAAAATGGCGGACGCCTGGGGATGGGCGGGGGGTTCTACGATCGGACCTTTGCCTTCAGCCGTTTACGGCCGCGGCTGGCCCCCAAGCTGATTGGCCTGGCCCATGATTTTCAGAAAGTGAAAGCGCTGCCGATAGAGCCCTGGGATGTGCCCTTGCACAGCGTGGTAACGGACCGGCGCTGTTACCGGTTCAGACGACTGGCTCCGGCCTGAACGGCACTGATGGTCACGTTGTCCTGGTAGCGGGGCTTGTCTTCCGAGGCGTGGATAGAAGTAAATCCGGTTATTACAAGGCCGACAGCAAAAATCAGCACGATGGCTTTGATGATGTCAGGCTTGCCACCCATTTTTATTTTTCCTTCTTACGCGGTTGGTAAATTATCGAAAAATCAGTCAGCTATTCTCTCTTTCGAGAATTAGACGAAAGACTAACACTAAACCCTGATTTTACAATTTTTGACTGATTAAAATTAGTTAAGAATCCCCGAAAGCCAGGGGGATCCATGCCGCTAGGGACGTTCCGAAACTGTGCGGATCCGTCGGAGCCGGGCGGGGGTTCGCTTCCCGAAACACGCTCCTTGCGGCACGTCCATGTGACGCTTGAGCTCCGCCCCTAAGTGCTAATTGCTCCTGCGTCGCACTTAGGGTCCTGGGCAGGCCGTCCCTGGCCTGCCCGTGAAGCGCTCTCGCGCTCCACCCATGGCTCCGCACAGTTTCGGGAAGCGAACCCCCGCCCGACTCCAGCCCCGAGTTAGGTCTGACTTCCGTTACCCGCGCCCAGGAACAGCCGGTAGGCTTCATTGTCGGTCATGTTTTCATACCGGAAACCGACCTTGTCGAGCATCTTCTCGAAATCCGGCTCTTCGTCGTCGTTCACCTGGGCACCCAGCAGGACGCGGCTGTAGGCAGCCCCATGATTGCGGTAGTGGAACATGGAGATGTTCCAGCGGGTGCCCAGGGACATCAGGAACTTCAGCAGCGCCCCCGGACGCTCCGGGAATTCGAACTGGTAGACTTTCTCGTTGCTGATGCTCGGGGCATGGCCGCCGACCATGTGGCGGATGTGCTGCTTGGCCAGGTCGCTGTCGGTCAGGTCGACCACGGAGTAACCTGACTCCCGCAGTTCCTGAACCAGCTCATCCCGCCCATGGCCACCAGCCTGGATCTGGATACCCACAAAGATCACGGCCTTCTGCGCGTCGGCATACCGGTAGTTGAACTCGGTGATGCTGCGCTTGTGCAGGGCGTTGATGAAGGTCTTGAAAGCTCCCGGCTTCTCCGGGATGGTGACAGCGAGGATCGCCTCGCGCTTCTCACCGATTTCGGTGCGCTCGGAGATGTAGCGCAGGCGGTCAAAATTCATATTGGCGCCGCTCAGCACCGCAGCCAGGTTCTCGCCTTCCAACTGCTCCCGCTCGACATATTTCTTCAGGCCGGCGATCGACAGAGCGCCGGCGGGCTCTGCGATGGAGCGGGTATCCTCGAACACATCCTTGATGGCGGCGCAGATTTCGTCGGTGGTAACGGTGATCACCTCATCCACCAGATCCTTGCAGATATTCCAGGGCTCTTCGCCGACCTGGCGTACCGCCACACCGTCGGCAAAGATGCCGACTTCATCCAGGATCACACGCTCGCCAGCCTTCATGGCGGCCTGCAGGCAGTTGGAGTCCTCCGGCTCGACACCGATCACCTTGATCTCGGGGCGCAGGTACTTGATGTAGGCGGTCATGCCGGCAATCAGCCCACCACCGCCCACCGGGATAAAGACCGCGTGCAGCGGTTGGGAGAACTGCCACATCATCTCCATGGCCACCGTGCCCTGCCCGGCGATGACGTCGGGGTCATCGTAGGGCGGGATGTAGGTGTAGCCGTGCTTCTTGATCAGTTCCTGGGCGTGGGCAGCAGCCTCATCGAAGGCGTCACCCTTGAGCACAACCTTCGCGCCCCGGTCCCGGACCGACTTCACCTTGATGTCCGGCGTGGTCTGGGGCATCACAATCACCGCCTTGATGCCCAGCTCCTTCGCGGACATGGCCACGCCCTGGGCGTGGTTGCCGGCGGAGGCGCAGATCACGCCCTTGGCTTTCTGTTCTTCGGACAGCTGGGCAATCCGGTTGTAGGCGCCGCGAATCTTGAAGGAAAACACCGGCTGAAGGTCTTCGCGCTTGAGCATAATGTTGTTGGCAAAGCGCTTGGACAGGCTACGGGCTTCAGTCAGGGGTGTTTCGATGGCCACGTCGTAGACGCGCGCATCGAGTATCTTCTTGATATAGCGTTGCGGCATAGTGGTTCCGGTTGCTTGGTGAGTGTGCGGGAAAAACCGACAGTGTAGAAAGTTTGCACGGCAGCCGTCTATAAGCAGACCTCACAGGCCGCTATAATGGCCGTAAATTTCATCCGGAATTGCAGACGGAGCCCGACATGACCCAGGACGAACTCAAGAAGGCCGTGGCCAAAGCCGCCGTGGACTACATCGCCCCCCGCCTCGACAGCGACAGCATCGTCGGCGTCGGAACCGGCAGCACAGCCAACTTCTTCATCGACATGCTGGCCGAACTGAAGAACGAGTTCAACGGCGCCGTGGCCAGCTCCGAAGCCACTGCCGAACGCCTGAAAAGCCATGGCATTCCGGTATATGACCTCAACAGCGCCGGCGAGCTGGAGTTCTATGTGGACGGTGCTGATGAAACCAACGAGCGCCTGGAACTGATCAAGGGCGGCGGCGCCGCTCTGACACGCGAGAAGATCGTGGCAGCAGTGGCGAAAACCTTCATCTGCATCGCGGACGAATCCAAGATGGTTGGCGTACTCGGCAACTTCCCCCTGCCCGTGGAAGTCATTCCCATGGCCCGCAGCCATGTCGGCCGTGAAATCGTCAAGCTGGGCGGCGACCCGGTGTACCGTGAGGGCGTGGTCACCGACAACGGCAACATCATCATCGACGTCCACAACATGGACATTTCCCGCCCCATCCATGTGGAAGAGCAGCTCAACAACATTGTCGGCGTGGTCACCAACGGCCTGTTTGCCCGCCGACCAGCCGACCTCCTGCTGCTGGGCACCAGCGACGGCGTGAAGAGCATTCCCCGCAAGGGCGCCTGACCGGCGACACTCTGAAGGGCTGGCTTTCCGGGCCAGCCCTTTTTTATTTGCCCTGAATCACAAACCAAGCGCTTGCTTGGTTATGGTTTTTGAGTGACACTGCTTCCATTCACAACTGTCCACAGAGAGCCCGACCGTGTCCGACTACTTCAACGACATCCACGAACAGGCACGCCTCAGTGCCCGGAAATTCATCGAAACCCACGTTCTGCCCCATATCGACGACTGGGAAGAAGCGGGGGAATTTCCCCGGGAGTTGTACAAGAAGGCGGGCGATGCTGGCCTGCTCGGTATCGGCTTCCCGGAAGCCCTGGGCGGCACGGGCGAGGGGGACATCTTTCTCAAAGTGGCTGTCTCCGAAGAACTCATGCGATCCACCTCCGGCGGCCTGGTGGCGGGCCTCGGCTCCCTGGACATCGGTCTGCCGCCGGTCGCCAAGTGGGCCAGAAAAGAAATCCGCGAACAGATCGTGCCTCCGGTCCTGCGCGGCGAGAGAATCTCCGCCCTGGCGATCACCGAACCCGGCGGCGGCTCCGACGTGGCCAACCTCAAGACCCGCGCCGTTCGGGACGGTGATCACTATATCGTCAACGGCAGCAAGACTTTCATCACCAGCGGCATGCGCGCCGACCACTACACCGTCGCCGTGCGCACCGGCGGCGAAGGCCACGGCGGCATCAGCCTCCTGCTCATCGACCGGGATATGCCAGGGTTTTCCACCGGCAAGAAGCTCCGCAAGATGGGCTGGTGGGCCAGCGACACCGCCGAGCTGTTCTTCGAAGACTGCCGGGTACCGGCCGACCGCCTGATCGGCGCCGAAAACGCCGGCTTCATCGCCATCATGAGCAACTTCCTGGCCGAACGCCTGAGCCTCTCCATCATGGCCTACATGACCGCCCAGCTCGCCTACGAGGCTGCCCTGGATTACACCAAACAACGCCAGGCCTTCGGCCGCAACATCGCCGGCTTCCAGGTCACCCGCCACAAGCTGGTGGACATGGCCACCCAGATCGACATCGCACGGGAGTATACCTACCGCTGCGCAGCCTTGATGCAGGCCGGCAAGAACCCGATCAAGCAGGTGGCCATGGCCAAGAATTTCTCGGTGGACGTCTGCGAGAAAGTCACCCGGGAGGCGGTGCAGCTGTTCGGCGGCATGGGTTACATGCGGGAGTCGGTGGTAGAGCGCCTGTACCGGGATGCAAAGATCCTGTCCATCGGCGGCGGCACTACGGAGATCATGAAGGAACTGATTGCCAAACAGCTGAAGCTCTGACTTTGGGGGAAGGGGCGTGTCAGGGGCGCTTTTCGGAAGCTCCCACCAGAGATCCGCTCGCACCCAAGTCAGAGTTAAGCCAACTCAAGAGCCAACGACCAAGGTTTAGTTTCGAACTGCAAGAGACTCCCGTATAATTGCGCCCACTTTTTAGCCGCAGTTAAACGCACCTCAACGTATCAGGAAGGATCGCACATGCAATTCGACAACATCCCCGCAGGCAAGAACCCGCCTGAAGACATCTACGTTGCCATCGAGATTCCGGCCAACAGCTCCCCCGTCAAGTACGAACTGGACAAAGACATGGGCGCCCTGCTGGTAGACCGTTTCATGGCCACCCCGATGTTCTACCCGGCCAACTACGGCTTCATCCCCCACACCCTGGCCGACGACGGCGACCCCCTGGACGTACTCGTGGTCACCCCGTACCCGGTACAGGCTGGCTCCGTCATCCGTGCACGTCCGGTCGGCGTGCTGAATATGGAAGACGAAGCCGGCGGTGATGCCAAGCTGGTTGCGGTTCCGCAGGACAAGCTGACCACTTCCTACCACGATGTGAAGGAAATCGACGATCTGCCGGAACTGCTGCGTGATCAGATCAAGCACTTCTTCGAGAACTACAAGACTCTCGAGCCGGGCAAGTGGGTCAAGGTTCAGGGCTGGGACAACGCCGCAGCCGCCAGGAAAGCCATCGAAGACGCCATCAACGCCTACAAGGGCTGATTGGCAAGACGCTTCAGATGGAAAAAAACCGGGTCCTCGAACCCGGTTTTTTTTGTGCCCGGAAACGGGACTCGCTCAGCCCCGTGACAACAGATCCCGCATATCGCTGATCGCTGCATTGGCTCGGGACAGGTAGGCGGCCATGGTCAGGGAATGGTTGGCCAGAACGCCGAAGCCACTGCCGTTCAGGATCACCGGGCTCCACATCTGGCCCTGGGTGCCCTCCAGCTCGATGATGATCTGCTTCACGCTGGCCATGGCATTCTTGTCCTGCAACACCTTGCGGAAGTCCACCTCGATAGCACGGAAGATGTGCAACAACGCCCAGGCACTGCCACGGGCCTCATAGAACACATCATCGATTTTGGTCCAGGGTGTCTGCACTTCGGTACCCCCGGTTTCCTCAGCTAGCGGGTTGTCGGCATCCACGTTGGCTACCGCATCAGAGACGGATGCCTTACCGACGCTCTCACCCAGGTTACGGGACAGGCTGCCCAGCCGGGTCTCCAGGTCCGCGAGCCAGCTGTTCAGGTTGTCGGCCCGGGCGAAGAACTGGGCGTCGGCCTGCTCAGGGGCAGACAGGCGGTTCAGGTAACGCTTGAGCGCGCTGATCCCGCGACGGTATTCCGACTCGGTGGACGGGATCGCCCAGCTCTGGCTGTCGAAATGGAACTGGGGCTCGGCAATCACCAGGTCCGGATCTTCGGCGGACTGGCTCTGGGAGCGGGCAATATCCCGGCGCATGGCCCGGGACAGATCTCGAAGCTGGACCAGCACACCAAATTCCCAGTTGGCGATGTTGTCCAGCCAGAGGCCCGGCGGGAAAATGTCGTTGGAAATGTAGCCACCGGGCTTGTCCAGCAGGGTTTCGGCAATACGGATCATGGTGGTTGTGGTGGCGAAACCGGTAACCGGCTCCCTCTCCATGGTGTTGGCCACCGTCCGGGTGTTCTCCCGCACGGAGAAGGTGTCAGGCTCGCCGCTCCAGTAGATACCGAAGACAATGGCCGCGAGCAGGTAGATCACCAGTACCGCGATGATGAACCGGCCAACGACGCCGCTGCCCCCGGCGTAATCCTGAACGTCCTCTTTCCGATCCCTGAAGAACTGTCTGAATTTGCCTGGCATAAGACTCCTAATCCCCTTGCGGTTGTTGGTCAGCAGCGAATGGTCGACCCAAATGGTACCCCATGGCGCCATCGATACCCAGCTTGCAGAGCACCGAGTACTCCGCCGCCGTTTCCACTCCGGTCGCGAACACCCGGACGCCACGCCGATGGGCTATACCAATCACCGATTCCAGATAGAAACGGTTTTCCTCGTGACTGTCGATGTCGTGGATAAAGCTGTTATCGATACGCAGGGCCTGGAACCTCAGATTTCTGAGATAGCTGAAGGGTACGCCCCCCACCCCGAACCGGTCCACCAGCACCGGTACGTTGATCCTTCCCAGCGCTCTTACCAGCAGCCCCACCGCGGTCCGATGGTGATGGATGGTCTGCTCGGAGATCCCGATCCACAGCTGGCGGGCGCTGTCACCGGTCTGTTCCAGACGGGCAAGCAGTTCCTCCCGGAACGCCTCGCTGGCCACCGATGCCCCGGCCAGGGATACCGCGAGTTGCTGGCTTGGCTCGGCAGCAAGCCTTTCCAGCACTCGTTGCATCAGCAGCCGGTCGATCTGTTCAACCAGCCCGAAGCGTTCCGCCATAGGTACAAAGACGCTGGCCTTGAGTTCACCTTCCGGCGTATCCAGCCTGGAAAACACCTGGTGATACAGTGGCGACTCGGTGTGCTCACTGATCATCGGTTGCAGCCACAGCGAGAAACGCTGCTTGCGTATGGCCTCTGTCAGTATAACTCGCCAGGTCTCCAGATTGTGGTGATGCTCCTGCTCTCCATTGGCCAACTGGCAACCACTCTTTCCGAGCGCCTGGGCCTTCCGCAGTGCTTCGTCGGCAGCCGACATCAACTCGCGGGCGCTTCTACCCTTCCGGGCCCTGGCAAGCCCGGCATGCACGGCCACCGCCACGGAGGAAGCAAGGTCGGCATAGATGCTATCCAGTTCTGCGACAAGGTCCCGGCACCAGACACGGGCATCGGCCGGCATGGCGCCAGGCAGGTAAAGAGCGAAATCAGCCCCGGTCCGTCGGCCGGCAAAACTGCCTGCATGCCGGGCCATGAAGCGGCCCAGCTCACCAGCAATCCTTACCAGGAGACGATCGCCTTCGGCACGACCAAACGTCTGGTTGAAACCGGCAAAGTCCCACAACTGGATCAGGAGCAGCATCCCCGGTGCCGACCTTTCCTCCGACTCCACCTCGACCTTGAGCCTCTGGTCGAAAGCATTGCGACTGGCCAGGCCGGTGACCGGATCCTCATTGCTCAATCGACGGAGGTGCTGGATCAGTTTGGCTTGCCCCTCGAACAGGTGTCCGAGGTCGTCGGACATCCGGTTCATGGCCTCGGTCACCTGGTTCAGCTCCCGGGTCGAGCGAATGGTGACATGGCGCCGGAAGTCCCGGTTACCCAGTGCCTTTGCCTGCTCTTCCAGGGCTGCCAGTGGCCGCAAGGTCCGTTTGAGCAGCATGAACAGGGCAAACAGGCCCACGGCGCCGATCACCATGATTGCAACGACAAGCCCGCTGGTGATGCGCCAGAGATCCCGGTACGCCCGCCCCGGGTCGCTCACCACCTGAACCGTGCCGAGCCTGCGCCAGCCGCGCACCACTTCGGCTTCGGCGACCGGAAGCGGGAGATCCGCTATTGAACGGAACCAGCCCGGCACACCAACCTGGTCCAGGGATTTCCGGCGCCCGGCGATGATCTCGCCCTTGTTGTTCAGATAGATGACCCGAAGATAGCGACCGCTGTCAAAGACCGCATCAATCAGGGACGCCGAGGCGACCGGATCACTCCCGTCGATGGCATTGGAAAGGGACAGTCCGACGGCAGTGGCGCCATCCCGGGCATGGCCTGTCAGCTGCTCGGAGACATAGCCGCGAAAATGGCTGAAGCTGGTCACGAAGCCGGCCACAAGCACAACCACCAGCAGGCCGCCGGTAAAAAGCAGCAGGAGGGTACGGAGAGTAATCATTCCCGCCTGGTTCCGCGAAGACGGCGGACTCTGCTTCCATGCCATAAGGAATTGCTCCGGAGGGGCTGCACCAGTCGACTCGGCAACTGTGACCTGCACCCCAGAGTTGACAAACATTTACATTGCGCCACCTACGCCGACCACTTTAAACACTATAGACTCTGTAAAAGCACCGAGGTAAAAAAATCGTCCCCACCGGGCGGGGCGAACATCATGTGTAGGGACGGGCCGAAGCAACATGAATGACGAGAGCCAGAAAGAAAAACTCAGACAACACTTTGCCCGACGCGTAACCACCCAGGCGCGGGTTGTCCTGGACACCTGGCAGAAGATCCATTCCGACCACAGCCTGGCCGCCAACCATCGCGCCGAACTGGTCAGTGCCACCGACAAGCTGGTCCGTTACGCCCAACGTTTCGAGATGGACAGCCACGCGCAGGCCGGCCGGAAGGCGCTTGACCTGATGACCCGCTGGCCCGCTGACAGCGCTCCGGACGAGGAGCTGTGGCCGCAGCTTCAGGATGCGATGGAACACCTGTGCCGGAGCACCCTGCGCCGCACCGACAAGGACAAGACCGAAACACCCCTGCAATACCGGCGGACGCCGATCTACATTGCGCTTGGAAATGAGGAAATGGCCGCCCGCCTGATCCGACAGCTGGAATTCTTCGGCTTCCGGGCCTCGGCGTTTACCAGTGCCGATGCCCTGATGGAAGCCTGCGCCCTGAGCAAACCGGAAACCATCCTCATGGATGTCAGCTTTGGGGGCGACGCAAACGCCGGCATTGGCATCATCGAACAGTTGCAGGAGCGCCACGAGACGCCCATCCCGGTCATTTTCGTCAGCGATGAGGACGGCTCCATTGAAACCCGTCTCAGGGCCTCGCGTTGCGGCGGCGAGGAGTTTTTCTATCCGGCGGTCGATCCCGGACAGCTGATTGAAAAAATCGAGACCTACACCCACGGCAATACCGTTGAACCCTACCGGGTGCTGGTGCTTGACGACTCCCGGGCCCAGGCGAAGTATATGGAAACGGTGCTGAAACGGGCCGGAATGACCGCCCACATCATCACCGATCCGATGCAGATCATTCATGCCCTGGATGAATTCTCACCGGAAATCATCATTCTCGACATGTACATGCCAGGCTGCACAGGCATGGAGATCGCCCGGGTGATCCGTCAGCAGGACCGCTTTCACAGCGTGCCGATCATCTACCTCTCGGCGGAGGAAGACGTCAGCAAGCAGCTCCATGCCATGAGCCTGGGCGGAGACGACTTCCTGACCAAGCCCATCGATCCCAAGCACCTGATCGCCACCATCCACAACCGTGGGCGGCGGGCGCGCTCCCTGCTGGCCCTGATGATCCGCGACAGCCTGACCGGGCTGTATAACCACACCCACACCCTCCATCTTCTGGACCAGGAGATTGCCAAGGCGCGCCAGAAGGATCAGCTTCTGTCCTTCGCGATGATCGATATCGACTATTTCAAGAAGGTGAACGACACCTTCGGGCACCCGATCGGAGACCGGGTGCTGCGCAGCCTGTCCATGTTCCTGAAACAGCGGTTACGCAAGACTGATCATGTCGGGCGTTATGGCGGCGAGGAATTTGCCATCATCCTCCCGGATACCCGTCCCAGCGATGCCCGCAATGTGCTGAACGAGATCCGGGAACGGTTCGCGGAACTTCGCCAGCGCGCGGGCGACCGGGAGTTCAATGTGACGTTCAGCTGCGGCGTCGCCACCCTGCGGCCGGGACAAACCGCCCAGGAACTCTGCGACAGGGCCGACCAGGCGCTGTATGCCTCCAAGAAGGCCGGCCGTAACTGCGTGAGCGCAGATACCCCCTGACGCCGTCTGCTGGCGGGCAGGTTCCGGCCCGCCGCCCCTACCTTCTGCTATGAAACCAACGTCGTATGGAAGTCGGCCCTGACCTTGCCGACAATGATTGTCATCAGCGGAAAGATCCCGTTTCGATTGCCAGTGCTGTCTTTTTACGACCAATGGCCAACACGGAAGATTGTCAAAAAGTGTTGATCTGAGGAAAACAAGCACGCACCATTGTGGGAAAATGCCGTGATTTTCGGCGATCCTGTTAAAAAAGACAGCAAGGCAGGCGTATTCATGTCCACCATTCTCGTGCTCCATGGCCCCAACCTCAACATGCTCGGCACCCGTGAGCCCGAGGTGTACGGCTACGAGACCCTGAAAGACATCGATGACCGACTGAAGGCAAAAGCGGCCGAAAAGGGCCACCACCTGCTCCACCTTCAGTCCAATGCCGAGTACGAACTGATCGAGCGGGTCCATGAAGCACGGGCCGAAGGCGTGGATTTCCTCATCATCAATCCGGCCGCCTTCACCCATACCAGCATCGCCCTTCGGGATGCCGTGCTGGCTTCCGGGATCCCTTTCATCGAAGTGCATCTTTCCAACGTGCATGCGCGGGAACCGTTTCGCCATCACTCCTATTTTTCCGATATCGCCATTGGCGTTATCTGCGGGCTGGGCAGCCAGGGGTACGACCTTGCCCTCCAGGCGGCCCTGCAACGAATTCACCGATAGATCAGAAACAACGGGACTGGATTAACTATGGATATTCGCAAGATCAAGAAACTCATTGAACTCCTGGAGGAATCCGACGTCGAGGAACTGGAGATCCAGGAAGGCGACGACTCTGTCCGCATCTCCCGCCGTCGCGAACAGCCCGCCGGCACCCAGTACGTGAGCCACGTGCCTGCGCCGGCACCCCAGGCAGCAGCCCCCGCGCCGGCCCCGGCTCCCGCCGCAGAAGAGCCCGCGGCCCCGGCAGGTCCGTCCGGCCACACCGTGAACTCCCCGATGGTCGGCACCTTCTACCGGGCACCGTCGCCCACCGCCCAGGCGTTCGTGGAAGTGGGCCAGACCGTCAACGTTGGTGACGTGATCTGCATCGTCGAGGCGATGAAGATGATGAACCAGATCGAGGCTGACAAGGCCGGAACGGTAACTGAAATCCTGGTCGAGAATGGCCAGCCGGTGGAGTTTGACCAGCCCCTGGTCGTCATTTCCTGAACTGGGTGATTGTTACTCATGGCCATGTTAGAAAAAGTTCTGATCGCAAACCGCGGTGAAATCGCGCTGCGTATCCTGCGTGCCTGCAAGGAACTGGGCATCAAGACCGTTGCCGTGCACTCGCAGGTTGACCGGGAACTGATGCACGTCCGTCTCGCCGACGAATCCGTGTGCATCGGCCCGAACAGCGCTACCGACAGCTACCTGAACATCCCCGCCATCATCAGTGCGGCGGAAGTGACCGATTCCGTGGGCATCCACCCCGGTTACGGCTTCCTGGCGGAAAATGCCGACTTCGCCGAGCAGGTCGAAAAGAGCGGTTTCCGCTTTATCGGCCCGAAGGCCGAAACCATCCGTCTGATGGGCAACAAGGTCTCCGCCATCGAAGCCATGAAAAAGGCAGGCGTGCCAACCGTGCCCGGATCCGACGGCCCGCTCACCGATGACGACGAGCGCACCCTGCAGATTGCCCGTAAGATCGGCTATCCGGTGATGATCAAGGCGGCGTCCGGCGGTGGTGGCCGGGGCATGCAGGTGGTCCACTCCGAGGCCGCCCTGCTCAAGGCGATCCAGATCACCCAGAGCGAGGCCCGCAACGCCTTCGGCGACCCCACCGTTTATCTGGAGAAGTTCCTCGAGACTCCGCGCCACGTGGAAGTCCAGGTCCTGGCGGACATGCACGGCAATGTCATCCACCTGGGCGACCGCGACTGCTCCATGCAGCGCCGCAACCAGAAGGTGATCGAGGAAGCGCCGGCACCGAACGTCAATGCCGAGTCCCGCGCCAAGACCCTGAAAGCCTGTGTCGATGCCTGCAAGGAAATCGGTTACGTGGGCGCCGGTACTTTCGAGTTCCTGTACCAGGATGGCGAGTTCTACTTCATCGAGATGAACACCCGGGTCCAGGTGGAGCACCCGGTCTCCGAGATGGTGACCGGTGTGGACATCGTGCGCGAGCAGCTACGCATTGCCAGCGGGCTGCCGCTGCAATACAGCCAGGATGATATCCACATCCTGGGGCACGCCATCGAGTGCCGGATCAACGCCGAGGACCCCAAGACCTTCGTGCCCAGTCCCGGCAAGATCAAGCACTATCACGCACCCGGTGGCAACGGCATCCGGGTCGACTCCCACCTGTACAGCGGCTACACGGTACCGCCGTACTACGATTCGCTGGTAGCCAAGCTCATCACCTGGGGCGATGACCGCGAGATCGCACGCCGGCGCATGAAGAACGCGCTGGACGAGATGGTGGTCGAGGGCATCAAGACCAACCAGCCCCTGCATCGGAGACTGGTACGCGATGGTGGCTTCAAACAGGTAGACTTCACCATCCACTACCTGGAAAAACTGATGCGGGAATAACCATGCCCTGGATACAACTCCAGATCCCGGCTGATCCGGACAACGCGGATCAGCTGGAAGATCTGCTCATGGAGATGGGTGCTGACGCCGTCTCCATGGAAGATGCCGCCGACCAGCCCCTGTACGAGCCGGACCCCGGCACCACGCCCCTGTGGAGCCAGACCACCGTGACCGGGCTGTTCCAGTCCGACCGTGATATCGACCAGCTATGCGCGGATGTCCGCGACGCCTGGCACCAGCAGACCCAGCAATCGTTGCCGGAAATCGACGTTACCCTGGTGGAAGACAAGGACTGGGAGCGGGCCTGGATGGATGATTTCCAGCCCCTGAGATTCGGCGAGCGGCTCTGGATTGTTCCCAGCTGGCATGACGCGCCCGACCCGGAAGCAGCCAACCTGATGCTCGACCCGGGTCTTGCTTTCGGGACCGGCACACACCCCACCACGGCGCTTTGCCTGGAATGGCTGGACGGACAGGACATGCAAGGCAAGCAGGTCATCGATTACGGCTGCGGCTCCGGCATCCTGGGTCTGGCGGCATTGCTGCTGGGCGCTGATCACGTCATCGGTGTCGACACCGACCCACAGGCCCTGGAAGCCAGCCGGGAGAATGCCCGGCGCAACGGCGTGGATGAATCCAGACTGGACCTGTACCTGCCGGAAGACGAGCCCGACACCCGCTGTGATGTGATGCTGGCCAACATCCTGGCCCAGCCGTTGATCGGCCTCGCGCCTCATCTGGCCGCCCTGACCCGACCCGGCGGCGATCTGGTCCTCTCCGGTATTCTGTCCAACCAGGCCCGGGAAGTCATGGAAGCCTACGAACCCTGGTTCATCATGGACGAGCCGGAGCAGCGCGAAGAGTGGATACGTCTCACAGGACGGCGCAAGGACAGATGACGAACCGGACGATAGCGACTAAACTCCGACACTCGTAGTACAGCCGCTTTCAGGAACGAAGCATGACCCAGAGCAGCCTGCAGACACAGTGCCCGAAGTGCCATACCCGTTTCCGCGTTTCCGATGAACAGCTTGGCGTCGCCAAGGGCAAAGTCCGCTGCGGCAATTGCATGGAGGTGTTCAACGCCATTGAACACCGGGTCATGCCCGCCTCCCCCCAGCCTCCGGCGTCCCCAACCCCGGAACCCGAGCCCGCCGGCCTGACCACCGAAGAAGACTTTGTGTTTGCCGACAATCCCGACGAGGATGCCGAGGAAGGCCGTTACGCCGGTTCAAAGCTGTCATTCTCCGACGACGAACTCAGCGACAGTTTCCTTTCCATCAACCAGCAAGAGAAGTCGGGCTTCCGGGATTCCGATGCAGACTCGGAGCCGGAGGAAGTGGACGAAAGCTGGGCCGAGGCGATCCTCCAAGAGGACGAACAGCCCCGGGAGCCAAGGGAGCCGAAAGAACCCGCACCCTCACAACCACCCCGGGATGAAATTCCCCCTGAATTCTCCGCCCGCGAGCCTGAGCCCAAACCCCCTGAGCCAGCGCCCGCAGGACCGGAACCTGAACCGGCCCCGGAACGGCCAGCCACAACCTCACAACCAACACCGGAGCCGGCCTTCACCGCCACCGACACTGCTGGTGAAGAGCCGGTCGAATCCGGCTTCCGCCCCGAACGCATCGAGGCCCCTGCCGCTGAATCCATGCGTGCAACCGCTCCATTCAGCGATCTCCGGCGCGAACCCGTCTCGGTCGGCAAGGGACGCGGAGGGAAGGTTCGCACCATTCTCTGGAGCCTGATTGTGCTTGCCCTGATCGGAGTTCTCGTGGCTCAGGTGACCTGGTTCCAGTTCGATCGCCTGTCGGCCATTCCCGAGCTGCGCCCGTTCTACGAAAAAGGCTGTGAACTGGCGGGCTGTGAACTCAAGCCCCTGGTCAATGTTGACGCCATCCAGAGCCGCAAGCTGGTGGTTCGTACCGATCCCGAGAACCGGGGCCAACTGCTGGTGGATGCCGTGATCATCAACCGGGCAGACTTCGGGCAGCCGTTCCCGGCCATTGCCCTGACTTTCTCCAACCTCAATGGCGACGTCGTTGCCCAGAGCCTGTTTACCCCGGATGAATACCTGGCCGGTGAAGCCAGGGAGCTTGAGGACATGCCGACAGACACGCCTGTGCGCATTGCAATCAGCATCCGGGATCCGGGTCGGGATGCGGTCAATTACAACCTGAACTTCCGTCCGTACTCACCCTGATCGCGTAAGCAAGTATTTACTTGGCGAATGGCTGCGCAGCCATCACAACGAACAAAAGTCAACCAGAAAGAGCGAAAAATAATCAGCGTTTTTCACTGTCAAGCCCCTTCAATCGAAGGCCCCCCGACGGTATCATTAGCGCCCTTCGGAACCGGACCGATCACTAATTGATCAATCGTTCCATTCCGATCCTTGCTTAATCCGCTGTGACACGGACTCAGATCATGCTGCCAACGGCAAAAATCGGGCCGTACACTTTGCCCAACCCGCTCATCGTTGCACCCATGGCGGGTGTGACCGATCGCCCCTTCCGGCAACTGTGCCGACGGATGGGCGCGGGCCTTGCGGTATCGGAAATGGTCATAGCGGACAGCAAGCTCTGGCATACGCGCAAATCGAAAACCCGCCTGAACCATGAGGGTGAACCCGAGCCCCGCTCGGTCCAGATTGCCGGCGGTGACCCTCAGATGCTGGCTGACGCTGCGCGACAGAACGCCGGGTTCGGCGCCCAGATCATCGACATCAACATGGGTTGTCCGGCCAAGAAGGTGTGTAACAAGGCAGCCGGCTCCGCCCTGATGAAGGATGAGGCACTGGTCCGCGAGATCCTGGAAGCCGTCGTCAAGGCGGTGGACGTTCCGGTGACGCTGAAGATGCGCACAGGCTGGGATTCGGACAACCGCAATGCACCAGTCATTGCCCGGATGGCACAGGATGCCGGCATTCAGGCCCTGGCCATCCATGGTCGTACCCGCGCGGACAAGTACAACGGGGATGCGGAATACGACACCATTGCCGAAGTCAAATCGCAGGTGCAGATCCCGGTGTTCGCCAACGGCGACATCACCTCACCGGAAAAGGCACTGCAAGTGCTCAGGCATACCGGCGCCGATGGCTTGCTGATTGGCCGGGGCGCCCAGGGCCGACCCTGGATCTTCCGGGAGATACTCCATTACCTGGAAACCGGAAAGCACCTGCCGGAGCCGCCCCTGGACGAGGTGGAACAGATCCTCACCGGGCACCTGGCCGAGCTGCACAGTTTCTATGGCGAAAAGATGGGCGTGCGTATCGCCAGAAAACACGTGGGCTGGTATCTGCAGTCCCACGACCAGAGCAAACAGTTCCGCAAACGCTTCAACGCGATTGAAGACGCGCTGGAGCAGAAAGACAGCATCGAACAGTACTTTGCAGGCTTACGAAATGGAGAGGTATTCGCAGCATGACCGCTGAGACTTTGGCAAACGATAACCTGAGCACCCCGGCCAACGATGACCTTCATCAGTTGCAGACGGTGAACAGCAGCGGCAACAGCGTCACCCTGCGTGACAGCGTTGAAGTTGCCCTGAAGAACTACTTTGCGCAACTGGACGGCGCGCCCGTCACCGACGTCTACCAGCTGGTGTTGTCGGAAGTGGAAGCCCCGCTGCTGGAGCAGGTGATGAAATACACCCGCAACAACCAGACCAAGGCGTCCACGATGTTGGGGCTGAATCGCGGTACCCTGCGCAAGAAGCTCAAGCAGTACGGTCTGCTATAATCTGACCTGACCCCAAAAGGGCCTCCCGGATCACGTTCGCGAGGCCCTTGTTCGTTCCAACGAGGTCGTTGCAACCTCGCAACGTCATCCGGCTTATCTGACCAGCGAAGAAAGTGACCCATGGCAAACCAGGCTAACACCCCCGTCCGTCGCGCGCTCATCAGCGTGAGTGACAAAACCGGCATTGTCGATTTCGGCCGTGCCCTGACCGACCGCGGCATTGAACTGCTTTCCACCGGCGGCACCTTCCGCCTGCTCCAGGAAAACAATGTTCCCGTCACCGAAGTGTCCGACTACACCGGTTTCCCGGAAATGATGGATGGACGGGTCAAGACCCTGCACCCGAAAATCCACGGCGGCATCCTGGGCCGCCGGGGGACTGACGACGCCGTCATGTCCGAGCATGGCATCAACCCGATCGACATGGTGGTCGTGAACCTCTACCCGTTCGAGGACACCGTGGCCAAGCCGGACTGTGACCTGGCCACCGCCATTGAGAACATCGACATCGGTGGTCCCACCATGGTTCGCGCCGCGGCCAAAAACCACAACGATGTCGCCATCGTGGTCAACGCTTCCGATTACCGCCGGGTCCTGACCGAACTGGATGATAACGACGGCGAGCTAAGCTATGACACCCGCTTCGACCTGGCCGTTAAAGCCTTCGAACACACTGCCGGCTACGACGGCGCAATCGCCAACTACCTCGGTGGCCGCACCCCGGACAACGACAACCCGGATTTCCCTCGCACCTTCAACGCCCAGTTCGTCAAGGTTCAGGACATGCGCTACGGCGAGAACCCGCACCAGCGCGCCGCTTTCTACACCGAGCGCAACCCGAAGGAAGCCTGCGTGGCAACCGCCGAGCAGCTGCAGGGTAAAGAGTTGTCCTTCAACAACGTCGCCGACACCGACGCGGCCCTGGAATGCGTGAAGCCTTTCGCTGATCCGGCCTGTGTGATCGTCAAGCACGCCAACCCCTGCGGTGTCGCCATCGGCGCCGACATCCGCCAGGCCTACGACCTGGCCTTCGCCACCGACCCCACTTCGGCGTTTGGCGGCATCATCGCCTTCAACCGTGAACTGGACGCCGAAACCGCCAGGGCCATCATCGATCGCCAGTTCGTGGAAGTGATCATCGCACCGACGGTAGCACCGGAAGCGGTGGAAATTTTGGCCGCGAAGAAGAACGTGCGCCTGCTGGCCTGTGGCGAGTTTGATAGCGAGCGCGCCAAGGCGCTGGACTACAAACGCGTGACCGGCGGCCTGCTGGTGCAGGACCGAGATCTGGGTATGGTCGCCATGGAAGATGTGAAAGTGGTCACCGAGCGCCAGCCCACCGAAGCGGAACTGAATGATCTGCTGTTCGCCTGGGAAGTGGCCAAGTACGTCAAGTCCAATGCCATTGTCTATGCCAAGGCCGGCCGCACCATTGGCATCGGCGCCGGACAGATGAGCCGCGTCTACAGTGCAAAGATTGCTGGCATCAAGGCGGCAGACGAAGGCCTGGAAGTGAAGGGATCGGTGATGTCCTCCGACGCGTTCTTCCCCTTCCGGGACGGTATCGACGCCGCTGCGGCCGCCGGCATCACCGCCGTGATCCAGCCCGGCGGTTCCATGCGGGACCAGGAAGTGATTGACGCGGCCAACGAGCATGGCATTGCCATGGTGTTTACCGGTATGCGGCATTTCCGGCACTGACGGTTGAAGCAGGGGTCTGGAGAAAGCCTTCTTCTGACCCCGGGTTTGAAGATGGGGTCAGATGAAAGCTTTCATCAGACCCCGGCGATGGGATGAAATTGGGGTCTGAAGAAAGCCTTCTTCTACCCCGACTTTAACAAGGTACAAGCGCATGAACATTCTGGTAATCGGCGGTGGCGGACGCGAGCACGCCCTGGCCTGGAAGGCTGCCAAGTCTCCGGATGCAGACAAGGTTTTCGTTGCGCCGGGCAATGCCGGCACAGCCCGGGAGCCGGGTCTGGAAAACATCGATATCGACGTGATGGACCTCGAGGGCCTGGCCAACTTCGCCGTCGACAACAACGTCGGCCTGACCATTGTCGGCCCGGAAGCCCCCCTGGTGGCCGGCGTGGTGGACAAGTTCGAAGAACGCGGCCTGCGCATTTTCGGTCCCAGCGCCGGTGCCGCCCAGCTCGAAGGCTCCAAGGCCTTCACCAAGGACTTCCTGGCCCGCCAGAACATCCCCACCGCCGCCTACGCCAACTTCACCGATGTGGAAAAGGCCCTGGCCTACGTACGTGAACAGGGCGCGCCGAT
>JAAZVL010000054.1 GCA_018623515.1 Marinobacter sp.
ATATCGTCCAGCATTTTACAGAGGGCGTCCTGAAGGGCCTGGCATTTTGTGGGATCGCTCAGCGGGCCGCCGTGCTCGTCGGTAACAAAAAACACGTCTTCAACCCGTTCGCCCAGGGTGGCGATCTTGGCGTTGGTGAGGCGAACCCGGTGTTCCAGCAACACCTGACCAATACGGGCCAGCAGGCCCGGGCGGTCCGGGGTGATCACTTCCATCACCGTGCGCTGATTGACCGTATCGTTGGAGAAGGTCACCTCGGTGGGGAAGGCGAAGTGCTTGAGTTGCCGCGGAGTCCGGCGGTGGATGATCTCGGGGTAATCCTCGGGATCGTCCAGCTCCTCGATCAGGCGCTTGCGCACCCGCTCCTTGCGGGCGGGGTCCACGCCCAGGGGTTGGCCCTGTTCGTCCAGGACCACATAGGAGCTGATGGAGAACGGCCCCTCGCCGGAGCTGATGCGCGCGTCCACGATGTTGAGGTTCAGTTGTTCCAGCACCGCCGTGGTGGCCGCGAACAGCGCGACCCGGTCTTTCATGTAGATGATGATCTGCGAGTAGCCCTCGGTGGGGCCGCCCCGGGTGTCCCGAATCAGGATCAGCGGGTCCGGGTTGTCACCGTGGCGGATGATGGCGGCGGTCTGCCAGGCGATATCCACCGTGGAGTCCTGCAGGAAATAGTCTTCATCCACCGTGTCCCAGACACCGTCGATCTGCTCGTCCGTCATGTTCTGGGCGTGCAGGATCTCACGGGCCTCGGACTGGGTGGCGCGCACCCACTCCTGCCGGTCCACCGGGGTTTCCGTGCCCCGGCGCAGGGCCCGCTTGGCTTCAATGTACAGCTGCCTGAGCAGGGAAGCCCGCCAGGTATTCCAGAGTTTCGGGTTGGTGGCGCTGATGTCGCACACCGTCATGATGTAGAGGTAATCCAGGTGCGCCTGGCTGGGCACCGCCTTGGCGAAGGCATGGATGATCTGCGGGTCGGAGATGTCCTTGCGCTGGGCGGTCATGGACATCAACAGGTGATTCTCCACCAGCCAGGACACCAGCTGGGTATCCCGCTCGCTCAGATGATGCCGTTGGCAGAATGCCGCCGCATCCACCGCCCCCAGTTCGGAATGGTCACCGCCACGACCCTTGGCGATGTCGTGGTAAAGGCCGGCAATGTAAAGCGTCTCAAGTTTTGGCAGGTGGTGAATCAGCCGCGAGGCCAGGGGGTATTCCGAGCGGGTTTCGGCCCGGTTCAGGCGCACCATGTTGCGGATGACCCGCATGGTGTGGGCATCCACCGTGTAGATGTGAAACAGGTCGTGCTGCATCTGGCCGATGATCTGGCCGAATTCCGGAAGGTAACGCCCCAGCACGTTGTACTTCTTCATGGCACCCAGGGTCTGGTCCAGGTCATGGGGCGTGCGCAGCAGCTCCATGAACAGGGTAGTCACCGCCAGGTCCGAGCGGAAGGCATCGTCGATCAGGTGCCGGTGTGCCCGCAAGGAGCGGATGGTGGTCGCCCGGATGCCCTTGATCTCCGGGTGCTGGGCCATCAGCACGAAGATTTCCATGATGGCGTAGGGCGCGTAGGCAAAGACCTGGTTGTTCACCGCTTCTATATAACGGTTGCGGATCTGGAAACGCTTGTTCAGCGGCTGGATGTCGTCCTCGTCACCGGCGCCGAGAATGGCCTCATCGTAATACTGGAGGATGACGTCGGTGAGCTCGGCCAGGGCCAGCACGGTGCGGTAGTAGGACTGCATCATCAGTTCCACACCCAGGCGCTTGCCTTCGTCCCGGAAGCCGAGCATCTCGGCCAGGGCCCGCTGGTGATCGAACAACAGCCGGTTCTCGTTCCGGTCGGCCAGCAGCTGCAGGCCGTAGCGGAGCTGCCAGAGCAGGGTTTCGCCCTGGTACAGGATCTGGTGTTCCTCTTCGGTCAGGATGCTGAAGCGGGTCAGGTCGGCAATGTTCTGCAGGCCGAAGTGCCGCTTGGTGATCCAGCCGATGGTCTGGATGTCGCGCAGCGCACCGGGGGACCCCTTCAGGTTCGGCTCCAGGTTGTATTCGGTATCGCCGTACTTCTTGTGGCGTTCCTGCTGTTCCTGGCGCTTGGCGATGAAATAGTCGCGATCGGTACTGACATCGTCCGAGTAGACCTGCTCGCTCAGGTACTGTCGCAGGCTGTCCGGGCCGGCAATGGTCCGGGTTTCCAGCAGGTTGGTGAGGATGGTGACATCCTCCCGGGCGGCCGCCATGCTCTGCTCGATGCTGCGGACACTGTGGCCGATGTCGAGCTTCAGGTCCCAGAGCAGGGTCACGAAGGCGCCGAGGTCGTCCTGCCATTCCTCCCGGATACCGTCGCGGGTCAGGATCAGCAGGTCGATGTCGGAGTGGGGATGCAGCTCACCGCGCCCGTAGCCGCCAACGGCAATGAGCGCGATATCCTCGGAGCTGGCAAAGGGGTAGCGGTTCCAGATCAGCCTGAGAACCGTATCGATCGTGTCCGACCTGGAATGGACAAGGGCCCGGACATCCGCGCCCTGACGAAACGCCTTGGCATCAGCGGTGTACCTTTCCTTTAAGAGTTCCCTTGCCGCGGAAACCGGAGACGGGTCATTGCTGATGCGGTGTTCCAGGTCGTTTTGGTCCACTTAGAAGGACTCTTCCGATCGTTTGGTCAGAACCTCGTGGCCGTCGGCGGTCACGAGGATGGTGTGTTCCCACTGGGCGGACAGCTTGTGGTCCTTGGTGACCACGGTCCAGCCGTCCGGCAGCAGCTTGGTCTGGTACTTGCCCTGGTTGATCATCGGCTCGATGGTGAACGTCATGCCTTCTTTCAATTCCAGGCCGGTGCCCGGCTTGCCGTAATGCATAACCTGGGGCTCTTCGTGGAACACCTTGCCGATGCCATGGCCGCAGTAATCCCGGACCACCGAATAATGATGCTTCTCGGCGTGGCGCTGGATCACATGGCCGATATCGCCGAGGCGGGTCCCGGGTTTAACCAGTTCGATGCCTTTATATAGGCACTCCTGGGTAATCCGGATCAGGCGCTCGGTGCCCGGCTTGGGCTTGCCCACGATCCACATCTTGCTGGTGTCGCCATGGTATTCGTCCTTGATCACGGTGACATCGATGTTCAGGATGTCGCCGTCCTTCAGGACTTTCTTTTCGGACGGGATGCCGTGACAGATCACATGGTTGACCGACGTGCAGATGGACTTCGGAAACCCCTTATAATTGAGAGGCGCGGGGATGGCCTTCTGGACGTTCACGATATAGTCGTGGCAAATGCGATCGAGTTCTTCGGTGGAAACGCCGGGCTTGATGTGCTCGTCGATCATTTCCAGAACTTCGGCCGCCAGACGGCCGGCTACGCGCATTTTCTCGATTTCTTCCGGGGTCTTTATCGATACCTGCATCGGGCTTCCTGTTGATTTGAACCAAACACGCATTTTAAGGGTGCGGGCAGCTGCGTACAAGGAAGCTTCCTGGCAAAATTAATGGCGTTGTCAGGGCGATTTATGGTATAAACGCGCCCGCCGGAAACGAATCCGGTAAATTCACACACGTGTCGGCACGTTGTCCCAGGGTGCCTTCTTCTGTTTATACAGGAGCTGGTTGGGTCAATCGGACGCGTGGAGGCCTAACCCGAAGCTAAAAGGTAAATATCATGGCTCAGGTAAATATGCGTGACCTGCTCAAGGCAGGTGCTCACTTCGGTCACCAGACCCGTTACTGGAACCCGAAAATGTCCAAGTACATCTTCGGTGCCCGCAACAAGATTCATATCATCAACCTCGAGCAGACTGTTCCTGCCATGGAAGAAGCGCTGAAAGTCATTCAGCAGCTGGCAGAGAACAAGAACAAGATCCTGTTCGTCGGTACCAAGCGTTCCGCCGCCAAGATCATCAAGGAAGAGGCGCAGCGTGCCGGTCAGCCGTACGTAAACCACCGCTGGTTGGGTGGTATGCTGACCAACTACAAGACCATCCGGCAGTCCATCCGTCGCTACCGTGATCTGGAAACCCAGAGCCAGGACGGTACTTTCGACAAGCTGACCAAGAAAGAAGCCCTGGACCGTACCCGTGAAATGGAGCGTCTGGAGCGTTCTATCGGTGGTATCAAGGACATGGGCGGCCTGCCGGACGCCATGTTCGTGATTGACGTGGACCACGAGCGTATCGCCATCAAGGAAGCCAACAAGCTGGGCATCCCCGTGATCGGTGTGGTTGATACCAACAGCGATCCGGACGGCGTTGATTACGTGATCCCGGGTAACGATGACGCCATCCGCGCCATCCAGATCTACGTGAAGGCAGTTGCCGACACCTGCATCGAAGCAGCCCAGTCTGCCGGCGCAGGCGCTGACGAGTTCGTAGAAGTCAGCGAAGACGCGGAAGGCGCCGCTCCGGCCGCCGAGTGACGCGTAAGTTTCACGTTTGAGATGTAAGGTATGCCCGCCTGTTTATCCGGGCATACCTCCCCACCGAATTCGGACTATTTAAGAGGATTGAACATGGCTGCAATTACCGCTGCAATGGTCAAAGAGCTGCGCGAGCGCACCGGTCTTGGCATGATGGAATGCAAGAAGGCACTGGTTGAGGCTGATGGCAGTGTAGACGCCGCAATCGAAGAGCTGCGCAAGTCTTCCGGTCTGAAGGCCGCCAAGAAAGCCGGTCGTACCGCTGCCGAAGGTGTGTCCCTGATCAAGATCTCCGACGACAACACCGTTGCCTACATCCTGGAAGTGAACTCCGAGACCGACTTTGTTGCTCGTGACGACAACTTCATGGCGTTCGCCAACGACGTTCTGGACGTTGCCTTCGAGAAAGGCGAGACCGACGTTGCCAAGCTGATGGAAGGCGATCTGGAAGCCAAGCGTGAAGCGCTGGTTCAGAAGATCGGCGAGAACATCACTGTTCGTCGTATCGTGAAGGTAGAAGGCCCGGTTGTGGGCGGCTACGTTCACAGCAACAACAAGATCGCTTCCGTTGTGGCTCTGACTGCCGGTGATCCGGAAGTTGCCCGTGACATCGCCATGCACGTTGCCGCCGTTAACCCGCGTGTAGGCAAGCCGGAAGACATGCCGGAAGAAGAACTGGAAAAAGAAAAGGATATCATCAAGGCCCAGCCGGATATGGAAGGCAAGCCTGCTGAAATCGTCGAGAAGATGATGGGCGGCCGTATCAAGAAGTTCCTGGCCGAGAACAGCCTGGTTGAGCAGCCGTTCGTCAAGAACCCGGACCAGACTGTGGGCGCACTGATCAAGTCCGCCGGCGCCGAGCTGGTTGGCTTTGTTCGCCTGGAAGTAGGTGAGGGCATCGAGAAGGAAGAAGTCGACTTTGCTGCCGAGGTTGCTGCTGCAGCCGGTACTGGCAAGGCCTGATCCTTCCTGACGGTGCCGGGGCGGCGCTCCGGCACCAACCTGAGTCTGCCACGTTAGCTGGGGAAACCCGGCTCTCGTGGCGGGCTTGTATCTGAGATACCCCTTTTTTGCGAGGAGTATGTCAGATACAAGCCTGAAACCGTGTACGCGGATAGCCATCAGACGAAAAGGGGATCACCATGCCGACATCTTCGAAAAACCAGCCCAGATACAAGCGTGTTCTGCTCAAGCTCAGTGGCGAAGCCCTGATGGGCGATCACGATTTCGGTATTGATCCCAAAGTCCTTGATCGCATGGCCCTGGAAATCGGTGCCCTCATCGGCATCGGCGTTCAGGTCGGCCTGGTGATCGGCGGCGGTAACCTCTTCCGCGGCGCCGCCCTGAACGCGGCCGGCCTGGACCGGGTCACCGGCGACCACATGGGTATGCTGGCCACCGTGATGAACGGCCTGGCCATGCGGGACGCCCTGGAGCGCTCCAATATCCGCACCCGCGTCATGTCGGCCATCCCCATGAGTGGTATCGTGGAGCATTATGATCGCCGCCGAGCGGTGCGTGATCTCAAAGAAGGCGATGTGGTGATCTTCAGCGCCGGTACCGGCAATCCGTTCTTTACCACCGATTCCGCAGCCTGCCTGCGGGGAATCGAGATCGAGGCGGACGCGGTCCTGAAGGCGACCAAGGTGGATGGCGTGTACTCGGCGGACCCGAACCTGGATCCGACCGCCGAAAAATACGACCACCTCACCTATGACGAGGTGCTGGACAAGAAGCTGGGCGTGATGGATCTGACCGCTATCTGCCTGGCGCGGGATCACGGTATGCCGCTGCGGGTGTTCGACATGAACCGCCCGGGTGTGCTGACACGCATCGTGACCGGCGAAAAAGAAGGTACACTGATCGAATAACACATCAGGCCGGCCCGATATCCGGGGCGGCCGAACGGAATGAATCGACGAATCGAGGATGCTGAAGTGATTAACGACATCAAAGCAGAAGCCGAGAAGAAAATGAAGAAGAGCCTCGAGGCTCTGCACTCGGCGTTCAACAAGATCCGGACTGGCCGCGCCCACCCGGCAATCCTGGACAGCGTGATGGTTAACTACTATGGCCAGGAAACGCCGCTCAAGCAGGTGGCCAGCGTCAATGTGGAAGACAACCGCACCCTGACCGTCTCCCCCTGGGAGAAGAATCTGGTGCCGACCATCGAGAAAGCGATCATGACCTCCGACCTGGGCCTGAACCCGGCCACCAGCGGCGATGTGATCCGCGTTCCGATGCCCATGCTCACCGAGGAAACCCGTCGGGAGATGGTCAAGCAGGCCAAGGCGGACGCCGAGCACGGTCGTGTCTCCATCCGTAACGCCCGTCGCGACGCCAACAACATGATCAAGGAACTGCTGAAGGAAAAGGAAATCACCGAGGACGACGAGCGCCGTGGTGAGGAGGAGATCCAGAAGCTGACGGACAAGTACATCGCCGAAGTCGAGAAAATGCTCAAGAGCAAAGAAGAGGACCTGATGGCGGTCTGATCCGTCGCGGTTCTCAAAAGTACACAGACGGTCCGGAGAGCTGACCCGGACCGCGCAGGGGATTTCATGACGGGAAATGTAACCGCGGAAATTCCGGTGTCGGCGGACAGCCGGCCCCGGCATGTGGCCATTATCATGGACGGTAATAACCGGTGGGCCAAGGCTCATCGGCTGACAGGAGTGGCGGGCCACAAGGCCGGCGTAGATGCAGTCAAGGCCGTGGTCGAGACCTGCGCCCGGGAGGGTGTCGAGGTGCTCACACTGTTCGCCTTTTCCAGCGAGAACTGGCGCCGGCCGAAAGACGAGGTCTCCGCACTCATGCGCCTGTTCCTCATCGCCCTGGAGCGGGAAGTCCGGAAACTGCACCGGAACAACATCCGGTTGCGGATCATCGGCGACCGCTCCGCCTTCAGCCCGGTGCTCCGTGAGCACATGGACAAGGCGGAGGAGCTGACCCGCAACAACACCCGGATGACACTGGTGATTGCCGCCAACTACGGCGGGCACTGGGACATCACCCAGGCCACCCGTCAGGTGAGCGAGAAGGTCCGCGCCGGCCAGCTGGAGCCATCGGACATTACCGATGACCTGATCCAGGAGCACCTGAGCATTGGCGACCTGCCCATGCCCGACCTGCTGATTCGTACCGCCGGTGAGCAGCGGATCAGCAACTTCCTGCTCTGGCACCTTGCTTACACCGAATTCTACTTCTCCCCGGTCTTCTGGCCCGACTTCAAGCAGGAAGAAATGGGGAAGGCTCTCGAGGCCTATGCCGGACGGCAGCGCCGATTTGGTCAGACCGACGACCAGATCGCGGCCAAGGCCGCACAACAATAATGATGCATAAGCGATTCCGACCGTGCTCAAGACCCGAATTATTACAGCCCTGATACTGGCTCCCATCGCCATTGGCGGTATTTTCTTTCTTCCTCCCCTGGGATTCGCGCTGTTCACCGGCGCCGTGATTACCATCGGCGCCTGGGAATGGGCCAATATGTCCGGCATTGAAGGGCAGGGTGGCCGCGTGGCCTATGCCGCGGTGACCGCTGCCATTCTCTATGCCCTGCTGAACGTACCGGCAGTGCTGGTGCTCTGGCTGGCACTGGCGTGGTGGTTCATCTGCTTCCTGCTGGTCCGCAGCTACCCGCAGGGCTCCGACCGCTGGGGCAGCCTGCCCGTGCGCGCGCTGATGGGGCTGTTCGTCCTGGTGCCGGCCTGGGTGGGCCTGAACCACCTGCGCACAGGCGGTTTCCAGTTCGGGGATGTGGTCAACAACCTCTGGGTTATCCTGTATGTGTTCTGCGTGGTCTGGGTGGCGGACATCGGCGCCTACTTTGCCGGCCGCGCCTTTGGCAAGGCCAAGCTGGCACCCCGGGTCAGTCCCGGTAAATCCTGGGCGGGCGTCTGGGGTGGTCTGGTCGCTGTCGGCCTCTTCGCGGTGATTGTCAGTAGCCTGGCATCAGCGGGCATTAGCGAAACCCTGTTGCTGGTGATAGCCAGCCTGTTCACCGGTCTGGTCTCCGTGCTGGGGGACCTGCTGGAAAGCATGCTCAAGCGTTTCCGCGGCATCAAGGACAGCAGCCAGCTGCTGCCCGGCCACGGGGGCATCATGGATCGCATCGACAGCCTTACCGCCGCCATTCCCGTTTTTGCACTGATCATCACCCAGCTAGGCTGGCTGACCACCGGGCACTGGTAACCATGGCACAACGCACCGTCACCCTTCTCGGAGCCACCGGTTCCATCGGACTGAGCACCCTGGATGTCATCCGGCGTCACCCTGAGCGGTTCTCCGTCTATGCGCTGACGGCCAGTACCCGGGCCGAAGAGCTGGCGGTGCTGTGCCGGGAATTCCGGCCTGCGTTCGCGGTCATGGCCAATGCCGAGGCCGCGGAAACACTGAAAGAATTGCTTGCCGACCTGCCGGAAATCTCCGTGCTGGCAGGCGAGGAAGGCCTTTGTGACGTATCCGCCGCACCCGAGGCGGACACGGTCATGGCAGCCATAGTCGGTGCCGCCGGCTTGCCTCCCACGCTCGCCGCAGTGCGCGCCGGCAAGCGCGTGTTGCTGGCCAATAAAGAAGCCCTGGTGATGTCCGGGCAACTGTTCATGGACGCGGTGGCCGAATCGGGAGCCGAATTGTTGCCCATCGACTCGGAACACAATGCCATTTTCCAGTGCATGCCGGCGGACAAAGTCCGGGATCCCAAGGGCGCCGGCATCACCCGCATCCTTCTGACCGCCTCCGGCGGGCCGTTCCGTATGCATACCGTCGAGCAGCTGCGCTGCGTGTCACCTGCCGAGGCCTGTGCCCACCCCAACTGGTCCATGGGCCAGAAGATCTCGGTGGATTCGGCAACCCTGATGAACAAAGGTCTGGAGCTGATCGAGGCCTGCTGGCTGTTCAATACCACGCCGGCGCATATCGAAGTGCACGTGCACCCGGAGAGCATTATCCACTCCATGGTGGAGTATGCCGATGGCTCGGTGCTGGCCCAGATGGGCAGCCCGGACATGCGCACCCCCATCGCCAATGGCCTGGCCTGGCCGGAGCGAATTGATGCCGGAGTTGCACCCCTGGACCTGTTTGCCATCGGCCGCTTCCACTTCGAGCGGCCGGATCTGGTGCGGTTTCCCTGCCTGCGCCTGGCCGCGGAAGCCTTTGTCGCCGGTGGCACTGCCCCGGCGGCCCTGAATGCCGCCAACGAGATAGCCGTGGCGGCATTTCTGGAGGGAACACTGTGTTTTGCCGATATCCCCGTTATTATAGAGCGGACACTGGCGGCGACTGAGGTAGTGCCGGCGGACAGTTTCGAAACTATCTTCGCCAAGGACGCCGAGGCCCGCCGCCATGCCAGGGAACAGATCGGCCTGCTGACTGTCTGAAATCGTCGGCGGTTATGCTGCCTGGCCTTAGTCACTAACCGGGAACGCTATGCAGATCATTGAAACCATTCTGGCCCTGGCGCTGACTCTGGGCATTCTTGTTACCCTGCACGAATACGGCCATTTCTGGGTCGCCCGGCGCTGTGGGGTGAAGGTTCTGCGCTTTTCCGTGGGCTTCGGCAAGCCCATGTTTTCCTGGTATGACCGCCACGGCACCGAGTTTGCCGTTGCCGCCATTCCCCTGGGCGGTTACGTGAAGATGCTCGACCAGCGTGAGGGCCCGGTTCCCGAGGAGCTGAAAGACCAGGAGTTCATGTCCAAGTCGCCCGCGCAGCGGATCGCCATTGCCTCGGCCGGCCCCATTGCGAACTTCCTTTTTGCCATCTTTGCCTACTGGGTAATCAGCGTGGTGGGCGTGACGGCCGTTGCGCCCATCGTGGGGGATGTGGCCCAGGGCAGTGTCGCCGAACGGGCGGGCTTGCAGGAAGGGATGGAAATCCATGCGGTGGACGGCCATCGGGTAACCTCCTGGCGCGATATCAGCATGCGGCTGCTCGAACGGACGGGTGAGCAGGGCGCGGTCACGTTCGAGGTCTCGGAGGACGGAGCCCGCGGAACCGTCAGTGGTGAGCTGGGTGGATGGTCCCTCAGCGACGATACGCCCGATCCCATCGGTGAATTCGGCATTACCCCCTGGCGCCCGGAAATCCCGGCTGTGCTGGGTCAGATTGCCGAAGGTGGCCGCGGCGATATTGCAGGCCTTCAGACCGGGGACAGGGTGCTGAGCGTTAATGGTGAGCCGGTGTCAGACTGGCGTGAGCTGGTGGACCGTGTCCAAAACGCCCCGGAGCAAACGCTGGCCATCACCGTGCTTCGGGACGGAGCGGAGAAGACGCTTGAGGTGACCCCGGGTGAGCGTACCCTGGAGAACGGCGAAGTCATCGGCTTCGTCGGTGTGGGCGTGCAGGAAGTATCCTGGCCGGACGAGGTGCTCCGGGAGATCAGCTATGGCCCTCTGGCGGCGATTCCCCAGGCCATTGGCGAAACCTGGTCCGACACGCGCCTTACCCTGGTCGCCATCAAGAAGATGGTTACCGGGCTGCTGTCGCCCACCAATCTCAGTGGCCCGATCACCATTGCCCGGGTGGCCGAGGCCAGTGTGAGTTCCGGCTTTGAAGATTTTGTCCGTTTCCTGGCCTACCTGAGTGTCAGCCTGGGTGTATTGAATCTGCTGCCGATCCCGGTTCTGGATGGCGGCCACATTGTGTATTACACCATTGAAGCCATCCGCCGGAAGCCGGTTTCCGAGCATGTCCAGGCCATCGGATTACGGATTGGTATGGCATTGATCCTGACTTTAATGGTGTTTGCTCTTTACAACGACCTGATGCGGTTGTGAGAATTGCGGGCTCCTTACGCGCATTAACCAGGCGAAATATTTGAATGAGACGTTCTCTTCTAGGTGTAGCCGTTGGCCTCGCTGTGGCCTCTATGGGCATGAAGCCAGCGCTGGCGGATGAATTTACGGTAGCGGATATTGAAGTCGAAGGCCTCCAGCGGGTCTCGGCGGGTACCGTGTTTGCCGCCTTTCCGGTGAATATTGGTGAACAGGTGGATGAGGCGGAACTCGCCGATGCCATCAAATCCCTGTTCGGTACCGGACTGTTCACCGATATCGAGGCCAGCCGCGATGCCGGTGTTTTGATCATCACCGTGCGTGAGCGTCCCTCCATCAGCTCCATCGAGATCGAGGGCAACAAGAACATCGAAACCGAAATGCTGATGGATGCCCTCGCCGGAGCCGGCCTGCAGGAAGGGCAGGTATTTCGACGTGCCACCCTCGAACGCCTGGAACTCGAGATTCTCCGCTCCTACATTGCCCAGGGCCGTTACAACGCCCGTGTGAAGGCAACTGCCGAGGAACTGCCACGGAACCGGGTTGCCATCAGCCTGGATATCAACGAAGGCACCGTTGCGGCCATCCACCACATCAACATCGTGGGTAATAACGATTTCAGCGAAGAAGAGCTGCTGGGGCTGTTCGAGCTGGAGACCACCAGCTGGTGGAACTCGATCACCAACTCCGACAAGTACGCCCGCGAGCGCCTCAGCGGGGATCTGGAAAGCCTGCGCTCCTTCTATCTGGACCGCGGCTACCTGGATTTCTCCGTCGAATCCAGCCAGGTGTCGATCTCACCTGACAAGCAGAAAGTCTTTATCGCCATTGCCATTAACGAAGGTCCCCAGTACACCATCTCCGAGGTGAACCTCAGAGGGGACCTGATCGTCGGTGAAGAGGAGCTGCGCAAGCTGATCCCGGTGAAAGAGGGCGATGTCTTCTCACGGGCCCGCATGACGGCCATTTCCGAAGCGCTGTCCTTCCGTCTGGGCAAGGAAGGCTATGCCTTCGCCAACGTGAACGCCGTGCCAGAGCCGGCGGAGGACAATACCGCGTCCGTCACTTTCTACGTCGAGCCGGGCAAGCGCGCCTATGTCCGCCGCATCAACTTTGACGGCAACGTCTCCACCCGGGACGACGTGCTGCGCCAGGAAATGACCCAGATGGAAGGGGGCGTTGCCTCTTCCGACCGGATCGAATTCTCCAAGACCAAACTCGAACGCCTGGGCTTCTTCAGCACGGTGAACGTGGAAACCGTTCCGGTACCGGGTACCGATGACCTGGTGGATGTGAACTACTCCGTGGAAGAGCAACCCACCGGCAGCCTGTCGGCGTCCATCGGTTTCTCCCAGGATTCCGGGGTCATCCTTGGCGCCAACGTTTCCGAGAACAACTTCTTTGGCTCGGGCAAGCGGGTCTCGTTCGGCGTGAATGTCAGTGATTCGGTCAAGAGCGCCAACATTTCCTACCTGGACCCGTACTACACCGTGGATGGCGTGAGCCGGGGCTTCAGCCTCTTTGCCCGGGAGACGGACTATGAGGAAGAGGATATCTCCTCCTACCTGCTGGACGAGTATGGCGGCCGGGTGACCTTCGGCTATCCGACCGACCAGATCACCCGCCTGAACTTCGGCCTGGGTTACACCCGTTCCAACATCAAGGAGGGGATCTTCACCTCCCAGGAAGTCCGGGACTTCATCGCCGAGGAAGGGGATTCCTTCGACAACTACTTCCTGTTCGGCAGCTGGCGCCGGAGCACGCTGAACCGGGGCGTGCTGCCCACCGACGGTTACAGCCACTCGCTGTCCGTGGACGTGGCAGTACCGGGCAGTGAGCTGACCTTCTACAAGGCGACCCACAAGACCGATTTCTACTTCCCGATCAGCGACGATAATCGCTGGGTATTCCGCGCCCGTTCCGAGATCGGGTACGGTGACGGTTACGGCGACCGTACCCAGATGCCGTTCTACGAGCATTTCTACTCCGGCGGCTACGGCTCGGTTCGTGGCTACGAAGCCAACTCCCTGGGTCTGCGGGCAACCAACAGTGAGTTTGACTTGTCTGAACCCGATCCGTTTGGTGGTAACCTGCTCACCGAGGGCGGCCTGGAGCTGATCACGCCAACGCCGTTCGCGGGCGACAGTCGTTCCATGCGTACCTCGGTATTCCTGGATGCCGGCCAGGTATTCGACACCGAGCGTGGCTTCGATCCGGAACTGAGTGAAGTGCGGCTGGCAGCCGGTGTCGGCTTCCAGTGGATCACCGCGGTGGGTCCGCTGGCCTTCAGTCTTGCCCAACCGCTGAATGACAAGGAGGGGGACGACACCCAGGTGTTCCAGTTCTCCCTCGGCCAGACCTTCTGATGGCCGCATAACAACAGTAAAGGATGAAACACAGGAGAAATACCATGTCCCGTATGATTACCCTGCTTGCAGCAGCTCTGATGGCGGTCAGCCTGCCTGCGTTTGCCGAGACCCGCATTGGCGTGGTCGATCTCCGCCAGGCGTTATTTTCCTCTGACGAAGCCAAGGCCTTCAGTGAAACGCTGCAGAAGGACTTCGCCGGCGAGGAAGCGAAGGTAAGGGCAGCCCAGGAAGAAGCGCGCAAGCTGCAGGAGCGCCTGCAGAAAGACGGCGCCATGATGAACGAGACCGAGCGCAACGAGCTGACCGGCCAGTTCCAGCAGAAGGTCCAGGAATTCAACATGCTCAAGCAGCGCCTGGACAACACCGTGGCCCAGCGTAAGCAACAGTTTCTCGAGAATGCCCGTCCGGAAGTCGACGCAGCGGTCAAGGAACTGCTGGAAGAGAACGATCTGGACCTGATCCTGCCGAGCGAGGCGGTGGTATACGTCAAGCCGGAAATGAATCTTACGTCCCAGCTGCTGGAAAAGCTGAACCGTTAACCGACAGGGGGCGCCTCGGCCCCGGATGATGCTCTGGAGTGTGTCATGACAGAAAAGTCCTACCGGCTTGGTGATATTGCCAAGGCATTGGGGGCAGAGCTGAGGGGAGACCCCGAGGTGCAGATCACCGGGCTGGCGACCCTCTCCGCCGCCGGTCCCGGTCAGATCAGTTTTCTCGCCAACCCGTCCTACGGCAAATACCTGGCAGAAACCCGGGCCTCCGCGGTAATCCTGTCAGCGGCTGCTGCCAAGGACGCTCCGACCAATGTCCTCTTATTGGACAATCCCTATCTGGGCTATGCTCGCCTCAGTCACTGGTTTGATCCCGCGCCGGTACCGGCACCCGGGGTGCACGCCAGCGCCGTTGTCGATCCGTCTGCCCGGATTGCCGAAAGCGCCAGCATCGGCCCTAACGCCGTGATCGAGGCGGATGCCGAGATTGCCGAGAACGTGGTCATTGGTGCCGGAAGCATCATCGGAGCCCGTTGCCGCATCGGACGTGACACCGTGATCAGACCCAGGGCGACCCTGGCCCATGACGTAGTGGTCGGGCAGCGTTGCCATATTCTCAGTGGTGCGGTGATCGGCTCCGACGGCTTTGGCTTTGCCAATGAGAAGGGCGTCTGGCATCGCATTGCCCAGCTGGGAAGCGTGGTACTTGGAGACGACGTGGAAGTGGGCGCCAACACCACCATCGACCGCGGTGCCCTGGATGACACCGTCATCGGCGATGGCGTGAAACTCGATAACCTCATCCAGATTGCCCACAACGTCCATATTGGTGAACACAGCGCCATGGCGGCCATGGTCGGCATTGCCGGCAGCACCCGGATCGGCCGTCATTGCGTATTCGGTGGTGCCTCCGGCGTGGCGGGCCATCTGGAAATCGCCGACCAGGTGCACCTCACCGGCATGACTCTGGTCACCGGCGACATCCGCGAACCGGGGGTCTACTCCTCCGGCACCAGCGCCGATACCAACCGGCAATGGCGCAAAAACGCCGTGCGCTTCCGCCAGCTCGATGTGCTTGCACGGCGGGTCAAAGAACTGGAAAAGAAATTAGAGGGCTGAGGCCGACCAACATGATGAAAATCGACGAAATTCTTGAATACCTGCCGCATCGATACCCGTTCTTGCTGGTGGACCGGGTAACCGAGATTGAGAAGGGAACATCAATCAAGGGGTACAAGAACATTTCCTTCAATGAGCCTTTCTTTCAGGGCCATTTCCCGGACAATCCGATCATGCCCGGCGTGCTGATCATCGAAGCTATGGCACAATTGTCAGGCATACTCGGTTTTGTGACCGTTGGCCGGAAACCCGCTGACGGCGTGGTACAATACCTCGCCGGGTCCAGCAAGGCCCGGTTCAAGCGCCCTGTGCTGCCCGGAGACCGCCTCGACATGGAAGCGGAGTTCCTCTCCGGCAAGCGCGGCATCTACAAATTCGAATGCCGAGCGCTGGTCGACGGGGAAGTCGTCTGCACGGCAGAAATCTTGACCGCTGAGAGAGAAGTTTGATGGCGACAAATGACTGGTCGGGTGTCCATCCTCAAGCGATTGTAGACCCATCAGCCAAGCTGGCGGACAACGTGACCGTTGGCCCGTGGAGTTACATCGGCCCTGGCGTGGAAATCGGTGAAGGCACCGAGATCCTGTCCCATGTGGTAATCAAGGGGCCGACCGTGATCGGCCGCAACAACCGGATTTTCCAGTTCTCCAGTGTCGGGGAAGAGTGCCAGGACAAGAAGTACGCCGGTGAACCCACCACACTGGTGATCGGAGACAACAACGTCATCCGGGAGAACTGCACCATTCACCGGGGCACCGTCCAGGACCGTGGCGAGACCCGCATTGGCAGCGGCAACCTCCTGATGGCCTATGTGCACGTGGCCCACGACTGCATCGTCGGTGACAACACCATCCTGGCCAACTGCGCGACCCTGGCCGGCCATGTCTCCGTGGGTGACTTCGCCATCCTTGGTGGCGGCACCATGGTGCACCAGTTCTGCAACATTGGCCCCCACAGCATGGCCGCCGGTGGCAGCATCGTGCTCAAGGATATCCCGGCCTATGTAATGGCCAGCGGCCAGTCCGCAGAGCCCCACGGTCTGAACGCCGAAGGTCTCAAACGCCGGGGGTTCAGCAAAGACGCACTGCTCACACTTCGGCGGGCCTACAAGGCCATCTACCGCCAGGGTCTGACCACCGAACAGGCGATTGAGGAGCTGGAGAAGAATTACGGCGACGTGCCAGAAGTCCGCCCGCTCATTGAATCCCTGCGCGGAGCACACCGCGGCATCATTCGCTGACCAGCCGGAGCCCTCCGGTGACGGAATCAACCACACCTTCCTTCGTCAGCGAGCGCAAGCTCACCATCGCCATGATCGCCGGCGAGGCGTCGGGGGACATCCTCGGTGCCGGCCTGATCCGTTCCCTGAAACGCCGCTATCCCAAGGCCCGCTTCGTCGGCATCGGCGGTGAGGAAATGATCGCCGAGGGTTTCCATTCCCTGGTGCCCATGGAGCGTCTCTCGGTAATGGCGCTGGTAGAGGTATTGGGCCGGATCCGGGAACTGTTCAGCATCCGAGCCCGCCTGATGGACTACTTCTTTACCAACCGGCCGGATGTGGTCATCGGCATCGACTCCCCGGATTTCACCCTGGCCATTGAACGGCGCTGTCGCGAGGCGGGTATTCCGTCGGTGCATTACGTCAGCCCCTCGGTCTGGGCCTGGCGCCAGAAGCG
>JAAZVL010000055.1 GCA_018623515.1 Marinobacter sp.
CAGGGGGGATTCGTTCATCGGTGACCCCTTGATGGCGTAGAAGGGCACCTTCTGCATCAGGGCCTTGAGCTTCTCGGCCAGGGAGGACTTGCCGCCGCCCACCGGGCCCAGCAGGTACAGGATCTGTTTCTTCTCCTCCAGGCCCTGGGCGGCATGGCGGAAGAAGGAAACAATGTTCTCCACGGCGTCTTCCATGCCGTAGAACTCGGAAAATTCCGGGTAACGCTTGATCACCTTGTTGGAAAAGATGCGCGACAGTCTTGGGTCGCGAGAGGTATCTACCAACTCCGGCTCGCCGATCGCAATTAACATTCTCTCAGCGGCCGTGGCATAGGCCGTTGGGTCCTTTTTGCAGATCTCCAGGTATTCCTCAAGAGAGTATTCTTCCTCCTGGGTAGCTTCATACCGGTCTTTGAAATGCTGCAGTATGCTCATAGATGGCCCCTCGCTCGCTGTTCTTCAGCTTTCAGTTCACGCAATTTCCCCGTTGCTGTTGGCGCCGCCTGTCCCGGCGGTGTTTATCTGGTTATGGGTAAAAGGGATGGATACTTACAAGCCGCGCCGCAACTTTCTCTTCACGGCTTGCTTAATCTGAGCTTAGTTCAGGTTCGCGAGGTTGGACAGTGGGCGAGTGGTTAAGGTTCATTAAAATGTGTTAGGCGGGTGTGGCCTTTTGTAGCCTGACGGGTTTGGGGGCTGGAGCGCACCGGGGGTCTTTTTTTCTGGCGAATTGGCAACTCGCTGCGCTCAGACATCAAATTCACCAGAAAAAAAGACCCCCGATACACTCCGATCAGAATCAGCAGGAATATCTGAAAGGTATAGGCCACGCGGATGGCAGCCGAACGGCCTGCCGAGGCGGGAACGGGTGGGGGCGTCTTCCTGAAAATGATCGACTGTCTGAGCGAAGCGAGTTTATTCGAGCGTTTTCAGGAAGACGCCCCCACCCGTAGACCGCCAAGACTCCCAACCCAGCAGGCTGGGAGAAAAAGAACTCAAAGCTTCGTCAACCGAAACACACTCTCCGAGGCCCCCTCAAGCCCCCGCCGTTTGGCAAACGGATGGTCCTTGGCCAGCGTATTGGTCAGTACATGCTCGATCTCATAGTCCTGGCCATAAAGCTCCCGGACCTCATCGTTGGAGACGTTGAAAGGAGGCCCCTTGATCTCGGTGTCGTAGTCCAGGGTGATCAGCAGGATGCGGGTGCCATCGGGAATGATGGCGGTCAGGTGTTCGACATACTGGCCGCGCATGGACGGGGGCAGGGCGATCAGGGCGGCGCGGTCGTAGACCAGGCGGATGTGTTTGAGGTCGTCCGGGACCAGCTGGTAGAAATCGCCGCACCAGATTTCCAGATCGTCGTGTTTGAAGGTGGTGAAGGGTTCACCCGGATGCACCTTAGCTTTCTCGCCGGCTTCCTCGAAGAAATCCTTGCAGGCAATTTCGCTTAATTCCACGCCGATGACGGGGTGTCCGCGGTCGTGCAGCCACCACATATCGTGGGCCTTGCCGCACAGGGGGACGAACACTGCATCGGTGTTGTCGCCGGCGAGTTCCGGCCAGTGGTCGTGCAGGTACTGGTTAACGGTCCCTTCGTGGAAGCCGATTTCTTTTTTTGCCCAGCGTTCGTGCCAGAATTCGTGTTCCATGGTATCTCCCTTCCCCGGTTTTTGGACGTTTTCCTCAGTCTACCTTAATCTGTGGCGATCTTGAGATGGGAGAAAAGCATGAAAGCTGTATTCCTCGACGCCAAAACCCTTGGCAATGATGTCGACCTGTCACCGATCGAGACCGTCACCGGCGGCCTGACAAAGCACGAACGCACCACGCCGGAGCAGGTGCTGGAGCGGATTCGGGGCTTTGATACCGTGCTGGTGAACAAGGTGGTACTCAAGCGCGAACATTTTGAGGCCTGCCCGGACCTGAAGACCATCGCCGTGGTTGCCACCGGCCTGAACAACATTGACCAGGACGCCGCCCGGGAGCATGGCATCAAGGTGATGAACGTGACCCACTACGGCCGTTCCACCGTGGCCCAGCACACCCTGGCCCTGATGCTGGCTCTGGCCACGCGGCTGCTGGATTACGACCGGGACGTCCGGGCCGGGCGCTGGGGCGAGAGCGATATGTTCTGCCTGATGGACCATCCGATCCTCGAGCTGGAGGGCCGAACCCTGGGTGTGATCGGCTACGGCGACCTGGGGCAGGGTGTGGTCGAGCGCGCCAAAGCCTTCGGAATGAAAATCCTGCTGGGTGCAAGGCCGGGCCAGGAGCCGGGCGAGGTGGACGGGTATCCGAGGATTCCGCTGGATGAGCTGTTACCGCAGGTGGATGTCCTGTCACTGCATTGCCTGCTGACCGACGAAACCCGAAATCTGATCGGCAAGCGGGAGCTGGAGATGATGAAAAAAGATGCGCTGCTGATCAACACCAGTCGTGGTGGTCTGGTGGACGAGCAGGCGTTGGCGGATGCCTTGCGCGCCGGAGTGATTGGTGGTGCAGGCTTTGATGTGCTGACCGAAGAGCCGCCGCGCAATGGCAATCCCCTGCTGGCGGATGACATTCCCAACCTGATCGTCACCCCGCACTCGGCCTGGGCCAGCCGGGAAGCGAGGCAGCGGATTGTGAACATCACCGCCAACAACCTCGCAGCTGCACAGTGAGGGGCGATCTTTAAAACAAAAAAAGCCACGACGTTGTCGTGGCTTTCTTGTAGGTGGGGATGGGTCAGAAACGCCAGCCCACACTGGCGGATGCGCCAACCTGGTACATTTCCAGGCTGATGGTCTGGTCAGCGGCCAGAGGGTTCGGGCCTGACACCTCTTTCGCCGGGGAGAAAAATGCCATACCGGACAGTTCGAGGTTTTCGCTGAAATTGTGGGTAAAGCCCCCGGTGAAGTGCCACTCCTGCACGCCGGGCGCCAGGATGTTAAACAGCACATCCTCGTCAGAGATGGGATTTTCGCCGTAACTGACACCAGCACGCCAGGCGTGGTCCGGTGTCTGATGCCACTGCCAGCCGAGTTTCACGGTGGTCATGTCGTCCCAGCCGAAACCGGCACCATCGTCATCACCCAGTTGGGCTGTCATCAGATTGGGCAGCAAAGGATTGCCGACGCTGTTTATCTCGCTGTAACGGATATGCTGCACATCCAGCAGGAACCAGTGGTTGTCGATGCCCGACCAGGCGATGCCGGCGTTGAACATTTGCGGGATATCGAAGTCACCCTGCTCGGCGAACAGGCCACGGTATTTGTCGAATTCGTTCATTTTCAAGATGTTGCGCCAGCTCACACCACCGCGCAGCGTGTCGGTGATCTGACCTTGCCAGCCGATCTGGTAGCCGTAGCCCCAGGCATCGTCTGTTCCGTTGTTTGAAACGGCGTCGCCATCGGAGGAGAAGGCACTGAAGCCCTGGAGGCCTTTAGCTTCAAAACGCTGATAGGCGATCACCGGGGAAATCCCGATGGCCTGGTTGTCGGAAAATTCCCAGGCCCAGGTCGGGGCGATGAACAGTTGCTCAAGGTTCACGCCCGTGCGACCACCATAGAACGGGCCACCATTCTCACTGGAATAATCCGTGTTCATGCCACCGTTGGCGTACACCGACACGCCAAAGCTGGTGGTTTCCGAGAGTTCCCGGTTGAAGCCAAAGTGCGGTATCAGGAAACCGTCCCTGCTGCTCTTATAGGTTCCGGGAGCAAGGGGAAACATATCGCCCGGCGATGGGTTGCCCTCGACGGAGTACTCCCGGCGAGGCGAGAACACTTGAATGCCACCGTCGATCCGGTTACCGACAAAAGCCAGTCCGGCCGGGTTGGTGGCAGCGGCGATGCTGTCCTGCGCCAGTGCGGCACCGGCGCCCGCCATGCCCGAACTGATGGTGCCGTAACCGTGGCTGAAGTAACCATTGGTGGCAGAGGCAACCGACGGCAGGAATGCGGAGGCGGCTGCAATGCCCAGAGCAGTCTTGAGGCGCATAATGAAAACCCGTTCATTGACAAATATCGAATATGGCGCCCGTTTATACAGAACTCTGGTTATAAGATGAAGGATTAAAAGCTGATATGGTTATATTGTCAGGTTAGGCCTCGCAAACCACCGGTTATCGGCCATACTTTGGGGCACCGGCTTATATCCCTGATAAACTGGCTAAAATTTCGTGTAACAGGATGTCACGTGGCTTCATTCCAACTCAAAGAACGGCTGCAGGCCGCAGAAGACTGGATTCTTGCGAACCCCAATCCGCCCCAGAAGTGGCCCTGGACCTGGCTCTATAAAGTCGGTCGTTCGGTCTACGCCCTGGTGCGGGACGTAATCAGCGGGCAGCTCACACTGCATGCGATGAGCCTGGTCTATACCACGCTGCTCAGTATCGTGCCGCTGCTTGCCCTCAGCTTCTCCGTGCTCAAGGCCCTGGGCGTGCACGAGCGGATGGAGCCCTTTCTGTTTCAGTTCTTCGAGCCGATGGGGCCGCAGGGCATTGAAGTTGCCGAGCGTATTCTTGGCTTTGTGGACAACATGAAAGTGGGGGTGCTGGGATCGGTCGGGCTCGCCCTGCTGGTCTACACGGTGATTTCGCTGATACAGAAGATCGAGCGGTCTTTCAACATGATCTGGCGGGTGCCGGATATGCGTTCCATGGCCCAGCGATTCAGTAATTACCTGAGCGTGATCATGGTCGGGCCGCTGTTGATGGTGTCCGCGATCGGGGTGACCGCGACTATTTTCTCCTCGGATATTGTCCAGACCCTGGTGGAGATTGAGCCCTTCGGGTCGCTGATCCTGACGGTCAGCCGATTCACACCATTCTTCCTGGTGGTTGCCGCCTTTACCTTTGTCTACGTCTTCATCCCCAACACCCGGGTCAAGCTGCGCTATGCCTTCGCGGCCGGTGTCGTGGCCGGGGTTTCCTGGCAGGCCGCCGGCATGCTGTTCGCCTCGTTTGTGGCCGGCTCGGCCAAGTACGCGGCCATCTATTCCAGTTTTGCCATCGGCATCATTCTGCTGATCTGGATCTATCTGAACTGGATGATCCTGTTGCTGGGTGCAAGCCTGGCGTTCTATCTGCAGTATCCGGGGTCGGTGGCAAAGAAACGGCAGGTTCAGCTGGCGCCGGAACTCCAGGAGCGGGTGGGCCTGGCGGTCATGTGGATGGTGGCCAAGCCGTTCAGTGAAGGCGAGGCCGCTCCCCAACAGGAGGCGCTGGAGCACAGGCTCCGGGTGCCGGGGGAGGTGACACGTACCATCAGTGACAAGCTGATCCGCGCGGGACTGCTGTCCCTGGCAGGCAGGCAGGGCGATCAGCTGGTGCCCGGGAGGGCGCTCGACCTGATCACGGTCCGCAATATCCTGGATGTTGTCCGTAAGGATGAGGATCGGGTTGTGGACCGGCTGCCGTTGATTCTGCCGCCGGGCCTCATGGATGGAGCGAGGGATCAGGAGTCAGAAACCCTGGCCTCGCTGTTGCGGCAATCGAAGGCCTGAGCGACTGCTCAGGTCCGGCCCTTGCTGGACCCGTTGATCAGAGCAGGGTTTCCCCGAACACGAAGACCAGCTGGCAGACACCGGCGGCAAAACCCAGGAAGGCGCCTACCAGGATCAGCTTGATCTCGTCTTCCTGAAAGCAGGGCCTTAGCAGATCCTGGAACTCTTCCGATGACAGGGCGATCATCCGTTCCACCATGATGGATTCCACCGCCCGGGCCCGGTCCTTTTCGAATACCGGGTTGTTGAAGGAGGTCTGGGAGATCTCGATGGCCTTTTCGCCCACCTGGGTCTTCAGGGTGGCAAAGCCGGTGGGGCCGAAGGCCATCTGGGTCAGCGCCTTGCCCATGCCTGCGGTTTCATCCACCAGCGGTTTGATGTGCTTTTTCACCATGTTGCGGGCCCGGTCTCCTTTCGGGCCTTCGAGGATTGCACGGATGATGTTGCCCACGGTGAGGATTTCGTGGGTGACAATGTGGCAGAAAGATTCGGCCACCTCTGGCTGACGCTTCAGGAACAGACCCTGGATCTTCAGCGGTCCTACCTTTTTCTCCCGTAATGGCCGGAAGATGACGTTCAAGGCGATCCAGTTGGTGGCCCAGCCGACCAGCAGGCCGAAGAAGGGCAGTACCCACCAGCTCGGGTAGACATACCAGACGGCCATCTGGATCAGGCCGAACAGGAAGCCGAAGTACAGGCCGGAGTTGATGATGAAGCGGAATTCCACTTCGCCGCACTCGAGGAAGATGCGGTTCAGCAGTTGTTTGTCTTTGGCCAGCCGCTCGATAACCATGCCTTTGATGTCCAGCAGGTCTTCGATATTGTCGGAAATGTCCTCGACCAGGTTGTCCACCAGTTGCGGGGTGGATTTTCTGACCCGGTCATAGACCATCTTGCGGGCGGAGGCGGGCAGGTTTTCCCAGAAGGTGGGGTATTCCCGGAGCATCATTTCGTCCACGTATTCTTCGATGCGGGGGTCGACGGAGTGGACGATGTGGGCGGCCAGTACCTTGGGGTCGATCTGTTGGAAGATTTCCTGGACGGTGCCAATCTTGGAGATGGTGGCATCGACGCTGATGGCGGCCATTTTGCGGGCCTTGGAGGGAATGATGCCCTGCCAGCCGAGCAGGGGTGGTTTGCCGATGAATTCCAGGGGGTAGAAGGTCATCTTTATGGCAAGCCAGTTGGTGGTCCAGCCGATCAGGGCTGCGATCACGGGGATGCTCAGGTATTGCCAGAATTCTTGGGTCGTCAGCAGGCTTGTCATCCGGTACTCGCGCTCTCTCTTTATTTTTTACTTGGGAGCATGCGTTTATTCGGGGAGGGCTGTCCAAAACACGCTCCTGGCGGCACGTCCATGTGACGCTTGGGCTCCGCCATCCATGGCTCCGCACAGTTTTGGACAGCCCTCCCCGAATAAACGCCCCATCCAATGAGGGGCCCCTTACTGCATTTTTGTCAGACAGGGATAATGTTGGCCGGTCCTGTAACTGTCAATGACTGAGAAGCCGATACGGGACGGCGGCACGGTCGTAGCGATCAGGTGCCGATATCGCCCCAGAGCCATTGGCACAGGGCCATGGCGGCTACCGGAGCGGTTTCGGTGCGCAGCACGCGGGGGCCGAGTGCCACCGCGAGGAACCCGGATTGTTCGGCTGCCTCGATTTCTTCCGGGCTCAGGCCGCCTTCCGGGCCGATCATCAAGGCCACAGAGTCGGGTGTGGCCAGGGATTTCAGGCTCTGTTCGGTGCGGTGGTGCAGGACCAGGCGCAGGTCGCAGGTCTGGCTGTGTTCGAACCACTCGCTCAGGTTCATGACCGGGAGGATTTCAGGAACGCGGGCGCGGCCGCATTGTTCGGCGGCGCTGATGGCAACCTGTTGCCAGTGGCGCAGGCGTTTGTCTTCCCGGTCGCCCTTGAGTTTGACGTCGCAGCGTTCGGTGGTGAGCGGTACGATCTGGCTGACGCCCATTTCCACGGCTTTCTGGACGGCGTAGTCCATGCGGTCGCCCTTGGACAGGGTCTGACCAAGGACGATCTCCAGTGGTGACTCGGTGGTGGTAGCGGTTGCTCCGGCGATTTCCACCTGGACGTGTTTTTTGCTGGCATCCTGGATGGTGGCGTCGTAATCGCGGCCGTCGCCATTGAACAGGATCAGTGGCTGTCCGGGCTGCATCCTCAGAACCCGGCCTACGTGCTGGGCGGCTTTTTCGTCCAGTTCGCAGGCGTTGCCAACCTTTAGTTCCGAGTCGGTATAGATTCTGGGGATGCGCATTCGGGTCAGTCCTTTACGGCAATTTCGATACCTTCGGTCGCGACCTGGGCGAGGTGGCGGATCTGCTCCTCGGTGATCACGTACGGCGGCATGAAATATACCACGTTACCCAGGGGCCGTAGCAGGGATTGCCGGGTCAGGGCGTGCTGGTAGACGCGGATGCCCCGGCGTTCCTGCCAGGGGAACGGGGTTTTGCTGGCCTTGTCTTTCACCATTTCCACCGCCAGGGTCATGCCGTGCTGGCGGATGTCCCCGACGTTCGGGTGGTCTGCCAGGTGGGCGACAGCATCACCAAGGCATCGGGACAGGTACCGGTTGTTTTCGATGACGTTGTCGTCCCGGAAGATGTCGAGGGTGGCCAGGGCCACGGCGCAGCCGATGGGGTTGCCGGTGTAGCTGTGGCTGTGCAGGAAGGCGCGGAGGGTTTCGTAGTCGTCGTAGAATGCGTTGTAGACGTCATCGGTGGTCAGGACCACCGACAGGGGCAGGTAACCGGCGGTCAGTCCCTTCGAGAGGCACATGAAATCCGGGGTGATGCCGGATTGTTCGCAGGCGAACAGGGTGCCGGTGCGGCCGAAGCCGACCGCAATCTCGTCGGCGATCAGGTGCACGTTGTATCGGTTGCAGGCCTCGCGCAGTTTGGTGTGGTAGATGGGATGGTGCATGCGCATGCCGCCGGCGCACTGGATCAGCGGTTCAACCACCACGGCACAGATTTCCTCGTGTTTCTCCGCCAGGAGTTTTTCCATGGCCTGGAACTGGCGCAGGGCGTATTCCTCATCGGTCTCACCCGCTTCTTTATTGAAGGCATCCGGGGAGGGGGCCGTAAGCACTTCCATCAGCAGCGGCTGATAGGTGTCCTTGTAGAGGGCAACGTCGCCGAGGGCCAGGGCGCCGAGGGTTTCGCCGTGGTAGCTGTTACTGAGGTTGACGAAGTTCTTCTTGCCCGGCTTGCCGTGGTTTTTCCAGTAGTGGTAGCTCATCTTCAGGGCCGCTTCGATGGCCGACGAGCCGTTGTCGGCGTAGAAGCACTTGTTGAGACCCTCGGGCGTGACTTCGATCAGCCGCTCCGAGAGATTGACCACCGGTTCGTGGCTGAAGCCGGCAAGGATCACGTGCTCAAGCTTGCCGATCTGTTCCTGGATGGCAGCGTTGATGCGGGGGTTGGCATGGCCGAACAAATTGACCCACCAGGAACTCACCGCGTCGATGTAGCGATTGCCTTCGAAGTCTTCCAGCCAGACGCCTTCGCCCCGTTTGATCGGTATGAGGGGCAGGGATTCGTGATCTTTCATTTGTGTGCACGGGTGCCACACGGATTTAAGATCGCGGGCGACGAGATCGGCGTTGCGCATGATGATTCTCCGGTCACGTTGTCTGGTTTTGATTGGGCGCTGTTAACCTGTGCGGATATTACAGTTAACAGCGGAGTCTGGCTAGCGCGCCCCGATTGGCTGACCTGACGGCCAATGCCGGTGGTGGTCAATGTCCGCAGAATCTGACGGACAAGATACGGAGACCACCCATGCAAATCGAACTGGAACACCCCTATGAAGCTAGTCTGGAGCAGGTGCTGGGCATCTTTTTTCGGAAGGATCATATCCTGGAGAAGAATGCCCGGCTCGGTTCCCGCAACGTATGTGTGCCCGAGCTGGTCAAGGATGATGTATCGGCGAAACTGGTTATTGAGCGGGAAGTGACAACCTCACTTGAGGTGCCCGGAATCCTGGCCAGCTTCCATCGGGAATGGAATCGCGTTCGCCAGGAGGAGCACTGGTTCCGCAAGAGTGATGAGGAATGGCATTGCGAGTTCCGGGTGCACATCGAGAACGTGCCGGCGAAGATCAAGGGCATGATGCGGTTGCTGGGTTCCGAGGAACAGTGCACCAATCATGTGCTGCTGAGTGTTCGCTGCGATGTACCGCTTCTGGGTAAGAAGGTGGCGAAGTTCCTGGCGGACGATTGCCACGCCAAGATCGAGCGGGAGTACCAGGCGACCTGCCAGTTGTTGTAATGGGCCACTGAAACTGAAAAACCCCCGGATGGGGGCTTTCGCTGGGTCGGTCAGTGGGCGAGTACCCGTGAGAGGAACGCCTGGGTGCGTTCGTTCTGGGGGTTGTCGAACACATCGTCCGGCTTGCCCTGTTCCACGATCTGGCCTTCGTGGATGTAGATGACCCGGTCCGCCACTTCCCGGGCGAAGCCCATTTCGTGGGTCACGACCATCATGGTCATCCCTTCCTTGGCCAGTTCCCGCATGACGTCCAGCACCTCACCGATCATCTCCGGATCCAGTGCCGATGTGGGCTCGTCAAACAGCATCAGGCGTGGTTCCATGGCCAGGGCGCGGGCGATGGCCACCCGTTGCTGCTGCCCCCCGGAGAGGTGGCTCGGGTACTTGTCGGCCTGGTTGCCGATGCCGACCCGGTTCAGCAGGCGCTCGGCGGTGGCATTGGCAACCACCTGCGAGGCGTTCTTCACCTTCATGGGGCCCAGCATGACGTTTTTCTTCACCGTCAGGTGAGGAAACAGGTTGAACTGCTGGAACACCATGCCCACTTCCTTGCGGATCTCGGTCAGGGCTTTCTGGTTGCCGCCCTTGGGGGCGAGCGCCTGGCCATCCACCACCAGTTTGCCGGATTCGAATTCTTCCAGACCGTTCACACAGCGGATCAGGGTGGACTTGCCGGAGCCACTGGCACCGATGATCACTACCACTTCACCTTGTTCGACCGTCAGGTCAATGTTCTTGAGGACATGCAGCTTGCCGAAGTACTTGTTCATGCCCTTCATTTCTACGATATGAGTCATGGGTACCTTTCCTTCAGACAGAAGCCAGTCCGCGCCGCTCTACCAGGCGGAGGATCAATGACAGGGACAGCGTGATCGCCAGATAAAGGATCGCCACCACAAAATAAACCTCGAACGCGGTAAAGGTGTTGGCGATGTAGATCTGACCCTGGCGGACCAGCTCACCGACACCGATAACGGAGAACAGGGAGGTATCCTTGATACTGACAATGGCCTGGTTGCCCAGAGGCGGAATCATGCGGCGGAAGGCCTGGGGCCAGATGATGGACCAGAAGGTCTGGGTCCGGGACAGGCCCAGGGAGAGGCCGGCTTCGGTCTGGCCTTTGTCGATGGACTGTACGCCACCACGAACCACTTCCGAGATGTAGGCGCCCGAGTTCAGGGCAATGGCGGCAATACCGGCCGTCAACGGATTGATCGGCGAGCCGATGAGATCAGGCAGGCCGTAGAAGATGAACAGCACCTGAACCAGGATCGGTGTGCCCCGGAAGATTTCGATGTAAGCGGTTGCCGGCCAGCGCAGGAACCACTTCTTGTTGATGCTCAGCAGGCCGAAAATAATGCCCAGCACGAAACCGATGAGCAGGCCGCCAAACGAGATCAACAGGGTGTAGGGGATCCCTTTGAGCAGAAAGGGAATAGAGTCGATGGCTGCTTGCCAATCGAACTGAAACTGGAATTCCACGGTTAGTGTCTCCGCAGGAGGTTGGAGTCAGGAACAGCCGGGGCACAGGGGCCCCGGCGCGGGGAATCGGATCGGATGATCCTCCAGCCCTTACATGCCTTCCGGCATCGGGCCGAACCACTTCTCGTAGATGCTCTTGTAGGTACCGTCTTCCTTCATGGAAGCCAGTGCAGCGTTGACTTCGTCAACCCACTCGCTGCCCTCGACCAGGGCAATACCATACTGCTGGCCTTCGTACAGCGGGCCGACGGTGGTGACTTTGCCTTCACCCTTGGTGCGGGCGAAGTAGCCAACGTTGGGGGCGTCATAGAAGACTGCGTCGATAGCCTGGGACATCAGGGCCATGTACATGTCGGAGCTGCCCGGGTAGGGGGTTACACCGTCATCTGCTTCCAGGTTGGCCATCAGGAAATCGTAGGAGGTACTACCGATCTTGGTGCCGATCTTCTTGCCTTCCAGATCGCTCAACTCCTTCATGTCGCTGCCTTCGCGAACCAGGATGCGCAGACCGGAGTCGTAGTAAGGGTCGGAAAAGTCGACGATTTGCTCGCGCTCTTCGGTGATGGTGATACCGGCAATGGCAATATCCACGTTACCGGTCTGCAGGGCCGGGATGATGCCATTGAAGTCCATGGTCTGCAGGTCGTATTCAAAGCCTGCACGCTTGGCCACTTCGGCGATGATTTCCATGTCGAAACCGATCATCTCGCCGGTTTCCTGATCCATCATCTCGAACGGAACGAAGCTCGGGTCGGTGACCACTTTCAGGTTTTCCGCGCTAGCTGTTCCCGCCGCCACTGTCAGTGCCAGGCTGGCGCCAAGAGTCTTCAGCCATTTCGTGCTCATGCTTTCTCCTTTTGCTTTTTGTCAGGCCCCGTTTGCCCGGTAAGGCAAGCCGGAACAACCACTGCTGATGACCGTGGCTTCCGGGGAGCGTTTATGGGATTGCAACACATACACTTTAGACTATTACCGATCAGGGTGCTGAAAATCAAATGCTTGGCGGGGTGAAAGTGGGGTCAGAAGAAAGCTTTCTTCTGACCCCATGTTCAGCGTGAATCCGGAGATTGATGGTGGCACCGGGGTCTGAAGAACGCTTTCTTCTGACCCCATTTTCAGCATTCAGAATGCGATTTTCTCGCGATCCCCGATACCCAGGTTCTTCCAGATGCTCAGACTAGGCTCCGCCTGGTTCAGCGTATAGAAGTGCAGCCCCGGCGCACCTGCCTTCAGCAGGCGTTCACACATGTCGGTTACCACTTCCTCGCCAAACTTGCGGATGCTGTCGCTGTCGTCGCCATAGGCTTCCAGCTGCTTGCGGATCCACCGGGGAATTTCCGCGCCGCACATGTCGGAGAACCGCACCAGGCTGGAGAAGTTGACGATGGGCATGATGCCCGGCACCACCGGAATGGTGACTCCCATCTTCTCCAGGCGCTCAATGAAGTAGAAGTAGCTGTCCGCATTGAAGAAGTACTGGGTGATGGCACTGTTGGCGCCGGCCTGTACCTTGCGGGCAAAGTTCTTCAGATCTTCCTCGGCGTTGCGGGCCTGGGGGTGGAACTCGGGGTAGGCGGCCACTTCCAGGTTGAAGTGATCGCCGCTGTGTTCCCGGATGAATTCCACCAGCTCGTTGGCGTAGCGCAGCTCTCCGGAGGCCCCCATACCCGAGGGCAGATCGCCCCGAAGGGCGACGATCCGGTTGATGCCGTTTTCCTTATACACATCCAGCAGCTCGCCGATTTCCTCTCGGGTACCACCCACGCAGGACAAGTGCGGCGCCGTGGAAATGCCCTGCTTGTGCAAATTGAGCACGGTTTCAATGGTGCGGTCGCGGGTCGAGCCGCCTGCGCCGAAGGTGACCGAGAAAAAATCCGGGTTCACCTCGGCCAGCTGGTTGCGCACCGTTTGCAGCTTCTCCTTGCCCTGGTCGGTCTTGGGCGGGAAAAACTCGAAGCTGAAGCGGCGCTTGAATTGCTTCTGGGATTCCATGATCTGTTCCGCTCAGTACCTGTAGCTTTCCGGCTTGTACGGCCCTTCGACCGGTACACCGATGTATTTCGCCTGCTCCGGAGTCATCTTGGTGATCACGCCACCAAAACCTTCCACCATGGCCCGGGCCACTTCCTCATCCAGCTGCTTGGGCAGGACCTGGACGTAGACACCCTTGGACTTGGACTCTTCCGGCAGATCGCCGAACTTGCGCTCGAAGAGGTACATCTGCGCTAGAACCTGGTTGGCAAAGGAGCCGTCCATGATACGCGACGGGTGACCGGTGGCGTTGCCCAGGTTCACCAGACGGCCTTCGGACAGCAGGATCAGGTGGTCGTTGGTGGCCTTGTCACGGTAGATCACGTGAACCTGTGGCTTGACCTCGTCCCACTCCCAGTTCCTGCGCATGTAGGCGGTGTCGATCTCGTTGTCGAAGTGGCCGATGTTGCACACCACGGCGCCGCTCTTCAGGGCCTTGAGCATGTTGGCATCGCACACGTTGACGTTACCGGTGGTGGTCACCAGCAGGTCGGTGTTGCCCAGCAGGTCCTTGTTGATGCCCTGCTCGGTGCCGGTGTTCAAACCGTCAATGTACGGAGACACCACCTCAAAGCCGTCCATGCAGGCCTGCATGGCGCAGATCGGATCCGCTTCGGTGACCTTCACGATCATGCCTTCCTGACGCAGGGACAGGGCGGAACCCTTGCCCACGTCACCGTAGCCGATCACCAGGGCTTTCTTGCCGGAGAGCAGGTGGTCGGTGGCACGCTTGATGGCGTCGTTCAGGCTGTGGCGACAGCCGTACTTGTTGTCGTTCTTGGACTTGGTCCCGGCATCGTTCACGTTGATCGCGGGCACCTTCAGGGTGCCTTCGCGCAGCATTTCCTGCAGGCGGTGAACGCCGGTGGTGGTTTCCTCGGTGATGCCGTGGCATTTTTCGAGGATTTCCGGGTATTTGTCGTGGAGCAGGGCGGTGAGGTCGCCGCCGTCGTCCAGGATCATGTTCGGTTCCCAGCCGTCGACATCTGCACCCACGGTGCGCTCGAGGCACCACTCGTACTCTTCCTCGGTCTCGCCTTTCCAGGCGAACACGGGAATGCCCTGGGCGGCAATGGCGGCTGCGGCCTGGTCCTGGGTGGAGAAGATGTTGCAGGAGGACCAGCGGACGTTGGCGCCCAGCTCAACCAGGGTTTCAATGAGCACCGCGGTCTGGATGGTCATGTGGATGCAGCCCATGATGTTGGCGCCTTTGAGTGGCTGCTCTGCCTTGTATTTGTTACGCAGGGCCATCAGGGCGGGCATTTCGCCTTCGGCGATCTTGATTTCCTTGCGGCCCCAGTCGGCCAGGGAGATGTCGCGGACTTTGTAGTCGTCGAAGTTGTTCAGCTTTTCTGCCGGAGTGCTCATGGTTTTCTCCTGTCAGTTCTGTTCTGGCCCTGGGAGTTTGATGTTCCCCTGGCCTCTAGTTTGGGCGGTGCCGGAGGTGGGGCACTGCTTCCGTGGAACCGCTACGAGCACGTCCATGTGCGCTTGTTTCAGGCCATCCTTGGCCTTCAACATTCCACGGAAGCAGTGCCCCACCTCCTCTCTCAATCTTTGGGCGTTTGCGGTCATGAATACGCCCATTATGTAGGTTTGGCCTGAATCAAAAATTAATGATTCGGCCCGCTTGAGTTGTTCTGCCGATCAGCCATCATCGGCTGTCCAAGCGGTGGTGAGGTAAGGCCTTTGCGGACTGTTGAGGGCCATGGACGGCCCGAAACAAGCGCACATGGATGTGCTCGTAGCGTGTCCGCAAAGGCCTTACCTCAGCGCCGCCACCCCCACAGGTGGCGGGCTATCCCAGATCGAACCCGGCTCAGAGGCCAGACCCTGCGCTTTCAACTCCAGAAGCATCCCGAATCGCCTCGGCGCGGTCGGTCTTCTCCCATGGGAAGGCGGTGAAGGTGTCGTTGCCGACGGTCATCTCGAACGGGTCGCGGCCGAAGTGACCATAAGCTGCGGTTTGACGATACATCGGGTGCAGCAGGTCCAGCATGCGGGTGATGGCATACGGACGCAGGTCGAAGTTCTGGCGGACCAGTTCGATGATCTTGTCGTCGCTGATCTTGCCGGTGCCGAAGGTGTTCAGGGAGATCGAGGTCGGCTCTGCCACACCGATGGCGTAGGAGACCTGGATCTCGCACTTGTCGGCCAGGCCGGCGGCGACGATGTTCTTGGCCACATAACGGCCGGCGTAGGCCGCGGAACGGTCGACCTTGGACGGGTCCTTGCCGGAGAACGCGCCGCCGCCGTGGCGGGCCATGCCGCCGTAAGTGTCGACGATGATCTTCCGGCCGGTCAGGCCACAGTCACCCACCGGGCCGCCGATGACGAACTTGCCGGTCGGGTTGATGTGGAACTGGGTGTCCTTGTGCAGCAGCTCTGCCGGCAGGGCGTGCTTGACGATCAGTTCCATTACCGCTTCTTTCAGGTCGTCCTGACTGACGTCCGGGTCGTGCTGGGTGGACAGGACCACGGCGTCGATGCCGGTCACCTTGCCGTTCTCGTAGCGGCAGGTCACCTGGCTCTTGGCGTCCGGCCGCAGCCAGGGCAGCAGGCCGCTCTTGCGGGCTTCGGCCTGGCGTTGGACCAGTCGGTGGGAATAGGTGATCGGTGCGGGCATGAGCACATCGGTCTCGTTGCTGGCGAAGCCGAACATCAGGCCCTGGTCGCCGGCGCCCTGGTCTTCGGGCTTCTGACGATCAACGCCCTGGGCGATGTCGACGGACTGCTTGCCGATGATGTTGATCACGCCGCAGGTGCTGCCGTCGTAGCCCACATCCGAGGAGGTGTAACCGATGTCGTTGATCACGCCGCGTACCAGGTCTTCCAGGTCAACCCAGGCGCTGGTGGTGATTTCGCCGCCGATGATGGCAACGCCGGTCTTGACCATGGTTTCACAGGCCACGCGGGCGTGCTTGTCTTCGGTCAGGATGGCATCCAGGACGGCGTCGGAGATCTGATCCGCCAGTTTGTCCGGATGGCCTTCGGAGACCGATTCGGAGGTAAAGATGTTGTAATCAGACATAGGTGTTTGCTCCTCTGTGAGCGCTTCAAATTCGTGCCGGGGGTCAAACATGACCGGTGCCGGCTGCCTGGTTGTTGATGGTTGTCAGGGCATACGTAAAACTACCTACACCCATATCAAAAATTTTTGATATTCCTGTTTGGCCGTTCTTTCAGGCCGGTCTGGAGGTTTTCCAGAATTCCCGTACCTGCACCTGGAAGCCGTTGCGCAGGCCGATAAACAGCTGCTCGCCGGCGACCAGATCGGCATCGGTTGCCCAGCTGGTCAGTTCCTCGGGCTCGAAACCGAGCCAGAGGTCGCCGCAGTTTTCCTTGGCCCAGTCCTGGTCGTGGCTGCACAGGTCGCTGATTACGAAGCAGCCGCC
>JAAZVL010000218.1 GCA_018623515.1 Marinobacter sp.
GGCCGCGGTGACCACCGTGGGGCCTCAGGAATAGCGTTTGTTGGGGCTTTCAGCGTTGCGGGCATGCAGGCGCTGGCGTTTTTCGGCCAGCTTGATTTCGAGCCCCCGGTTGACCGGCTCGTAGTACCGACGGGAATGGATGGCTTCCGGCAGGTAGGACTCTCCGGCGGCAAAGGCCTCCGGCTCATCGTGGGCGTAGCGATAGCTGTCGCCGTGGCCCATGGACTTGAGCAGTTTGGTTGGTGCATTCCGCAGATGCGGGGGCACCTCGTAATCCGGGTCCTGGCGGATATCGGCCATGCACTGGTTAAACGCCTTGTAGACCGCGTTGCTCTTGGGCGAAAGGGCCAGGTAGGTGACCGCCTGAGCCAGGGCCAGTTCACCCTCCGGGGATCCCAGCCGCTCCTGGGCATCCCAGGCATCCATGCTCAGCTGAAGGGCTCTCGGGTCGGCGTTGCCGATGTCTTCGCTGGCAATGCGCACGAGCCGGCGAGCCACATATAGCGGGTCACAGCCCCCGTCGAGCATCCGGCACAGCCAGTACAGCGAGCCATCCGGATCCGAGCCGCGCACGGACTTGTGCAGGGCCGAGATCTGGTCGTAAAAGACGTCACCGCCCTTGTCGAAGCGCCGCAGGCTCGTCTGCATCACCTGCTCCAGAACCGCCTCGGTGATGGTATCCGTGCCATCCTCACCGGGTTCGGCCAGATCGGCGGCCACCTCCAGGATGTTCAATGCCCTGCGGGCATCGCCCCCGGAGGCCGAGGCCATCAGCTCCAGCACCCGGTCCGGAACCACAAGCCGGCCGGCAAAGCCCTGCTCGGAGCCAAGCGCCCGATGCAAAAGGACCAGGATGTCAGACTCTTCGAGATTCTTGAGCACATACACGCGGGTGCGTGACAGCAAGGCGCTGTTGAGCTCGAAGGAAGGGTTCTCCGTGGTGGCACCCACGAAAATGAAGGTGCCGTCTTCAATATGCGGCAGGAAAGCGTCTTGCTGGCTTTTGTTGAAGCGGTGGACCTCGTCCACGAACAGCAAGGTATCGCGCCCTTCGCTCTGCTTGCGATTCCGGGCGCGTTCGACAACAGCGCGAATCTCCTTCACGCCACTCAGAACCGCCGAAATGGTCTCGAAACTCAGGTTGCCCACGTTCGCCAGCAATTGGGCAAAGGTCGTCTTGCCCACCCCGGGTGGCCCCCAGAGAATCATCGAGTGCAACTGACCCTGCTCTACTGCACGGCGAAGGGGTTTGCCGGGCCCTACCAGATGGGCCTGGCCGACATACTCATCCAGGGTCTTGGGCCGCATCCGCGCCGCCAGCGGCTGGAATCCCGCGGGCTCGTCGAAAAGGCTGTCCTGCATCAGGCTCCGTCCCGGATAATATCCACGCCGTCGGGATACTCCAGAGTAAAGGCGCTGGCGTCCACGGCCTCATTGAGCCGGATGTCGTCAAAGCTCAGGATACTGAGCTGGGACAGGGAATCCTCCATTCGCATCTCCTGCAGTTCTCCCTTGAAGAAACTCAGACGCAGGGAGGTAAACAGGGAATCCGGGCTCCGTGGCTCAAGCGTGAACTCCCGGGTATTGTCGCCGATCCGGCGCTGGGACACCTTGTAGGTTTCATCCAGATTGTCGACCTCGCCACTGAGCAGCAGGGCCGGTGTCGTCTGTACGCGGTCATCGAGCTTATGAATGGTTACCTGTTCCAGGTCCGGATCGTAAACCTCTACCGTTTCCCCGTTGCTGACGATGAACTGGGGCAAGGGCGCACTGGTTTCCCAGTAAAAAAGCCCCGGGCGCTTGGCTTTCAGCTCGCCCCGGGTTTCCTGTACCCGGTTACCGTTCTCGTTCACCACAATCTGGATGAAGTCGGCCTGGTAGGATTCATAACTCTTGAGGATGGAGGCAAGCTCGGATGCCGCTTCCCGGCTCTGGGCCTCGCTTTCTTCCGCCGTCGCCGTGCCGAGGCTGAGCATCAGCCCGATCACCAGGGCAAACACGACTTTCAAATGGCGTACTGTCATAGGTTGACTCCTAGTCTCTGGGCGGCGGCGGGGCCAGGACCTCGCGGGCACCGTTGTGCCCGGCAGGACTTACCACGCCCGACGCCTCCATGGCTTCCACCAGGTTCGCAGCCCGGTTGTAGCCAATCTTGAATTTACGCTGTACCGATGAAATGGATACCCGTCGGCCTTCGGTGACAAACGCCACCGCTTCGTCATACAGCGAATCACCCTCGCTGTCGCCGCCACCTTCGCTGAGGGTCGGGACCCCGGGCAGGCTCTCACCTTCCGCACCATTGAGAACGTCATCTACGTATACAGGTTCCCCGCGGGCTTTCCAGGCGCTGACCACCCGGTGAACTTCATCGTCATCGACAAAGGCGCCATGGACGCGGACCGGCAGACCGGAGCCCGGGGGCAGATACAGCATGTCACCGTGGCCCAGCAGCTGCTCCGCACCACCCTGGTCCAGGACGGTCCGGGAATCGATCTTGGACGACACCTGGAAGGACATCCGGGTCGGGATGTTGGCCTTGATCAGGCCGGTAATCACATCCACCGACGGACGCTGGGTGGCAAGAATCAGATGGATACCTGCCGCTCTCGCCTTCTGGGCAATACGGGCGATCAGCTCCTCGACCTTTTTGCCGACGATCATCATCATGTCGGCAAATTCGTCGATGACGACGACAATGAACGGCAAGGTTTCGAGTTCCGGCCGGTTCTCCTCGTCGTTTTCGAGATATTCGTCAGGTTTCCACAACGGATCCAGTATGGGCTCACCGGCGGCCTCGGCATCCTTGATCTTGCGGTTGTAACCGGCGATGTTCCGGACGCCCAGGTTAGCCATCAGCTTGTAACGGCGCTCCATCTCGGCCACACACCAGCGCAGGGCGTTGGCCGCTTCCTTCATGTCGGTCACTACCGGAGCCAGCAGGTGGGGGATACCGTCATAGATGCTGAGCTCCAGCATCTTCGGGTCCACCATGATGAACCGCACCTCCTCCGGGGTGGCCTTCAGCAACATGCTCAGCAGCATGGCGTTGACGCCTACGGACTTACCGGAACCGGTGGTACCGGCCACCAGCAGGTGCGGCATCTTGGCCAGGTTGGCCACTACCGGATTGCCGCCAATGTCGTTGCCCAGGGCCAGGGTCAGTGGCGAGGAGCTCTCCTTGAATACCCGGGCGCCAAGCACCTCGGAGAGACGGACCATTTCCCGCTCCTCATTCGGAATTTCGATACCGACCACCGACTTGCCGGGAATAACTTCCACCACCCGCACGCTGAGCACCGCCAGGGACCGTGCCAGATCCTTGGCCAGGTTGGAGATCTTGCTCACCTTCACACCGGGGGCAGGCTTGATCTCGAACCGGGTAATGACCGGGCCCGGATTAACCTCGACCACCTCCACGGAGACCCCGAAATCCGCCAACTTCTCCTCAAGCAGACGGGACATGTGCTCCAGGGATTCCTCGGAGTAGCCTTTCTCCTTGTGCTCCTCGGGGGGATCCAGCAGCGTCAGCGGAGGAATCGGGCTTTCGATATCCTCCAGCAGGGACCCCTGCCCCGGTTTCTTGCCGTTCTCCGCCTTCGACTGATCCTCTTTCTTGAACGGGGAGATCTTGAACGAGCGGGAGGCCGGCTGAGGCTGCGCCTCCGCTTTTGCCGCCTTGGGCCGGGGTTCGGGCTTATCGCCGTTATCCCGTGCACTGAAATTCTCCAGCCGCGCCGGCTCGGCCGGATCGGAGGCACTCAGCCCGTCGAGACCCGGCTCCCTGCGTTGGGCCGTCGCCGCGGGTTTCTGCTTGCGGGGTCCCAGGCCGGGCAAACGGTGCCACCAACGACTCTTCTTGCCTCCGGCAGCCTCGCTTTTACTTTCAACCCGATCATTTACGATGGGCGGTTCTTTCTTCGGAACCTCAGGTGCTTTTGGCTCGGCCTTGGGCTTTGCCGGCTTGTCGCCGCTGGAGGTAAACAGACTCTTGAGGAATTGTCCGAATCGCAGGGTGAGACCACCCACCTGATCCATCAGCCAGAACCAGGAAAGGCCAGTGGTCACGGTAAGGGCGAACAGGAAGATCGCGATCAGCAGGAGCGTCGTTGCCGGCAGGTTGAAAAACCGGACCATGGCCTCGGAGACCGCTGTGCCCAGAACGCCACCCGAGGACACGCCAAGCCCGAAAACCGAATACAGGGATAGCAGGCTCGTCGCCGACAGGAGGATCAGTAGGAACCCGCCAAAGCGCATCAGGAACAACGGCCAGTGCAGGTCCAGCGATTCGTTGCGTCGCCGGACCAGCATGATCGCGTAGCCGGCGATCATTACCGGGAAGAGATAGGCCATGTGGCCAAAGAAATCCATGAACAGACTGGCCAGCCAGGCACCGGTGCGGCCGGCATAGTTGCGGACCGAGGTATCATGCCCGATGCTCGCCCACCCCGGGTCACCCGGGGTAAAGGTAACCAGGGCCATGGCCAGATAGATCGCCAGGGCAATCAGCGCAATAACCGCACCCTCGCGCGCGCCCTGTGCGGCGAGACGGCGAAAACGCTGCTGCTTTTCCGTAAGTTCCGGGGATGCTTTCTTAGCTTTTGCGGTTTCGGCCATGAATGCTCTGACGTGTCCGTTACTTTAACTGCCCAGGGCGTCGAAGCCTCGCATCAGATCTGTTTTCAGATCCTCGACGTCCTCGATGCCGACCGACAACCGGATCAGGTTTTCGGTAATACCTGCGTGATCCTTATCCTCGGGCGACAATCGGCCATGGGTCGTGGTTGCCGGATGGGTA